>DATLNC010000262.1:0-58523 GCA_035536935.1 Thermoanaerobaculia bacterium
TCATGTGGACCGGGATGCGGATGGTCCGCGCCTGGTCCGCAATGGCCCGCGTGATCGCCTGCCGGATCCACCACGTGGCATACGTGGAAAACTTGTAGCCGCGCCGGTACTCGAACTTCTCGACCGCCTTCATCAGGCCGATGTTGCCCTCCTGAATCAGGTCGAGGAACTGCAGGCCGCGGTTCGTGTACTTCTTGGCGATGGAGACCACGAGCCGGAGGTTGGCGACGATCAACTCCTCCTTGGCGCGCTCGCAGATGCCCTCGCCCTGGCGGATCTTGTCGATCGTGGCGGCGACCTCGGCATGCGTGATGTCGTAGCGCTCCTCGAGCTCGCGCAGCGCGCCGCGGTACTTCTCGATGCGGCGGCGGTGCAGGGCCTTGAGCTCCTCGCTGGTCTCCTTCTTGAGCGCCGTCTGCGCCCGCTTGATGTCCTGCTCGAAGCGGGAGAACTGCCGGTCGATGTCCTTGAGGAAGTCGACCAGGCGGTTGCGCGTCTGGACGCTGAAGTCGATCGTCCGGATGTCCTTGGCGATCTTAGCCACGAGGCGGTCGATCTCGCGCTCGATCTCCAGGTACTTGTCGCCGTCCGGCTTGCAGCGCTTCTGCCGCTTGCGCAGCTCGAGGATCTCGCGGTCGTTGACCGCGATCTGCTCGAAGATTTTGAGATTCAGCTTGATGCGGTCGGCGGACTTGGCGTCGAGCGGCTCGTCGGGATCGGCGTTGATCAGCTCGCGCAGGATGCGCTTGTCGCGGATCGCCATCTCGTTGAGCCGCAGGAGCTCGCGCAGCACCACCGGGTTCTCGCACAGGGCCTCGTAGATCAGCCATTCGCCCTGCTCGATCCGCTGGGCGATCTCCACCTCGCCCTCCCGGTCGAGCAGCGGCACGGTGCCCATCTCGCGCAGGTACATGCGGACGGGGTCGTTCGTCTTCTCATGGCTGGTGAGACCGAACTCGGTGGTCTCGTCTTCCTTCTTGTCGAAATCGCTCGTGCTGCCGGACTCGAAGTCGTCCCGGTTCTGGTAGCGTTCCGGGCGGTCGATGACGTCCACGCCGAGGTCCGAGAAGCGGAGATAGATCTCGTCCAGCTCGTCGGGAAGGCTGACCACCTCCTCGGGAAGCATCTCGTAGATCTCGTCGTACAGGAGATAGCCCTTCTCCTTGCCAAGCTCGATGAGTTGCTTGACGGAGCTGTACTTCTCTTCGACGGGTGTGAGGCTCGAAATAGTCAAAAGTGCTCTCCTATGGGCTTTTGAGCGCGTCACAGGATCAGATTCCCTCGCGGCTCCAGCGGAACCCTCGATGCTGGCTCAGACGGCTTTTTTCTTCCAACAGGCTTTGGAGGCGCACAGAGTCCTTCCGGAGCTCCGCCTCCCGGATCTTTCCCGCCAGCTCGCGGCTTCGCTGCTTCCGCCAGCGGTCCTCCAGCTTTTCGAGGGATTCAAGCAGGCCCAATCTCCCAGACGTAATATTCCTTTCTAGCAGAATACCGGCCATCTGGTCAACCGTCCCGCCTTCCGAGCCGATCTCCGAGAGAACCGCCCGTGCGTCGGGGGGGGACCCAACCCCTCCTGCATATAGAGCGCAGTAGACCTGGTAAATATTCCTGCATTCTGGGTCCAGGAACGCCTCGGGCTGCGGAAGGTCCTCGAATGGAGGCACCGGCTCGGTCGCCTCCAGCAGTAGAGCAAGCACGAGCTTCTCGATATTCCAGGAGAGGCCGTCGGATTTCACGGGGCTGCGGGGGGTCTGCGCGGGCTGCTCGTCTCTCTGCTGTGTTCCGCCAATCCGGCGGCTCAGCATCTCGACCGGGACTCCCAACCGCTCGGCAGCGATCCGGGCGTAGCTGAAGCGCAGGATCGGATCGGGGATCGGCCGCAGGAGCTCGGTCACCGCCGTCGCCGCCTTGGCCTGGAGCTGCGGCTCGCGCCCGGCCTCGGGCGGAACCAGCCGCTCGATCTCCGCGACGACCGCGTCCTCGGCATCGCGGACCGCCGCCTCGACCGCCTCGGACCCCGCCTCGATCCTCAGCGAATCGGGGTCGTGCCCGGCGGGAAAGCGGGCGCGCCTCACCCCCAGACCTTCGGCGAGGAGGAGCGGCAGGGCGCGCCGGAAGGCGTTTTCCCCGGCGTTGTCGCCGTCGTAGGCGACCACCACCTCCTCGGCGTAGCGCGAGAGCTGCTTGGCCTGCTCGGGAGTGAGCGCCGTGCCCATGCCGGCAATCGACCCTTCCAGCCCGCAGGCCACGGAGCCGATCACGTCGAAGTACCCCTCGCAGAGGACCGCCCGGCCGCTCTCCCGGATCTCCCTCTTCGCGTGATGGAGGCCGTAGAGAAGGAGCCCCTTGTGGAAGCGGTCGGTCTCGTTGGAGTTCACATACTTGGCCTGGTCGTCCCCCAGCGTCCGGCCGCCGAATCCGACCAGCCGGCCCGACGGGTTGTGGATCGGGAAGATCAGCCGGTTGCGGAAGCGGTCGTAGGGCTCGCCCCCCTTGTCGGAGCGGGCGACGAGCCCGGCGGCTTCGAGGTCAGCCAAGGGCACCCGGGCCTGGAGGGCGGGGATCAGGTTGCGCCAGCCGTCCGGCGCGTAGCCGAGCCCGAAGCGCTCGATCAGCTCGGGCGGGATCTTCCGCTTTTCCAGGTACTCCTTGGCGAAGGAGGACTTGCGGAGCTGGTCGCGGAAGAACTCGGACGCGGCCTGAAGCGCTCCCTCCAGGTCGCGCTCGGTCCGCCCGCCGGCCCGGGTCTCGCGGCTCGGGAGCGGGATGCCATAGCGCCCGGCGAGCGCCTCGATCGCCGCCGGGAAGTCGTCCCCGGTCGCCAGCATGTGGAGCTTGATCGCATCCCCTCCCGCGCCGCAGCCGAAGCAGTAGAAGAGGCCCGCGACCGGATCGACGCTGAACGAGGGGGTCTTCTCCTTGTGCATCGGGCAGAGCCCCTGGTAGCGCCGGCCCGCCTTGCGCAGCTTGGTGTGCTCGGAGGCTATGGAGACGACGTCCACCGCATCGCGCACGGCTTGCACGAGCTGAGGCGTGATGTGGACATTCCCGAGGCTCATTGTTTGGACAGACCCTGAATCAAGCGCGAAGGGTGACGACCGTTGCCCCGTCGCCCCCCTCGTTGGGCGCCCCGGACCGGATGGAAGTAACACCCCGGTGCGAACGCAGATGCTCGCGGACCGCCTGCCGCAGCCGGCCGGAGCCGTGACCGTGCACCACCCGGACTTCCTTCCGCGCGGCGAGCAGGGCGCGGTCGATGTACGAGTCCAGCTCCTCCAGGGCGGGCTCGACCCGCTGCCCGATCAAATTCAGCTCGGGCGCGACCGAGGCCGACTCGTCCAGATCCCGGGCTTTCTCCCGTGGAACCGGCTTCAGCTTCGTCGGACCCTTCTGAACTGGACCGGCGGGGGCCAGCTCCGAGGGCCGGCAGCGCACGCGCTTGCCGTTGACCAGGACCTCGGCGCGCTCCGATTCCAGCTTGTCGAGCGTCCCCTGCCAGCCGAGGCCGATGTGCCGGACCAACCCGCCGACGACCAGCGGACCTTCGGCCGCCGGCTCCTCCTCCTGAAAACGGGGAGCCTCGACGAAGAGGTTCTCGACGGCCTCGGCTGCCAGTCCGCGGCGCTTTCCCTCTTCGAAACGTTCCTGCATGCGCTCGACTTCCCGGCGCAGGCGCTCGGAGGTCTCGCGGCGGAACGCATCCAGGTCGGCCTTGAGCTTCTTGCCGACGTTCCGGCGCTCCTCCTCCAGGGCGTTGCGCTCGGCTTCCAGGCGGCGGCGGAGCTTCTCGGCATCGGCGGCCTCGATTTCCAAACGCTCGCGGGTATCGCTCAAATCCTGCCGGACGCGGTCCACCTCGGCGATCAATCTGCGCAAATCGCGATGCTCGGTGCCGAGGCGGGCTTCGGCGCGGTCCAGCCACTCGGCGGGGAGGCCCAGCCGGCGCCCCAGGGCCAGCGCCTCGCTCCCGCCCGGAGGGCCGGGCACGAGCCGGAACGTGGGCCGGCCGCTCTGCGAATCGAATTCCATGGCCGCGCAAGTGGAGCCGTCCATCTCCAGGGCGGCGGCAGCGAGCAGCGCCAGGTGGGTGGTGATGACCGACAGGCTCCCCTTCTCCAGCAGGCCTTCGAGAAGGGCCACGGCGAGGGCCGTGCCCTCCTCGGGATCGGTGCCCGAGCCCAGCTCGTCGATCAGGATCAGGCTGTCGGGGCCGGCTGCCTCCCAAGCCTCCTTGAGGCGCAGCAGCCGTCCGCTGAAGGTCGAGCGGTCGGCGAGGAGATCCTGCTCGTCGCCCACGGTCGCCACGAGCTTGCGCAGGAAAGGCACCCTGCTGCCGAGACCCGCCGGGATCGGCAGCCCGCACTGCGCCGCGAGGGACAGCAGGCCGGTCGTCTTGAGCGCCACCGTCTTGCCGCCTGCGTTCGGGCCGGTGATTACCAGGATCCGGAGCAGGATCCGGCCGTCGGACCCGAGCTCGATGTCCAGGGGGACGATGTCGCCGGAATGTCCGGCCTGCCCCAACGCCTCGGATCTCAACTCGGCCAGGCAGGGATCGAGAAGCGGATGCCGCGCGGCGAGCAGCCGCAGCTCATGGCGTCCCGCGATCTCCGGCAGGTGTCCATCGCAGCGCTGGCCGAAGCGCACCGACGCCTGCAGCAGGTCCAGATCGCTCAGGAAGTCTGCATGGTCCTGCAGGGCGGGCATCGCCGCCCGGGCCTCGGCGATCAGCTCCATCAGGATGCGGTGCCGCTCCTCCTCCTCGTCCTCGCTCGACTGCTGCAGCGTGTTGTTGGTCTCCACCACGGTCAGCGGCTCGAAGTAGAAGCTCTTGCCGGTGGACGACCGGCCGTGGACGAGCCCGCCGGTCCGCCCCCGGGCCCCGGCCTGGAGCACGACCACCAGGCGCCCGCCGCGCATCGGGATCGTCTCCTCGGACAGCTCGTCCTTGTGGCCGGAGACGAACTCGCCCAGATCGCGGTAAAGCTGGTCGCGGGTACGCCGGATCTGCTGGCGCAGGGCGGCGAGGCGCGGGCTCGCGTCCTCCCTCACCTCGCCGCGGCGGTCGAGGGTGCGGTCGATGCGCCGCAAGAGGGGATCGAGGTCGGGCAACCCGTCCGCCATGCGCAGCAGGTGGGGACAGGGCGGGATAGACTCACGAATGCGGGCGACCGCGGCGCGGGTGGCCCTCCCGAGATCGCCCAGACGGACCAGATCGGCCCCTTCGAGCGCCGGCCGGCCGGTCGCCAGGCGCTCCAGGAGCGCTCCCAGGGGGACGTCGAAGTCCGGCACCAGGGCGCGCTCGGCGAGCAACCGGGAAGTCTCCTCGAAGCGGGCGCGCTGGAGGCGGAGGATCGCCTCGTCGCCATAGGGCTCCAGGCCCAGCACCCGCTCGCGCCCCAGGTCGGTGGAAGCGAGACGGGAGACCACCGCCAGCAGGCTGGGGAATTCCAAGGCCAGAGCGGTCGCCTCGGACAGGACCGGATCGTTCTCGAACGGCGTCGTCACGCCTCCCAGTCTACTATCGGCGGGAACTCCGTCCGACCTTGCAGCAGCTCGCGAGTAACCTCCTGGCAAGACGGGCATCCGGTGAGTAGATGCCGGACCACGCGACGGCGTTCGTCAGGGTCCAGGGTGCCGCACACGAACTGCTTCAGCAGATCCGGACTCGGATGGTAGTCTTTCATCGGCTCGTACACCCTCCAAAAGTCCCCCAAACCCGGTGAGGCGCGTACTTCGGAGTAGTTGAGTTCAGAACCGTAGGCGTGAGATTTGGGATGGCTTACAGGTACATCTTGTCGAATGCTGCAACCGTAACGCGGAACATATCGTGCAGTCAAGCACAAAAGGTCGCTCTCCGGGAACAGCTTTTCTCGATGTAAGTCACTGGAACCAAAAAGTTTGCGCTTGCCAGAAAGCTCCGGAAAAGGTACATTTCGCGCATGGCAATCTTCACAGCTCTAGGTAGAGCCCTGCGCTGGCTCCGTGACAGGCAGGGCAAGCGGCAGTACCAGGTCGCCGACGCGGCCGGGATCACCAAGGCCATGCTGTCGGCCTACGAGACCGGCAAGCAGAAGCCATCGCTCGACACGCTGGAAAAGATCCTCGACGCGCTCGACTGCAGCCTCAACGACCTGCACAACTCGCTGCAGATCGTCAACGAGAGGCCGGAAGCGATCCGCCGTCCGGGTGGACGCGAATCGGGCTGGACGACCCGCCAGGGTGGGCAGGATATTTTCGGCGGCGAACGCACCGGCTCGGACGTCTACCACGTCCTCGGGATCAACCGTCCGATCCCGCCGATCGAGGAGCAAGCTCTGAGCGAGATGCTCCAGGGCTTCCACAAGCTCGTCCGGTACTTCCACGACACCGTCTCCCAGGCTCTGCCCCCGGAGCCCGAGCCGGAAGAACCGACCTAGCCGCTCGCCGTACCCTGCCGTCCGTACCCTCACCGGCCCCAGGCCCGGTGGGGGTTTTTGGTCTGCGCACGCTTCTTGCACAAACGACCACGCGAGCCGCGGCGGGCGCGGTTCCGGTCGAAAGAACGGCGGATGAGAGCAGGGGTTCAGCTCCATCCCGGAGGCGGCAACGGTGGCAAGCGAGACGGATCGGCGGATCGGACGGCTAAGACAGGGAGACCATCTCTGCCTGATCTATGAGAGCGCCGTCGAGAAGCTGGCTGCGCTGGTGCCGTTCCTGAGGACGGGGCTCGCCAGGGGCGAGAGGAGCCTCTTCCTGGGCCGGCTCCCGAGCTGCCGCGCCATCGAGCGCACTCTGGCGGATGAAGGCATCCCCGTGGGCCGCGAGATCGACCGCGGCGCCCTGGTGCTGCTGAGCGACCGCGACTCCTGGCTCGACCAGGGCCGTTTCGATCCCAACTCCTTCAAAGACCTTCTGCGCCGCGCCGAGCAGCAGGCGATGGACGACGGCTTCTCCGGCCTGCGCGCCACCTGGGACGTGGTCTGGCTCCTGGAGAACGTCCCCGGCGCCGAGCACTGGGTCGCTTTCGAGGCCGGCCTGAACGCATTCCTCTCCGGCAGCCGCACCTCCGCGCTCTGCCGCTATTCCCGCAGCCGGTCGTCGGCATCCATGATCGAGGACGTCCTGCGCACGCACCCGCTCGCCCTCCTCGGCCACCAGGTCTGCCCCAACGCTTTCTACCAGCCGCCCGAGATGGTGGCCGGCCACAGCACTTCCGACGAGCGGGTGGATTGGATGATCGCGCAGGTCCGGCGGGCGCGCTTGAACGAGGAGAAGCTCGAAGAGCTCTCGCTGCGCCTGGCCCAGAAGGGGGCGGCGCTGGAGCGGGCGGACCGGGCCAAGGAAGAGCTCCTGGCCATGCTCGCCCACGAGCTGCGCAACCCGCTGGGCACGATCAGCAACGCGATCCAGGTCCTGCGGCTCAAGGGCGAGGGGGACGAGACCTGGCACCGCGCCATCGATGCGGCCGAGCGCCAGGTCCTCCACCAGGCCCTGCTCGTCGACGACCTGCTGGAGGCCTCCCGCGTCACCCGCGGCGAGGTCGAGCTCCACTGCGAAGCGCTGGACCTCGTGGAGCTGGTCAAGGAGACGGTCGAAGGCTACCGGGAGACGCTCGTCCACGCCCGCCTGGAGCTCGACCTCGAGCTGCCGGACGGGCCGCTCCCGGTCCAGGGCGACCGCCTGCGCCTCTCCCAGGCGCTGGCCAACCTGCTGCACAACGCCTGCAAGTTCACGCCGCCGGGCGGGCGCGTGACGGTCCGGGCGTGCCGCGCCGAGGACGGACGGATCGAGCTCTCGGTGCGGGACAACGGCCAGGGGATCGCCCCCGAAGTCCTGCCCCACATCTTCGAGGTCTTCACCCAGGCCGACCGGAGCCTGGACCGCGCCCAGGGCGGTCTCGGCGTCGGGCTCACCGTGGTCAAGGGTCTGGTCGAGATGCACGGCGGCGAGGCGCGCGCGGCGAGCGCGGGGCTGGGCCAGGGGTCCGAGATCACCCTGCTCCTGCCGCTGGATCAGGCTCAGGACCAGAAAGCTGGCCTGACCGCGCCTGCCCCGGATCTGGCGGAAGCTCCGCTCCTGGCTGACTCCAACGCGGGCCACCGGCGCATCCTGGTGGTCGAGGACAACGTGGACGCCGCCGCCACCCTGCGCGACTTCCTGGAGCTCTCCGGCCACGAGGTGGAAACCGCCAACTCGGGCTTGGACGGCGTTCAGGCGGCCCGCGAGTTCCACCCGGAAGTCGTGCTCTGCGACCTCGGCCTGCCGGGAATGGACGGCTACCAGGTGGCGGCGGCGCTGCGGCGCGATCCCGAAACGGCCTCGGCCAAGCTGATCGCCGTCACCGGCTACGGCCGGGAAGAGGACCGCCGCAGGTCCAAGGAGGCCGGGTTCGACCTCCACCTGACCAAGCCGGTCGATCCTGTCCAGCTCCGCATCCTGCTCCAGAACGAGGGGACGCGGCCGGCCGCGCCCCCGGCGCCCGACAACCTGCCCACCGAGGCCGAGCGCCAGCACTATCGCTGGCCTTGAGGGTGCCTGTGCTAGCCTTCGAGGCATGGCCGGAGCAGATATCCCGAAGGAGCCGGAAGCCGGAGATCCCATCCGGATCTCGACCAAGGAGATCCCTCCCGAAGAGCGCCTGATCTTCGCCCTCGACGTGCCGAGCGCCGACGAGGCGCGGAGCCTGGTCGAGAAGCTCGGCGACTCGGTCCAGTTCTACAAGGTCGGCCTGGAGCTGTTCGCCTCCGGCGGCTACTTCGAGCTGATCGACTGGCTGGTGGACCAGGACAAGAAAGTCTTCGCCGATCTCAAGCTCTTCGATGTGCCCGAGACGGTGGCCTCGGCCGTCCGCCAGCTCCGCCAACGCCGTATCACATTCACGACCGTCCACGGCAACGACGGCATCCTGGAGGCCGCCTGCCGGGAGAAGGGCGACCTGCAAATCCTGGCCGTGACGGTGCTGACCAGCCTCGACCAGGGAGACCTCAAGGACCTGGGCTTCGAGGTGGACGTCCACCGCCTGGTCCTCTCCCGCGCCCGGCGCGCCCTCGAGATCGGCTGCGACGGCGTGGTCTCCTCCGGCCTCGAGGCGAGGGCCCTCAAAGACGAGTTCGGCGAGAAGCTGATCATCGTGACCCCCGGCATCCGCCCGGTCGAGAACCGGCCGGCGGACGACCAGAAGCGGGTGGTCACGGTCGAGGAGGCGATCCGCAACGGCGCCGACTACATCGTGGTCGGCCGGCCCATCCGCAACGCGCCGGACCCCTACGAGGCGGCCATGCAGATCCAGGGCACGCTCCAGGGGCTGTTCCTGAGCGGTTGATCGGGGACAATCGATGACAATCAGGTTCTTTCTCATGGCGGCGGGGCTGGGACAGCTCGCCCTCGCCGTCGGCAGCCTCGCCATCCCCGGCCTCCTCAATTGGCGCGAGGACACCGCGCGGCTGCGGCCCCTCACGCGCCAGATCTTCTGGACCTATGCCGGCTACATCCTGAGCTTCCACATCTGCTTCGGACTCCTCTCCCTGCTCGCTCCGGACTGGATCCTCGACCGCACCCCGCTGGCCACCGCGGTCTGCGGGTTCATCGCCGTGTATTGGGCAACGCGGCTCGTCCTGCAGTTCACCTGGATCGACCGCAGCCAGGCGCCGAGCGGAGCCATCTTCGTGGCGGCGGAGGCCGCCCTGGTCACTCTCTTCGCCTCTCTCGTGCTGATCTATGGCGCCGCCTTCGTAAGCCATCTCCGGGCAGGATGACCGTCTACCTGCCGTCGGACCCCCGCGTGGCATGGACCGGCGCGGCCCTCCTGGTCCTCATTCTCGCGCTCGGCTTCGCCATCAGCCGCATCGCTTTGCCGAGGCCGGCCCGGATGGCAGCCTGGTCGCTGGTCCTCCTTGCCCTGGTCGGGGCCGAGCGCCTGACGGCGGGGGAGCCGGCGGGGTTCCGCATGCTCGGGATCGCGGGAGCCTTGATCTATGCCCTGAAAGCGGTCGTCAGCGTGGAGGAGCGTGCCGCCGGGGGGGTGACACTCTCGCCCGTCCGCTGGCTCGCCTTCGCCGCGGCCTGGCCGGGGATGCGTCCCAGCCTCTTCGCGGGCCTGGGGACCCGCTCGCTGCCCGGAGGCCTCCGGCTGATGGCGAGCGGCGTGGTCCGTCTCGCGGCGGGGGCGCTCCTCTTCCTGGCCGCCCGCCTCACTTGGGCCGAAGGCCATGCGATCATTGCGACGGCTCTGGCGCTGCCCGCGCTGAGCCTCATCCTCCACTTCGGGATCTTCAACATCCTGGCCGGCGGCTGGCGGCTGCTCGGCGCGCGTTGCGACGCGCTCTTCCGGGCGCCTCTGCGCTCACGCAGCCTCACGGAGTTCTGGGGGCGGCGCTGGAATCTGGCCTTCTCGGAGATGACCGCGCTCGGCATCTATCGGCCCCTCGAGCCCGAGGTGGGCCGGCCCGCCGCGATGGCGGCCGCGTTTCTCGTCTCCGGCCTCCTGCACGAGATCGCCATCAGCCTGCCGGTGAACCGCGGGTTCGGCCTGCCGTTGGCCTACTTCGCCTTGCACGGGATCCTCCGGCTGGTCGAGCAGGGCTGGGAGCGCGCGGGCAATCCGATCTCCCGGAACGCCTGGGTCGGCCGGGCCTGGACCATCTTCTGGCTCGTGCTGCCCCTCCCCATCCTCTTCCACCGTCCATTCCTCACCGAGGTGATCTGGCCCCTGCTCGGCTAGACCTGGTGCGGGGTGCCCTTCTACGTAAATTTCCGGGTAACCCGCCAGGCCATCCCCTTCGTGTCCCCGAGGATGTCGCCGTCGCGCAGATAGCCCTGGAGCCGCACGGAGAAGAGCGTCTGGAAGAACGCGTCGTGGGTGAGGACGAGGACCGAGTTGATTCCGGCGACGGTGCCCTCGATCTCCTCCCACGCGGACTCCTCGATGGCCTGGGCGACGAGGGCCCCGGCTCCCGGCTGGGTCAGCACCAGGGCGAGGTTGGGTCCGGCGAACTTGACCTCGGTCACGTGTCTCGCGACCCGCTCGAACAGTCCGATGTCGTACATGCCTATGAGCATCCACTGGCCGTTGATGCGAACCGCGCCGATCTCGGTCAGATCGCGGCTCACGCTGGACTGCGTGGCCGGTATGCCCATCTCCAGGAGCTTGTGGACGAGCTCCTTCTGCTGGGTAATCGGCTCCTCCTCCTGAAGAATCTGAACGATAGCCATCTTGCGCCTCTCCTGCGAGTCTCTGTCGCTTGGCATCTTTCACCTCCTTGATGCGGGTACTCTAGGATGAAATCCGCATAAAGGCAAGATTGTGGGTTGACAAACGTTTTGGCCGCCCCTATCGTATGCACATTCCAAGCAGTTGTCCCGGGCCACTGACGGTCCGGGCGATCCTCCCCGGAAGGGGAAGGAGGTTTGAGATGGCTCAAGAATGGCTGTACATGAACACGGTGAACGGATGGGACAAGATGGACGCGGCGGTGAGCGCCAACGCGGAGAGGGTGCCGAACCTGGAGGTCATTGTGGTCGGCCTGCGGGGGAAATCGGAGCGCGCCCGCAGCCTGTTCGCGCAGCAGGCGGCGGTGACGGCACTGAAGCAGGAGGTCACGAAGGAGCTGCAGCTGGTGATCCAGGAAGGGAACGCGGTGATGAAGTGCCTCCGGGAGGGTGTCAAGGCCTATCTCGGGAAGGACAACGAGAAGCTGATCGAGTTCGGGGTGCAGCCGTTCCGCGGCTTCGTCCGGAAGTCCTCGACCAAGCCGCCGGTGCCCGAGACGGTCGCCCCCTCGGACCTGACTCCTGATTCTGTGAAGTAGCCTGTCAGTATCTCGTCAAATCGGGGGCGTGCTGCCAGACGCCCCCGTCTTTTTTCTCTCCCAGCGTTCCTTCAAATCCACTCCGAGCCCCCCTGAGCTGGCGCTTGCGAGAGCGGCAGGCAGGCGCTATGCTGTCTTACCGTCGCCTTACCGGCCGCGGAGAGAGGAGGCAAAAGTGGGCTCTCAGGCGTTTTCGGTCCGACTCTCCACGAAGGGTCAGCTCGTCGTCCCCAAGGAGATCCGGCAACGGCACGGCTGGACAGAAGGAACGGAGCTCGTGCTCGAAGACCAGGGCGACGGCGTGCTGGTGCGCCCAGTCCGGCAGTTGCCCCAGACGGCGCTCGAAGATCTCGTCGGGTGCACGGGATATAAGGGACCTGCCAAGACCCTCGCGGAGATGGAAGCCGGAATCGCGTCGGGAGCGCGCAAGCGCCGGTGATCTCGCTCGATACCAACGTGATCGTCCGGGTGGTCACGGCGGACGAACCGGAACAGCTCGCCATTGCGCTCCAGGTCATGAGGTCGGAAAGCCTGTGGCTCAGCAAGACCGTCCTGCTCGAGACCGAGTGGGTCCTCAGGTACAGCTATAAACTCTCCCGCGAAACGGTCCTCGAGACTTTCGTCCGGCTGCTTGGATACCGGAATCTCTCTGTCGAAGCCCCGGAGCAGGTCCACTCCGCAGTGGAGCTGTATCGCGGCGGCATGGACTTCGCGGATGCCCTGCACCTGGCGGCGAGCACTGGCGCCGATCGGTTCGTGACGTTCGATCGGGAGCTAGCTCTGGCCGCGCGGAAGTTGGATGTCCTGCCTGCCGTAGAGTGGCTCAAAGGACGGATTCTAGACGGTAGCGCCTTCTGAAGATTTCAGCGTCACTCTGAGCGGCTGAGAATGATTCCGAGGCGGCTCGGAGCCATTCTGAGCGCCTCAGAATCACTCTGAAGTCCCTCGGAGCAACTCCGAACGCCTGAGAATCATTTCGAAGTTCCTCGGAGCCGCTCTGAACGCCTGAGAATGACTCCGAGAACCTCAGAGCCGCTCTGCGCAACTGAGAATGGCTCCGGGACAGCTCGAAGCCATTCTCAGCGCCTCAGGATCATTCTGAAGTCCTTCAAAGTCATTCTGGGCACCTGAGAATGGCTCTGAAGTCGTTTGGAGCCGCCTTGAAGTTCCTCGGAGCGACTCTGAGCCGCTGAGAATGGCTCCGAAAACCTCAGAATGGCTCCTGTGCTCTCTTTTCCGGCCGGTTCGGTTCACCGGCCTTACTCACTGTATCTATCCTAACATTCTGTTCAGTCTAAAGAGGGTCGAGCATGAAAAAGCAGCTTGGCAAGAAGCTCATCCTGAATCGGGAAACTCTTCGCAACCTGGGGCTCCGAGAGCTATCCCTGGCCCGCGGAGGCTATACGGAAGATTGTAATACCCGTGGGTGTCCAACTCGTTTGTGCAAGATAGAGGAGACCAAATCCTGCGGATGCTGATCTTCGGGACAGAGTACCGCCAAGAAAGTCCTTCTACGTCTTCGGTGATTTTGTACGCGCCTTCGTCAGACTGACCCCGTCACCCCAGCGGCTCGAGGTCCTCATACAACCGCGGCAGCGCTACCGCCCGGATGCGCTCGGCGAGAGGGAACGTGTGCTCGCCCGGATAGATCACGTCCACGCGATCGAGGTGGCATTACCTTGAAATCCTAACACCCTCCTGGCGATTTTCAAGGTCGCGGCTTCCGGGCCGGCTCCGATTCCACCTGCAAGGGCGCGTGCTTGACGAGCTTCTGCATGGGCACCGTCTGCGGAACGATCTGCACATCCAGGTCGACGGGCACCTTGACGGTCAGGATCTGCGGCGTGAGCGAGATCGTGTTGAAACGGAGGACTCCCTGCTCGCTCCAGGCGGCGACGAAGTGCTGGCTGCCGTCCTTGCCCGCGTAGGAGGCGCCGCCCATGTAGTCGCCGATGAAACTGTCGGCCCGGTAGGCGTACGGCTTCCCGTCCGCGATGGTCAGCACTCCGGGCTGCTTCAGGATCGCCGTGTTGCCCTGGAAGACCTGGAACTTCACCCGGAGCGCGTCCTGGGACTGGCCTTCCACGGTCGTGGCCACCGGGCTGCGCTCCACCCAGTAGAAGGCGTGGAGGTCGGTGCTCGGCGTGCCGTCGATCAGGGTGCCGTGGATCATGTCCGCCAGGCCCGGGGCCTCGATCTCCGGGAACTCCTTCTTCATCCCGGGCAGCGGCAGGGTGATCGGCACGTTGAAGAACCGGTGCGCCTGCTTCGTTCCGGAACCCGCCGGCTTCCACTCCGGGGTGGTGACGAGGAATCCCTTGCCCGGATTGCGGGCGAGCGTCGGATAGCCGGGGACGTGGGTGTCGACCTTGGCGCCGGGGCCGAGCTCTCCGGGCGAGAAGGTTGCCAGGACCGCGGCCTTGGCGGTCAGGTCGATCAGCGGGTAGGGAGGGGCCAGGATCGCGACCTTGAGCTGGTTGAGCTGCCAGTTGAGATAGCCGAACGCCACGTGGCCCGAGGGGAGGGAGCTGATCGGCATCCTCCAGGCATCGGCCCAGTCGTTCACGGTGTCGAGCCGGCCGATTACCTTCCACGAGCCGCCGCGGTCGGACGACATCAGCAGCAGCACCAGGAAGTGCTCCCGGTTGACCCTCGTCCCGAAGACGCAGGGAGTCGAAAGGAAAAGGTTTCCATTGTAGGGATCCGCGTACAGGTAGTGCCCGTCCCAGCCGCCCCCCTCGGACTTCTTGTCCGGGTTCTGGATGAGCCGGGGGGGTCCGCACAGGCCCTTGGTCGGCACACCGGAGGACGACGGCACCGTCAAGGTGGCGGCGTCGATGTCCGTGATCCGGGTCCAGGTCGCGCCGCAGTCGTCCGAGCGGCGGACGTAGATGATTGCCCGGCCTCCCGGATGCGCCTCGTTTTTCAGGGGGAACTCCACCGTCTGGTCCCACCACGCGGGCTTGGGGCTCACGTTGTCGTTCCAGGTGATGGCCTCGACCGTGTGGACCAGGGAGCCGTCCTTGAGCTTCACGAGATGGTTGTCGGCGATCACAGCGGGAGGGAACGTCTCCCGGTACCCGAACGTCCGCGGGTTCGGGCTCCGCTGTGGATTCGGCCAGACCACGGCCTGGCCGTCGAGGTCGGTGGCCAGCACGCCGCTTCCGTCGGCGAAGAACAGGCGTCCGTCGCGGCAGAACCGGTTCTCGCCCGGCCCGACCGCAGCCGTGGTGATCTCCGCCCAGGACGAGCCCAGATCGACGGCGTTGCCGGCCGTGATATTCAGTGCCTGCGCCTCCGCGGCCGCCACGATGTGGATGAGGATGACCGCGAGAAGGCTCTCGCGCCTGTGCCGTGCGTACATATGGAACCCTCCTCTCAGGGGACTACACGGGAGACTGGCGAAGGCGGCGGGGTTTCCGTTACAGGGAGTCTTTGACCCTCTCGTCAGGGGATGGGAATAGCGCACGAGGAACCTGTAGAATGACCGTATGATCGACTGGCGCGAGCACATTGCGGTAGATCCCCAGATCCTCGTCGGAAAGCCGGTGATCCGAGGAACGCGGATCGCGGTCGAGCTGGTCATCGACCTTCTGGCCCGGGGATATACAAAGGAGCAGATCCTCGACCAGTACGATCACATCACGGACGCGGACATCCAGGCTTGCCTCGCCTATGCCAGTGAGACCCTCCGCTCTGAACGGGTCTACGCGCTGCCCTGACCTCGCCCGATGCGCATCCTCGCGAACGAGAACTTCCCAGGCCCGCTCATCCGGGAACTCCGCCGGCTCGGCCATGACGTCATGGCGGTCAAGGAGTTGATGCGGGGCGCTACCGACCTCGAGGTCCTCGAGAAATCACATCAAGAGGAGCGGCTGGTCGTCACCTTCGACAAGGACTTTGGCGAGTTGGCCTTCCGCTTTGGGCTGCCCGCTGGGAGTGGCATCATCCTCTTCCGCCTGTCAGGCTCCAGCCCGGAGTCTGACAACGCACGGGCGCTTGCCGCGTTCGCCACTGGCATCGATTGGGTCGGCAATTTTTCGGTCGTGACGAACGACCGGATTCGAGTTCGACCGCTCCCCTGACGCCCACTCCGACGTCGTTCAGAGCGGCTCCGATCTCCTTCCCAGCGCCGCCCGGAGCACCGCATTCAGCACGATCCCGAGCGTGATCGCGATCACCACGCCGTTGCTCAGGAAGAGCCGCGCCGTGGGGGAGAGGGATTCGAGCCATGCTTTCTGACCCCCGGCGGCGAGCGGCAGGGTGAGGGCGGCGATGAGCGAGATGGCGGTGGTGACGAGGTAGACCTCGTCCTTCTCTCCACAGGCGAGCAGTCGCAGTCCGGCGGTCGCGATCATGCCGCAGATCACCAGGAACACCGCGCCCACGACCGGACGCGGGATGAGCACCAGGAGCGTGCCCGTCTTGGGAGAGAGCCCGTAGAGCAGCAGGATCAGCGCCGCGACCTGGACTACCCGCCGGCTCGCGACCCGGGTCGTGGCGATCACGCCCGTGTTCTGGGCGTAGGTCGTGAGCGGCAGCGCCCCGAACAGAGGCCCGATCATCGACGCGAGCCCCTCGACCGTGATGCCGCGATGAATGTGATGCATCCGGTACGTGACGCCCGAGACCGCGCAGGTCCCCGCGTAGTCGCCGATCGACTCGGCGATCGAGCCGACATATCCGATCACCACCCCGAACACCGCCCCGGCCGCGAGCGTCCATCCCAACCCGGGACCGCCGAAGACGAACAGGCGCGGCAGCCCGAACCATGGAGCCCGGGAGAGCGCCTCGAAGTCGGCCAGCCCCAGAGCCCCGGCGACGCCCACGCCCCAGAACAGCAGGCTGAACAGGATCGACCCGCGGGCGAGCACTCCCATCCGGAACCGGTAGCCGATCACCGTGAGCAGCAGGATGGAAACGACCGTGAGCGCCGCGATCCCCAGCATCTCCGGCCGGGGATCCGCGAACAGCCATCCGCCCGCCACCCGGGCGAGAGAGATGCCGATCGTCAGCACGACGATCCCGCAAACATAGGGCGGCAGGAACCGCCGCAGATAACGCAGGACGCCGCTCGCGCCGACAATGGTTTCAAACAGCCCGCCGACGAACCCGGCCATCCACATGGCGGGCGCCCCGAAGATCGCCCCCGCCGTGGCCATGGCGCCCGTGTCCGTCGCCGACGGCCCGAGCACCGAGGGCAGCCGGTTTCCCCACGTGGCATTGACGAAGGTCGCGACTCCCATCAGCACCAGGCAGGCAGAGATCATGTAGGCGGCCTGGGCCGCGGAGTAGCCGACCGCGCCGGCCACGATCATGGGGAGGACGAAGGGAGAGACGTCGACCAGCGTGTGCTGCCAGGCATAGAGCAGCGTCTCGGCGGGCGGCGGCACGTCCTCGATGCCGTAGTGGGGATTGAGGACCTCGATCTCCTCCTCCCAGACGCGCTCCTCACCCCGGTCCGTCGCGGCGGGCGGCTGGTCCGGCTGGTCCGGCTGGCGCAAGTGGTCCCCCTTCCTTAGAGCTGGCTGAGTCTACTAGCAACAAGACCGTGAGTGAATCCGTGAAGACTTCCGAGTTTGTCCGTCTAGGAATCAGAGCGTCAACCGTTCCACATCATGTCAAGGAGAGCAGCCATGCCGGTCGCAGTAAAAATCAAGTTTGACACCGCAGCGAATAGACGTTTTCTCGTCCATGACGGCACTTTCGTGCCGCTGGACGCCGGCGGCAACGGGACGATCCAGGTGGAGGTGAATGAGTTTGACCTCATCCTGTTCGGGATCGAAGGGGCGCCGGGGACCACGGGTACAATCACGCTCACGCCTCCAACCAACCACCGGCTTGAGATCTCGAGCCACCCCATTCAGATCCGAGTGGCCCAAGGAAAGACCCGAGCGGGAGACAACCGCTTCTTCCGCGTCAAACCGACCTAGGAAAGGAACAACCATGAGAACCCCAAGAATCCTCATGAGCATACTCCTGGCTCTGTTCACCTATCAGGTAGGTGCTCAGCAGCAGCCATCATCAGATTCCGCGAATCCTCCGATGACCTCGGAAGAATTTAAACTCTGCGTGGAGCAATTTAGTGAAGCTCCCACCCTGTCTGCAGAGGATAAAGAAGAAATCCAACTTCAAGGCACGGACCGATTCCAGACAACCAAGCTTCCTCTCGGAGCCAGCGACATCGGTCCGCAGGTCACTACAGCCGTATCGCTGATCACGGGCGAAAAGGATGGCAGAGGACTCCTCTCCTACTCCAGGAATGACCAGACGAGCGATGGAAGAATCAATGACTGGTCGCTGAAAGTCAGCGCTCCCTTCAACAAGGCTGAGGGACAGGCCTCTCTCGCCTCCTTGAGTGGGCTGAGCGGGGACATCGTAGTAAGCGGCGCCTTTTCCCGTTTCACTTGGGATATTGAGCCGAGCGACTATGGGGCGGCGCTCTGCCAAGAATGCATGAC
Source organism: Thermoanaerobaculia bacterium (assembly GCA_035536935.1). GTDB lineage: Bacteria > Acidobacteriota > Thermoanaerobaculia > Multivoradales > UBA5704 > DATMER01. The sequence continues at coordinate 18,248 of DATLNC010000262.1, forward strand.
CCAACGCCTTTCCCTTCTGGAGTGCAACCTAGCCGATTTGAAGACGACCCTGGAGAAAAGAGGAAGCACGGCAGAGGAGATCGAAGAGGCCGTCGAGAGTTTGGGAAGCAAGATCTTCGGGACTACGACGTCCTGGTTCTGGGGAGGCGAAGGCTCGGTCGGCCGCAAGGAACGCAGCTTCTTCGAGCCTGCCGGAACCAAGAGCAAAGAGGATCGCTCCGGCTACTCCTTGGCTCTCACCGGCGGAGCGATGTTCGAGAGTTGGTCCCTCTATGGGCGGGTCACCGGGAAGAGAGATTACAAAGACAGGAGCAGCGCAACCTTCTGCTCCCCGATTACCGGGAGCGTCCTCGAGAGCTGCTCGTCGCTGCCTTTGGGACAGGCCGCGAAGGTTGAAAGCACCGTTGCCGCGCTCGAGGCTCGCCGCTTTTTCGGAACGCTTGCTGTCGCCCCCTCCGCCCAATACGACTTCGACTCATCCGTCTGGGGCCTGGAAGTCCCCGTCTTCCTCACCAGGGACCAGAAAGGCGCGTTCACCGGAGGAGTCAAGCTCGGCTGGCGCTCGGATGAACGCGATCCCATCGCAACGGTCTTCATCACCAAGGGCCTGGAGCCGTGAATTCGGCCTGGAATAGAGGCCCCGATCGTGGACCGGCCGCGTCGATCCTCTCCGCACAGGCTTGATTTTTGCTGCATCGAGGGCAGGAGGTAGCCCATGTTCCAAGCGGCAAAGAGAGTCGCCGGCCTGTGCCTGCTCGTCGTGCTCGTCGTGCTCGTCGGGGGTATCACCGGATGCGCTTCCTCGGCGAAGCTCCCCGTCGCGGCCGGAACCGGCCCCGATCCCACGCTGCCTCCCCCCAACAAAGCGCTGATCCCGCTGGTGCACGTCGTCAAGGCGACGGGCTGGGAGGGAGGAGCGAAGCCGGTCGCCGCTCAGGGGACGGCCGTGGCCGCGTTTGCCCGGGACCTGATCCATCCGCGATGGCTCTACGTGCTTCCGAACGGCGACGTGCTCGTGGCCGAGACCAACGCGCCAGAACGGCCGGAGGACAACAAGGGGATCAAGGGTTTCTTCTTCAAAATGTTCCAGAAGAAAGCCGGCGGCGCCGTGCCCAGCGCCAACCGCATCACGCTCCTCCGCGACGCGGACGGGGACGGTGTCGCGGAGACGAAGTCGGCCTTTCTGACCGGGCTGACCTCGCCCTTCGGCATGGCGCTCGTGGGAAACGACCTTTACGTTGCCAACAGCGACGCCATCGTGAAGTTCCCCTACACGGAGGGCGAGACAGAGATCAAAGCCGCCGCGGTCAAAGTCGTCGACCTTCCAGCCGGCCCGCGCAACCATCACTGGACCAAGAGCCTCATCGCCTCTCCGGACGGCTCGAAGCTCTACGCCGGCGTCGGCTCGAACAGCAACGTGGCCGAGAACGGAATCGAGGAAGAAGAGGGGCGCGCGGCGATCTGGGAGGTGGACCTCGCGACCGGCAGCCACCGCGTCTTCGCCACCGGGCTGCGCAATCCGGTCGGCATGGCGTGGGAGCCCGAGAGCGGAGCCTTGTGGGCAGCGGTCAACGAGCGCGACGAGCTCGGCAGCGACCTCGTGCCCGACTACATGACCTCCGTGCAGGAGGGCGGCTTCTACGGCTGGCCCTACAGTTATTACGGCCAGCACGTGGATACCCGGGTGAAGCCGCCGCGGCCCGATCTCGTGGCCAAGGCCCTCGTGCCTGACTATGCCCTGGGGCCGCACACCGCCTCGCTTGGCCTGACCTGGTCGGAAGGGACCGCCTTACCCGATCAGTTCCGCAGCGGAATGTTCGTGGGCCAGCATGGCTCCTGGAACCGCAAGCCGCGCAGCGGTTATAAAGTGATCTTTGTACCCTTCGCCAGCGGAAAACCGGCGGGAGATCCGATCGACGTCCTGACCGGCTTCGTGAAAAACAACGGAGAGGCAATGGGGCGGCCCGTGGGCGTCGCGATCGACAAGCGCGGGGCATTGCTTGCGGCGGATGACGTGGGCAACGTCATTTGGCGTGTGACCGGCGCCTCTTCATAGTACAGAGGCAGGTTCGCGGCACCTTTTCCGGGTAGATCCTGTAGACTGCCGGGCCGTGAGGATCGTCCATACAAGCGACTGGCACATTGGCCGCCGGTGGAAGGGGATCCAGCGCCTCGACGAGCTGGAGGCCGTGCTCGACCATCTCGCGGCGTTCATCGAAGAGCACTCCATCGACCTCGTCCTCCACACCGGGGACGTCTTCGAAAGCCGGAACCCACCCGCCGAGGCCGAGCAGCTCGTCAACCGGTTCCTGGTCCGCGTTGGCCGGACCGGAGCGCACATGCTCGTCGTCGCCGGCAACCATGACGATCCGCTCCGGCTGGACGCCCGTTCGCTGCTCACGGAGTTCGTCAACGTGCAGATCCTCGGCCGCCCGCGCCCTGCCGCCCGGGGAGGGACCCGGACCGTCGAGACCCGTTGCGGAGAAAAAGCGGTCGTCGCCGCGCTTCCGTTCGCATCCCCCGGAGCCTGGGTGTCCGCGCTGGACATCGCCGGCGAGGAGGCGAGCGCCCGGATCAGATATGCCCGCATGTTCGAGCGCGCCGTCCAGGATCTCTGCGGCGCCTTTCGGCCTGACGCCGTCAACCTCCTCATGGCGCATACGCACATCGAGGGGGCGCTCTTCGGCGAATCGGAGCGCCGCGTTCATATCGGGGAGGATTGGGCCGCCTCGCCTGAGGCTCTGCCCTCCACGGCGAGCTACATCGCCCTCGGACACATCCACAAGCCGCAGAAGATCGAGGGGCCCGTGCCCGCCTACTACGCCGGATCGCTTCTCCAGATGGACTTCGGCGAGGCGGGTGAGGAGAAAACCTTTGTCGTCGTGACGGCGTCGCCGGGCAAGCCTGCGATGCCCGCCGATATCGAACATGTTCCCTATGAAGGGGGGCTGCCGCTCTTCGACCTCCGTGCCTCGCTCGCGGAGCTCGAAGAGGACGCGGACCAGTATCGCGAGGGTTGGTTGCGCGTGACAGTCCCTTTGACGGAAAAGGATCCCGATCTCAATCGAAAGGTCCGCGAGCTGCTCCCCAATGCGCTCGTCGTGCGCGCCGAGCTTCCCGACGCCGAGGAGCCTTCGGACATCCGGCTGGAAGCCGGAGCTCCGCCGGTGAGGCACTACGCCGCCTACCATCTCCGCGAGCACCAGCACGCAGCGGACGTGGCCGTCCTGGATACGTTCGAAGATCTGTACGCCCAGGCATCCGGGGAGGAGTGAGCGTTGCGTCCCGTCCATCTCACCGTCGAGGGTCTCGCCTGCTTCAGGGAGAAGCAGGAGATCGACTTCCGCACGCTCGAGCTCTTTGCCATCTCGGGGCCGACAGGAGCCGGCAAGTCGACGCTGCTGGATGCGATCATCTTTGCGCTCTATGGAGAAATACCCCGGGTCAACAATTTCAACCGGACCGAGATGATCTCGGCGGCCCGCGACCGGGTCAGGGTGGTGCTGGATTTTGAAGTCGGCGAGAGCCGCTACCGCATCGCACGGACTCTCCGGCGCAATGGTGTGCAAGCGGTTCGATTGGAGAAGCAGGACGGAAACGGCTCCTTCAACAATCTGGCGGACCAGGTCCGCGCCGCGACCGATCAGGTAGCCCAGATCCTCGGGCTTGCGGCGCCCGCGTTCATGCAAGCCGTCGTTCTGCCGCAAGGCGAGTTCGCAAGGTTTCTCAAGGCGCAGCCGAGAGACCGGCGCAGCATGCTCCGCACGCTCCTGCGGCTCGACGTCTACGAGCGGATGCGGGAACGGGCTCAGCGCCTGGCGGCCACGATGAAGGTCACGGTCGACTCGCTGCAGAAGCTCCTGTCCGACGAGTACGCCGGCGTCGACGAGGCCGCAGTCGCCGGCCTGCAGGCGGAGCACGCCCAGGTCCTCGAGTCGCTCGAAGCCTGGAGGAAGAATCGGGACGACATCCAGGCCGGGCTCGCCCGGCTGCGCGGACAGCACGCGAAAACGCGGGAGCTTCAACAGGTTGAAGAAAAGCTTTCTGCTCTGCAGAAGCAGGCCGAACAAATAATCCTTGTGAAAGCGCGGATCGAGGCGGCGGCGCGCGCGGTGCCCTTGCTGCCCTTGCTCAATGAAGCGGCCCGGGCCGCCGCCGCCGCGAAGACGGCTGCGAAGGCGGCTGAAGATGCCAAGGCCCGCCATGACTCCGCGCAGAAGGATTGGAAGGCGAAGTCCGGCGCGCTGAAGTCCGCGGAGAAAGCCGCCAAGGCGATCAAGAAGATCCGCGAGCAGGTGGCCCGCCTCCACCAGGTGCTTGGACGCCTGCCTGAACGGGAACAGCTCAAAGCGGCCATCGAGCGGCAGACGCAACGCTCGACGGCTCTGGAAGGCGAGCTGTCCTCGCTCGCTGCGACGGTGGAATCGGCGAAGGCCATGCAAGCGCAGCAGCAGACGGCGGTCGATGCCGCCCGGCAAGCAGCCGAGGCCTCCGGCTATGATCCGGAGCTGGACGAGCTGCTGCAGAGCGTCCGCGACCGGGCAGTCGAGCTCGGCGCCGCGCGAAGAATCGCGGCGGAGCGCCTGGCCGAGCTCGTCCGGAAACGCAAGGCCGTGAAAGAGCAGGAAGGAAAGATCAAGCGGCTGACGAAAGAAGCCGAGTCCGCCAGGAAGTCCGCGGAGACGGCGGAGGAGGCGCTGCATCACGCGATCAGCTTGAACGAGGCCAATCACCTCCGTGAGGGATTGGTACCCGGCCGACCCTGCCCGGTGTGTGAGCAGCTCGTTTCGACCCCGCCTCCGATCCAGATGGCACCCGAGCTCGAAGCAGCCAGGGCCGCGCTTCAAGCTGCCGACGCGCTTGCCAGACAGAACGAGGCTGCGCTCACGGGAGAACAGGCGAGTCTCCATGCCGCCCGGCAAAGCCTCGCCGAGCTCGAGTCGCGCCACGGCGAGCTGCAAAGCAGCCTGACCGCCGGCGAGGAAGAGATCTATCGGACGCTCGATGATCGCGGAAATCGCGCTCCGGAAAAGGATGCCACGGTCGAGGCCTGGATCGAAAAACAGATCGTTTCGCTCGCCAGGAGCCGAAAGGCGAACGAAGAGGCGAAGAGCCTGCTGTCGAAAGCCGAACGGACCCTCGAGAGAGCCAAAGCCGAAGAGGCCACCGCGCGGGAACGGCTCGGCGAGAGGGAGGCGTCGCGAAAGCGGCTGGAGGAGGAGCGCAGCGCGAGCCTGCAACGGCTCACGACATTGCAGGAAGAGATCCATGCCGTCACCGAGTCTGACGACCCGGCTGCCGAGGCCGCGGCCCTGGATGAGCAGATCGGGCAACTGGAAGCCAACCTCAAGGTGGCTACCGAGGAAGCGGCAACCTCCCAGAACCGGCTGATGACTGCGCAGGAGGCGCAACGGCTCAAAGCCGAAGCCGCCGAAGCAGCCCTTCAGGATGCCCTCCAGCGAGCGGAGAGCCGGGACGCGGAGATTGCCGGCGCCGGCTTTGACGACGAGGCCGCCGTCCGGGAGGCCCTCCTGGACGATGCCACCGCCACGCGGCTCAGGGAGCAGGTCCACAGGCATGGCCAAGACAGCCACGCCGCCGAGGAGCGTGCCGCCACACTCAAAACCGAGCTGGGGGATGAGCGGGTTTCCGACGAACAGTTGGCAACCGTCGAAAAACTCGCGGCGGATGTCACTACCGAAGTGGAGACCGCGTTCGGCAAGGAAAAGAAGCTCGAAGAGCAGATCGGGCGCATGAAGCAGCGGCTCCAACGTTCCAAAGAGCTTCGCGAGCAGTTGGAACACGAGGAGGAGGCGCTGCGCGTGTACGACCTCCTCGCCGGCGACCTGCGGAGCGACAAGTTCCAGGCGTACGTCCTTCAGGAGGTATTCACCGAGCTGGTGAAGGGCGCCTCGGCCCGGCTGCTGATGTTGACCCAGGAGCGTTACTCACTGCAGTTCAACGAGGACGAGATCAGGGTCGTCGATCATGACAACGCCGACGAAACGCGGATCAGCGACACGCTCAGCGGAGGAGAGACCTTCCTGACCTCGCTGGCACTCGCCCTGGAGCTAAGCGATCAGGTTCAGCGTGCCGTCGGAGCGGTGAATCTGGACAGCCTGTTCATCGACGAGGGTTTCGGCACTCTCGATCCCGACACTCTCGCTCTCGTTTCCGAAACCTTCCACGGTCTGCGGGTCGGCGGCCGGATGGTCGGCATCATCACCCACATCCCGGAGCTGAGAGACGAGTTCGCCCAGCAGGTGATCGTGACCAAGCACCAGGGCTTCTCGACCGTCGAGGTGCGCGGACAGACGGAAGTGGCCTGAGGCCTGGCGGGCTGGGAGCGGCTTCTACGTATCCCCTTGTGAGCTGTCTTTTTTCAGCGAGCACAACCAGACAAGGGGAGGAATCGTCATGGCTCTGCAGCACCGTTTCCGCGGATTGATGATGTCGCTCATGGCCTTTGCGGCGTTCGCGTTCACCGCGGCGACGGCAGAGGCCTCTTCCCCGTACACGCTCTTCGAGAGCGGGCAGGTGCGCCCGCTCGCGATGTCTCCGGACAAGCGGTACCTGTTCGCCGTCAACACGCCCGACAACCGCCTCGAAGTCTTCCGCATCCAGGGGCGTCAGCTCATCCACACGGATTCCATCCCGGTGGGCCTCGAGCCGGTCGCCGTTGCGGCCCGGACGGACCGCGAGGTCTGGGTGGTCAATCACCTCTCGGACAGCGTGAGCGTGATCGAGCTCGACGAGGATGCGACCGGGCACGTCGAGCGCACGCTCCTCGTCGGCGATGAGCCTCGCGACATCGTCTTCGCCGGACCGCAGCGGAAACGGGCGTTTATCACGACGGCCCATCGGGGCCAGAACATTCCGTTCGATCCCCAGCTCACGACCCCGGGCGTGGGGCGCGCGGACGTATGGGTGTTCGACGCGGGTAATCTCGGTGGTGCCCTCGGCGGTACGCCGCTGACCATCGTCACCCTCTTCACGGACACTCCGCGCGCCCTCGCGGTGACGCTCGACGGCTCCCGCGTCTACGCCGCCGGCTTCCACACGGGCAACCAGACCGCCACCGTACCCGAAACCGCGCTTCCGGACGGCTTCGGTCCGGAGGGTATGCCGGGACCTGCCACCAACGCCGAAGGCCGCCCCGCGCCCGAGGCCGGGGCCATCGTCAAGTGGAACGGTGCTCACTGGGTCGACGCGCTCGGCCGCCCCCGCGACCAGCACGTGAAGTTCTCGCTGCCCGACAAGGACGTGTTCGTGATCAATGCCATGGCCAACCCGCCGCGCCAGCTTCCGGGAGCGGGCAACGTCTTCCAGGGCGTCGGCACCATCCTGTACACGATGGCCGTCAATCCCGCGAACGGCAAGATCTACGTGGCCAACACCGAGGCGAACAACGCCGCGCGGTTCGAGGGCCCGGGGACATTCGCCGGGCAGAGCCTGCGCGGCCACCTGCACGAGAGCCGCATCACCGTGCTCTCACCCGGGGGCGGCGTGGCGGCGAGGCACCTCAACAAGCACATCGATTACGACACCTGCTGCGCGCCGATCCCGAACGCAGAGAACGACCGCTCCCTCGCCCTGCCCCAGGGCATGGCGGTGACCGGCAATGGCGCGACTCTCTACGTTGCGGCCCTGGGGTCCGACAAGGTGGGGATCTTCTCCACGGCGCAGCTCGAGACCGACACGTTCGTGCCGAACGCCGCGAGCCACATCTCCGTGAGCGGCGGCGGCCCCACCGGCCTCGTGCTCGACGAAGATCGAGGGCAGCTCTATGTGATGACGCGGTTCGACAACGGGATCTCGATCATCGACACGGCGACGGCGGCGGAGACGGCGCACGTCCAGATGCACAACCCGGAACCGCCGAGCGTCGTGATCGGCCGCCGCTTCCTCTATGACGCGAAGCTCTCGTCGAGCAACGGCGAATCCTCCTGCGCGAGCTGCCACGCATTCGGCGATAACGACAGCCTGGCGTGGGATCTCGGCAACCCGGACGGAGAGGCGTTCGACAACCCCGGCCCCTTCATCACCAAGCTCCTCAACATCATTACCGGGCAGCCCATGGAGCCCGTCTTCCATCCGATGAAGGGCCCGATGGCGACGCAGAGCCTGCGCGGCATGGCGAGCCACGGCCCGATGCACTGGCGCGGCGACCGCACCGGCGGCAACGACGCGCCGAGCGAACAGCCGGACAGCGGGGCCTTCGACGAGCGCGCGGCGTTCGCCAAGTTCAACGGAGCGTTCCCCGATCTGCTCGGGCGCCATACGACCATGCCGCAAGAAGACATGGATGCGTTCACGGACTTCATCCTACGGATCACATATCCGCCGAACCCCAACCGGCGGCTCGACAACGTGCTCACCGCGGATCAGGACGCCGGGCGCCAGCTCTTCGACAAGGTCAATTGCGGTATTCCGTCGGCTCCGGAGCTCAACGGCGCGGTCCTCACGTGCACCAGTTGCCACGTGATCGATCCGAACGCCAACCCCGGCACCGAAGCGCCCGGGCTTTTCGGCACGTCCGGCTTCTCGGGCTTCGACTTCAACCCGCAGCTCTTGAAGGTCCCCCACCTGCGCAACCTTTATCAGAAGGTCGGGATGTTCGGTAATCCCGCGAACCCCGGGTTCCTCAGCAATGACACCGGTTTCAAGGGAGATCAGGTGCGCGGCTTCGGGTTCCTGCACGACGGCAGCGTCGATACGGTTTTCCGCTTCACCCACGGAATCAGCTTTTCGGAGCTCGCCAACGGTCCTGGCAACAACGGCATCCCGGATGGGCCGGAGGGGGAGCTCCAGCGGCGGCAGCTCGAGGCGTTCATCCTGGCATTCCCCACCAACCTGGCGCCCGTCGTCGGCCAGCAGGTCACGCTCAGGACGAGCTCCGCGGCGGTTGACTCGCGCATCGACCTGCTGCGCGAAAGGGCCGAGGCAGGGGAATGCGACCTTGTAGCCAAGGCCGGCGAGGACGGCTTCCTGTACGTGGGATCGGGCTTGTTCGCGAGAGACCGGCGCGGGCAGCCGCCCATCACCACCGCCGCGCTGCGGTCTCTGGCTCCCGTGACGTACACCTGCGTGCCGCCCGGCTCCGGAGAGCGCATCGGTGTGGACCGCGATGGGGACGGCTCCTGGGACGGCGACGAGCGGCAGGCTCAGACCGATCCGGCGGATCCGGGCAGCAGGCCTTGATCCGAGCAGGCCCGGCTTCCCTGGGGGACCGGGCCTGCAACACCCGCACGCGTACTGGCGGTCACGACAGGCGGATCAGTAGCACTGGACCGCTTCGCACTGCACTCCGAAGTCGTTCCACTCGATGCCTGCCGAAGGGCGAGGAGGTCTTCTCCTCCCCTCTTGGTACTCCACGCGACCTAGCAGAGCTTTTTGATGGACTGGTTCCCCAGGTACCTGGAAAACCGGGTCATTCCAGCAAGGGCCAACAGATTCCGTAGTAGCACTCAAGGCCACCCGCGCAGTTGTAGTTACCTTCGCACCGATCGCCAAATTTACCGCCCCCGGTTCCACAGCAGTCACCGCACGATGAACAGGACTCATTCCACTCGCAAGACCCGTTACTGTTACAAGGGTAATCCGGTAGGCACTGGCCGCAGTCAATTGGGCAACTACGGCAGCTTTCGTCGATGGAGCAGACGCCATTGCCGCATGGCGCACCTGGGCCACCGCCTCCTCCACAGGTTCCGCAGTCAGACTCGCAAGTCGAACAGGTCTCGCTGTTATCACAGATCCCGTTCGAACAGCAGGGGCCGCAATCGATCTCACAGGTTGAACAAGTCTCGCCAAACTCGCAAACGTTGTTCTGGCAAACAGGACAAGGGCCACAGTCGGCCGCGCAGGTCGAGCATGTCTCCCCGCTTTGGCAAAGGCTGTTACCGCAGACGATGGGAGCAGGACAGGCGCCGCAATCTGTCGAGCAGTTCGAGCAATCCTCTCCAAGCTGGCAGATGTTGTTGCCACAAACAATAGCAGGGCAGGAGCCGCAGTCACCTGGGCAATTCGAGCAGTCTTCTGCGCCATTGCACAGTTCATCCCCACAGGATCCATAGTAGGGGTCACAGTCAGCAGGACAGCCGATTCCCTCATTGGGGTCGCAGATACCGTCACCACAGACCTCGCAGCGCTCTCCTTCGGCACAGTACGGAAAGGCTTTGGCGGGAGTTGGCGACCAGAAGACCAAGATAACAGCGACAAGGATGTAGGGATGAAGGCGCAGAAAAGCAGCTACTCTATGCATTGTGATTCCCCTTTCGACAGCGATCTCCACCCGGGCTGTCGTAGAAATGAGGAAAGGGGGCGTACGGTGGCGGCTCAAGTCGTGAATCGTAGCGCGCCGCAGCCCGCCTCTCTCTTCATGAATGAGCTAACGGGCGGAATTCGCCGAATGGCGGGGTACAGAAGGGGAGGGGGCCTCTGCAGTCGAGATCAATTCATTCCAGTCGACGCTCGTGACGCGGTGACCTCGAACAAGTGCTCTACGGAACTAAAAGCTACTCTGGACGCCCAAAAGAAATCTTTTAGCCGTCCAGAGCTCGACGCCTCCCGCGTCACTGCCGCTCAGCACAGCACCATGCCGGCTGCGGTCTTTACGGGGTAACGAACTTCTTGCGGAGCTTCATCCTCAGCTCCGGCGTCTCGATAAAGCTGCCGCCCGGCAGCGGCCGCCCGAGCTCGCCGACATTGATGCGCAGGTCGTTGCGCGCCAGGACCCAACCCTGCGGGACGTGTTTCTCGACGAAGCAGTCAAAGACGATCTCGTCGGCGATGTAGAGCAGCAGGTCGCAGGTGTTCGGCGAAGTGAAGAAGCAGGCGGTCGATATACCGCCGTAGATCGCGGCGATCGCCTCGTAAGGAAGCAGCAAGACGAGTCCGTGCGGCCAGAAAAGGTAGGTGCCGTGCTTCGACAGGCTCGGGAACTCGGCGACGTGTGCGACGGGGCCGCGCGGCGGGTCGATGTTCTGGAGGTCGCTGCGGTCCACCGGGGTGTCTTCATGCGCCGCTGTGAACACACGGTCCACCCGGTAGGCGTTCGGGTCGAGGTTGAAGCCGCCGCCTGTGGTCAGCGGCGCCACGATCCGAATCGCCGAGCGTTCGTTGTCGGGGACATGGCCCCCGAGGGAGGTGGCGAAGCTCGGCGACCAGATGCCGAAGAACGAAAGGATGTCGATGTCCGTCAGGCACGCAGAGTTGACCGGCAACCCGTCGTCACGGTTCCACAGGGAAAGGTAATCGATCTGGAGGTAGCCGTTGCCGCCGACGGCCTGCAGCGGCGTCACCCGGAAGTAGCTGGTCACCACCGGCGGACCAGATGTGGGGAAGACCTGGGTTGGCTGCTGGACGCTGGAGCTGTCCTGGAAGAGCGCAAGACCAGTCCCGCCGCGCTCGAAGAAGGAGAGGAAGTAGGCGGGCGTGAAGTTGTCGGCGAGCTGGCGCTCCAGTCCGTCGGGCAGGCTGTCGCCGTCGTAATCCGTCGGCTTGGGCGTCTTGCCTCCGATAGGCGTCTTGCCCCCGATAGGCGTCTTGCCCGCGCCAGAGGCTTCCGGATCGGTGCCTTCGTCATCCTGCGTGCCGGGGGCTGCTTCGCCCGCAGCACCCGGGGGCAGAGCGTCGGTGACCGGCAGGAACGAATCTGGGGAGGGAACAAAGACGGGGGCTGTCTCCGCCTGCACCGCCTGCGTCTGCGCCGCGAGCTTTCGATCGTACTCTTCATCCGCTTGCTGCAGTTCCGGGCCAACGGTGTTCTGGAACTCTGCCCAGAGAGCCTGGCGCTGTTCCGGGGTCAGCGCCTCCCAGGCCTGGCGGTGCTCGTTGTCGAGCCGGCTGCCGGCCTCGGCAGGCAGTTGAGGCTGCCGCGTTCCGCTCGGAACCAGCAGGATTTCCGAAGTCTGGGCCGCGATCGGCTGCCAGCCCGCGGCAGCGATCGTCAGAACGAGGATCATCATCAGAGGTCGTCGCATGGTTAGCCTCTCAGGTCCTTCTTGAAGCGTATTAATTTATTGTAGGTCGCCGCACGCAAAGTCGGCGTAGAACTGCCAGAGGCCGCCGTGCATGTAGTCGCAGATGCCGTCGTTGCACGACCAGAAGAAATTCCCCGCGGAGCTCCCGCAACTAAGGGTCAAGCCGCCGCCAATGTAGGTTGAAGACCTTTCGCTGGCCGCGGCAGAGTTGGGGAAGGCATAGGCAGCAAAAGCCAAGGCGACGATGAAGGCAAGTTTCCGAAGCTTGATGCTCTTGATCATGGCGAAAGCCTCCTCATGGGTAGAAAGCGGCATGCTCTCTTCATGAATGAGATAACGGGAGGAATTCGCGGAATGGCCGGCTCACCTCAAAGTCAGCAGCCAGATGTCGCCTTGCTCTGTGTTGCGGGCCAGGTAGAGCACACGGTCATCCGGGCTCAAGCCGAAATCGTTGTAATCAGACCCCGGGGGAGTGGAAAGCACCTGCCGTGACGTCCGGCTCACAGTGTCGAGGAGGAAGAAAGCGCCACTGTCCCAGTAGAGCAGATGGCGGCTGTCAGATAGCCAGGTCGCGGCCCTGCCTTGCTCGGTCAGCCGCAGATACCGCCGGCGGGCCACGGAGTAGAGAACGACACCGGGCACCTGCCGCCCGTCCGGATGGTGCAGGGCCCCGGCCAGCCAGCGGCCGTCCGCTGACCAGGAGGAGGCCGAGAAGCCCATCCCCTGACCAGCCGGAGGGAGGAACAGCGGACTCCGCTCCTCGACCGGCCGGGCCAGATCGATCAGGGCCTCGTTCTCGCCGAGGTCGCAGGCGAGCCAACGGCCGTCGGGGGACCAGATTGGATGATAGGCCTGTCTTCCAGGGTTGGCCGCCGCCCGCTCGAGCTGGCTGCCATCGGCGCGGATGGTCCAGATCCCGTATTGGCCTCCACGGTTCGAATAGAAGGCTATGCGCGTGCCATCAGGCGACCAGCGTGGTTGGCGGTCCCTGAACTCGTCATTGGTCAGCCGGCGCAGACCGGTGCCATCGGGGTGGATGACGAAGAGATCCTCTTGTGGCACGGAGGTCTGGTAGACGAGCCAGCGGCCGTCCCGGGAGGCATCGAACGTGGCGATCATGTTCGCGGTTTGAGCAATCTGCCCGGCCGGGCTCGCGATGGCGCCACTCGTGGGCTCGAAGGCGACTTTCTCGAGGATCGTCTTCGTCTCATCACCGGCGTAGAGAAGGCGCCGGCCATCGCGCGCGAGGCTGAAGAACATGTTCGACTGGCCCGAGGTGGTGACCGGCTCGGGCTCTCCCAGCACGCGTCCCGAGCGTTCGTCGATCGGCACGCGCCACAGGTTGGTGACGCCGCTCCTGTCGCTCGCAAAGTAGAGAGAGCGCCCGTCGGGGGACCAGACCGGATTCCAGTCGACGCTCGTGCCTGGCGTGACCCGGACCGCTTCGCCGCCGCCCGCAGGCATGGTCCAGATCACCCGCTGGCCGGAGGACGAAACCGCCCAATAGGCAATCCGGAGGCCCTGAGGGGACCAGTTCGGCTGGACGGCGTCGCCCTGGTGGATCAGCCTTCGTCGGCCGGTTGCCAGGTCGACCCTATAAATCTGGCTCGTATGTCTCCGGATGCGCGGATTGTCGATCCCCTCCGTGGCGCAGAGAATCTCCTTGCCGTCCGGCGACCAGGCCGGGTTGAAGCCGAAGTTTGTGACGCGGCGCACCGACTCTCCCATCAACCCCATGACGAAGATGCCGCCGCCCTCGCGCTCCGAGCGGAAGGCGATCTGGCGGCCATCGGGAGAGACGGCGGGCTGGGAATCGCCTGCGAAGGAGCTCGGGAGCAGGTCCAGGGCCCTGCCACCCCCCACCTGCTGCAGGAAGAGACGGTCCCGGTCGCCAACCTTCCTGGCATAGACAAAGAAATTGCCGTCCGGGGCGAGGCTGGGGAACCACTCTTTCCCTGGCAGATCGGTCAGGCGTGTCAGGGTGACCTGGCTGGGGTCCAGTCCTGCCTCGTCGGCCCGGCGGGCACCTCGGAGAAGCCAAAAGCCGGCAGCCCAAAAACCGGCAGCAATGAAAAGCCCGATCAGCACCAGGATGGGGACCCATGCCGGGAGCCGCTGCCGGGCAGGGACGGGCGTTCCCCCGTTACCGGCGGCCGCGCGTTCCAAGGCGGAGAGGTCGGCCAGCAGCGCCTCCGCATCCGGATAGCGGCCCGCCGGCTCCTCGGCGAGCATCCGGGAGAGGAGGTTCTCGGTCCCAGGCGGCGCTTCTTGTAGCGTCAGCATCTCACGGAGGACGACGCCCAGAGACCAGACGTCGCTCCGCGCATCCACCGCTCCGGCCCGCGCCTGCTCGGGCGCCATGTAGCCGGGGGTGCCGAGGAGAGGGCCGGACGAGGTCTGATCGGGCAGCCGGGCGATGCCGAAGTCGAGGATCTTGACGATGCCATCGGCGGTGATCATCAAGTTGGCGGGCTTGATGTCGCGGTGGACGATCCCGTGGCGGTGCGCCTTGGCCAGACCGCGGGCGACCTGCAGAGCGATGTGCAAGGCCTCCGCGGCCGGCAGGGGGCCACGCTCGAGGCGTTGCTTCAGGATCTCGCCTTCGTAGTAGGCCATCGCGAGGTACAGCTGCCCCTCGGCCGTCTCGCCGACCTCGTAGATGGTGCAGATGTTGGGATGGTCGAGGGCGGACGCCGCCCGCGCCTCGTTCAGGAAGCGTGCCTTCGCTCGTGGATTGGGCGTCAGCATCGGCGGGAGGAACTTGAGCGCGACCGTGCGCCCCAGGAGGGTGTCCTCGGCACGGTAAACCACGCCCATTCCGCCGGTCCCCACCAGATCGAGGATCCGGTAGCGCGACTCGGCAGGGTCATTGCCGACCGACTCGGACCGAGGGTCTCGGGAACCTGGCTTCAAATTGCTCCTCTCCTTCTTCTGCTGATAGAATTACTGCGCCAAGGGCTATTTAGCAGGAGACGCCCAGATGAAGAAGAAGGTCAAAAAGCTCCGGCTTTCTCGAGAGACGCTGCGGGTCCTCGCGATCTCAGACATCCAGAAAGTGGCGGGCGCTAGCGATACTACGGGTCTTGGTTCCTGCCAAAGCATGTGCGGACCCACTGTTTGCCGTGTTTGCGCAGGGACTGAGGACGCCTGTGAAACAGCTGTAACAGCTGTAACAGCTTGAGAGAGCGGGCGGTGCAAGCCGTTCTCGCCGGAGCCAATTCCTCGATATCGCCCGTTAATCAGTATAGAGCGAGCTTGCCTTGATGGCTCGCCGGGAGAAAGACGGGATGCTCAAGAGGAGGCCTTCCACCCACTTCGCCACGCCGCATTGCTCCGCTCAGCGCTGGCCGCGCCGGACCAGCATGCCGTCCGTCTTCACGACGTTCGTCCGCGGCCTGCAGGGAGAACGGACCCCGGACGCGGACCTCTTCCATGACGCCTGGCACGGCCTGCGGGCCGCGCTGGTCGGCGAGATGAAGAAGCGCGGGCTGTGGCAGAGTCCTCCCTGCTACCTGGGAGTCTACGGCTGGGAGAGCTGGGACTCCGAGGTGCCGCAAGGCTCGACCCGTGCGCAGGGCGCGTTGGGAGAGCTGGTCGCCGATTGCTACGCGTTCATCTTCGTCGACCGTTTGCAGAGCCTCAAGCGGCAGCTCCAGGACAAGCCCGAGATCGACGGCCTCGTCCTCCTCAACATCCGGAACTTTCTGCATGAGCGCCAAAGGGCGCACGATCCGCTCGGCTTCCGGATCTTCGAAATGTTGCAGGCCGCGGTCGAGGATGCCGTCTCCTCCGGAGCCCTTTACGTCCTGGCTGGCGACAAGAAGATCCGCAACGACACCTTCCTGGGCTTCGACCCCGCGGCCGAGTTGCCCTCCGCGCCGCCGGACCTCGAACCGATCGTCCTCCGTTGGAACGACGTGCTGATGCCGGCTCTGGTCACGGCGCGCACTCGACAGCAGGTCGCGGTCGTCCGGCGATTGCGGGAGTGTCTTCTGGGGTTGCCCCAGCTTGGGATCGGCGCCTTCCGGTTCAAGGATCTCCTGGATCCGCTGAAGAGGGATGCGCGGGAGCGCTGGGCGGCGCTCCAGGCGCCGGCCCTGCCCGGAAGCACTGTCGAATCCCGGCAAGGCTTCGAGCATCTGACGAGCTGCATCTCGACCTCCATCGACCGCCTGGAAGCGGATGCACGGACCCGGAACCAGCTCATGACGCTCTGGCGCTACCTGTGGCGGCAGCATGGGGAAGAAGGTGAGGAGACGGGCCCTGACGAGCCTTCCTACCGCGAGTTGGGCCAGCGCTTGAGGATTCCACGAGAACGCCTCCCCACGCTTTTTGCCCTCTTGCGGCAGCTCCTGCCGCGATAGTACTAAGTTCGTTCCGGGTCGGAACCGGTCGCGATCGCGCCCCCGCTTTTCCTTCTGTCTCGTCCTCCCGTTCCGCCGCACCTGAAGTAGCAGGAGGCACAAGTCTCCGCTGTCCAGCCGTCTGTGCCCATTTTTAGCCTGACAGTGAATGGAGGTGGACTCATGGCCATGAAACGCGTCCCACTTTTCGTCCTCGTTCTGCTGGGAGCAGCAGCCGCATTCCCCGGCGTGGCAATCGCCGAGGAGGAGGATTCGCAGTGCCAGATACAGATGTGCGCTGACGGCGTCAACAGCTCCAGTCAATGCAGGACCTCGTTGGAAAGCGGCGGGGACTGCAACGCCCGCTGTGTCTCGAAAGGGTGCGATGGCGGGTCCCAGGTGGGAGAACCGTTCGGCTGCCCGGTTGGCAATCCCTTCATTCTCTGCCAGTGCAACTCCTGTGGCAGCAGTGGTGGTGATCCCGGTGATGGTGGTGGTAGCGGCCCTGGTGATGGCGGAGGAGGCATCGGCTGCTCGGACTGCCTGTGCAGCGACGAGGTGTGCGATGACAACTGCTGGTGGAATGGCTGGGAGTGGGGCGAATGCTCCCTTGGCGAGTGCTGGTGCCACAGCGATCTCGATTGACGTGTTGAGACGGGGGGTGCGATCCCATCGCGCCCCCGCTTTCTTTTGCGCTCCGCGCGATTCTGACTCGCGGAGTTGATCGAGCCAGCGCTAGAGGGACTTCAAACCGCTTTGAAGTCTGGCGAAATTCCGTCGATCGTGAAAGCTGCTCACTTGACTCACCCAGAGGTTTCCTTACGCCGGGTTTCTGAGGATTGAAGGCTAATCCTTTCCTTTTCTTCTGCTCGGGCCAATATCTGCCCGCAGAATCTCTCTTTTATCCTCGGGGAGATGGCTAAGCGTCTTTTCTAGCCCACTGCTATTAAAAAGAACTATATCTTCACCCTTGTCTATCAAAAGCCGTTCAAGGGCATATATACGCTCGGATTCTTTCCCCTCTCCCTCTGCGTAAGCCTTCCCGCAATGAGCGAGCAGGTCGACCAAGTACAGGGCGGGAAACTCTCCTCTCGGTTTGAAGTAACAGCCACCTAACTTTTTTCTCTCGCTCGGGCCGAGCATCATTTGTTTCATCTCGGCAAACTGCGCAAGAGCGAGTGACGCAAATTCCTTTTGCTGGTCGAAAATGAAATTCACCGTCTTCCCTGGCTTGGTGAGCTTTGCGGCCTGACGGATGCAAAACTGAAAAGCTAAGAACCAAGGGCGCGAAGGCGAGCCGCTAGTCCAGAATCGGTGACCGGCTCTAATGCCGCCAGTGAGAAAGCGCCGCTCTCCATATGATAGAGCGTTGAAAGCTTCGACTTGAACTGCGGCACCAAGAGGATTGATGCGTGGCGCATTCGCCGCTTCTGTCACTGTTTGTATGAATTTCGATCTTTGTTCCTTTGTGAGCAATGAATATGGTGGCTTCTTTGCCGCAAAGAAGTCTTTGGCGTGAAAGTCGGAGGCGAAACCCACCTTTGCAGATTCTATTCTCCACCTTTTCTCGAAGAGACTCCACTGGCGCACACTACCTACATATCCCGCCACAACACACACGCTGGCGCGATCGTCAATGCCGCTCTCGTCAAACGTAGCCCAGAGATCATCTCCGGTTATCACGCACACCAACTCCGTCCTAAGCAACGTCCTCGCAGACTGAAAACAAGCTCACTGTTACAGGCGAATTACCGGGAATCTCGCTCTCTCTCATTGATGCCTCGTTTGCCACTAAGTCATCATAAAGAGACTACTCTCGAAGTCGGGATGGGTCCGGAAGACGCTATGGCTTTAGGGGTCAACCGCACTGGCCCGTTCGCTCCCCTACCGCTACGCGGGTGGAATCTTCTCCTTTCGCAACAAGCCGCGGGCTGCATCAGGCTCGGATGCGTGCAATCCGCAGAAAGCCCTCTTCAGTGAGCGTTCGAAGAAGGAGCAGCAAGGAGTCTTCGTCATGCGTGTCCGGGAGGGAATTCACGCTGAAACTCGAATCGAAAGAGCAGATAGCAGTCAGGACTGGATAGATATGACTAGGAAACTTTAGCTCCTTGTTCGCAAATTGCAGGAGCGTGTACTCATCGCGCAAGATTAGCCTGTAAGGAACAGGCTGCAATTGATAGCTCTCCACAGCGTCGTTCCTAGATAGTTCGATAAGATCGAGCAGGCGTCCACTGCGAGTATCGACATGGTGAGCAAATACGTCATCGCTTGTGCTCCTCAGCCCGTCTGATAAGTCAAGCTGATCGGAGACTATCCTCTCGATCTCAAGGGTTGGCCTCTCGTCACCGAGACTTGGAAGATCTCGCAGGTTCGGAGGAGGACTCACGCGTAGCCGCGGATTACGATCGAGGTTCGTCAAAGAAGCTCTCATAATGTCAAGCCAGTCAGCAGACAGTAGGGCAATCGACATATGGACGGAAGCAGCCTCCGTGGCCAGGGCAGAATGGTACTGCCTGCGCGGCACGTACAGCACTTCACCCGGGCGTAAGACTATTTCTTTCGTCGGCTTAACACTCTTCCACTCCTCCTCTAGCTGGTCCTCACTGAGGGGGAGGAGAAGCGCACTGTCGTAAAAGCTCCATTTCTTTTCACCAATAAGCTGCACCGCGAAAGAGCTGTAGGTATCATAGTGGGGAGAAAAACCCTGAGAGCCCGGAGGCGTAATAAAGCAAGTCGCATTGACGCTGCATCCGAATAGCAGCTCCAAGGAATTGATGCTCGTTCCAAAGGAAGGCAAGCTGTGCTGTAAGACCTGAAGAACAATGGTAGCCCCCTCCCTGTACGCCTGAAACACTCGTTCGTTGTCCACCCAATCATGGGAGACGTACGATCCGACTCTCCTTTCCCTTGTATAACTCCCAAAGGGGAATTCTCTGCCATCTTGGACAAGTCGTACATCAGGGAGCCTGATATCGGTGCGGTCGAGGAAGGAGCTGACGGCCTCCATGAGATCCCCTAGCTCTTGGCTTGCTGCTTCCGACCTTGGGGCAACGACAACCTCTTTATCCCAGAAGTTCTCATAAAAGGCTGCCACGCCGATGGCCGACAAAGCTGACTGGATGGCCAGCATGATGTTTTCTCAGCCTCTACGAACCAAATACGCGGAGGCTGGGATTTTCTCAGGTACATCACGCAAGGAGCTTGCAGCGACCCTGTTCAACCCTCGTGTAACGACGATGTCAGACTGAGACAAGTTATGCCTCGCACCCGACTTCTGCGCCACAGTGGCAAGCTTACGAGATTCCATATGCACCTCTTCACTCGTAGAATCAGATGAATGAGATTCCTTGAACTCGGCATCGCTTTACCTTTCCGCGTTGATGATGTTCGCGGACCAGAGGTTCACGAAGCCGTTCGCCGGATGGTCGCCAAAGCTTCTGGCTGCTAGCCTCTACGACCCAAATAATGGGAGGCCGGCTCCTTCTCAGGGATATCGCGCAAGGTGCTTGCCGCGATCCTGTTCAAGCTTCGTGTCACGACGATGTCGGACTGAGACAAGTTGTGCTTCGCGCTCGACTTGTGCAGCACGGTGGCAAGCTTACGGGATTCCATACGACCTCTTCTCTCGATAACGGCGCCGGTTGGTGGTCAGCGTTGCGGTCAGACTGCGAAGCCAATGGTTTGGCCCAGCTTCTAGCTGTTAGCCTCTTCGACCCAAATACGCGGAGGGCGGACGTTTCTCAGGGATCTCGCAAAGGGAGCTTGCAGCGACCCTGTTTAAGCCTCGTGTCACGACGATGTCCGACAGAGACAAGTTGCGCTTCACTCCCGACTTTCGCGGTGCAGTGGTATGCTTACGAGATTCCATATGCACCTCTCTTCCAGGTAACCGGATGAGTGACAGTCCTTAGAATCCGAATCCAAGTGCCGGTGACGTTTCGGCGTTCCGCTGATCGCCGGACGTTGGCTTCAGTAAGGACATGGTTCAAGGATAAACCTCGACACCTTTGAAGGCAAGCTAGCGCGCGCTCGGGCGCATCAGGAAGCTGGCCCTGCTGTTGGCGCGACCACGATTTTGATCCTGCCGCGCGCCCCGGACTCGGAGGTGCCCCCCTGAGAGCCGCGAAGTTGGGTGCTAAGTGCTTGCCGTTGTGAGGATTAGAAGTTGGTGCAGCCAGGAGGAGTCGAACCCCCAACCTACAGATCCGTAGTCTGTCGCTCTATCCAGTTGAGCTATGGCTGCACGAGGTACTGCCGGCCTAAGCCGTCGTGCGGAACCGGGATTTTAGGGCATGACGCGCTGGAGCGCAACCCCCTCCCGTCCGAGGGGTAGAACGCCTAGGACGGGGCGGGGATTCCCGGAGAGCGCGCCAACTTTGCTCGCTTTGTAGGAAAACCCATCTCGCGGAGAGGTCTCCGCGGCTCATGGGAGAGCTTCCGTGGCTCACGGAGAGGCTTCCGCGGCCCGCGGAAAGGCTTCCGGGGCTTGCGGAAGGGTCTCCGCCGCTCACGGAAAGGTCTCCGGGGCTTGCGGAATGGCTTCCGCGGCTCACGGAAAGGCTTCCACGTTTCGCGGAAAGGTCTCCCCGGTTCCGGAAGGGCTTCCGCGACTCACGGAAAGGTCTCCGCAACTCGCGGAAAGGCTTCCGCGGCTCACGGAAAGTCTCCGCGTTTCGCGGAAAGGTCTCCCCGGCTCGCGGAAAGGCCCCCTCCCCTGCCCTCCCCCGCTTCGCGGGAGAGGGAGTCCCGCCGGCGTCCCGCCGATCTCTCCGGACAAGCCGGCGGGGACGCCAGCGGTCCCAGGGGAAATGCTTCCGAGCGAGAGTCAACCGCGCGGCTTGGCCAGGTTCAGAGCCATTCTGAAGTTCTCGGAGCCATTCTCAGCGGCTCAGAACCGCTCCGAAGAGCTTCAGAGGCGTTCTCAGGCGCTCAGAATGACTTCGAGGGACTTCAAAATCATTCTGAGATCCTCAGAATGGCTCCAATAAACTTCAGAATGATTCTGAGCCGCTGAGAATGACTTCGAGCTGCCTCGGAACGATTCTCAGCCGCTCGGAGCGGTTTTTGGAATTTCAGAGCCGTTCTCAGGATCTCGGAGCGGCTTCTGGGCCGTTCGGAGCCGTTCCCAAGACTTCAGAATGATTCTGAGGCGCTGAGAATGGCTCCGAGCCGTCTCGGAATCATTCTCAGCCGCTCAGAGCGGCTCTGAGATTTTCAGAATGGCTCCGAGAGGCTCGGCTTCCTACTCGATCAGCCCCGTCATCGGCGAGGAAGCCGAGGCGTAGAGCTTCCTTGGAATCCTCCCGGCGTTGGCGGCTAGCCAGCCGGCTTCTACCGCCAGCTTCATGGCCCTGGCCATCCGGATGGGGTCCTTGGCCTCGGCTACGGCGGTGTTCATGAGGACTCCGTGGGCTCCCAGCTCCATGGCCAGGGCAGCGTCGCTTGCCGTTCCCACCCCGGCGTCCACGATCACGGGGACCTTTGCCTGCTCCAGGATGATTCTCAGGTTGGCGGGGTTGCGGATGCCCATTCCGGAGCCGATCGGGGCTCCGAGAGGCATGACGGCGGCGGCTCCCAGCTCTTCCAGCTTGCGGCAGACAACAGGGTCATCGTTCGTGTACGGGAGGACGATGAAGCCTTCCTTTACAAGGACTTCGGTGGCCCGAAGGAGCTCGACGTTGTCCGGGAAGAGGGTCTTCGGGTCTCCGATGACCTCCAGCTTCACCCAGTCCCAGCCTCCTAGCTCGCGGGCCAGACGGGCGGTCCGGATGGCATCGTCCGCGGTGTAGCAGCCGGCCGTGTTCGGGAGGAGGAGGTAACGGTCCTGGTCCACGAAGTCGAGAAGGGAGCCCTTGCCGCGATCATCCAGATTCACGCGGCGGAGGGCTACCGTTACGACCTCGGTGCCGCAGGCTTCCAGGGCCGTCGCCATGGTCTCGAAGTCCGGGTACTTGCCCGTGCCCAGGAAAAGGCGGGAACGGAAGGTCCGTCCCGCTATGGTCAGCGGCTCCACGGCTATCTCCGGGGTCATTGGAGCTACGGGTGCAAACGTCGTCATGATGCCTCTCTATCTAACAGGGGGTCTGACCCCTCTCTACGTTGTAGCGCGGCGGAGCGGCCACCTTGCGCAGACGAACCAGGTGGATCGGCCTCTCCGCGGTGATGCAAACACAGTTGGGAGCCGGCGGCGCTTCCAGGATGTCCACGGCCAGCTCGCCGCCCTGCTCGGAGGCCGAGCGGATCGTCACCCTCGAGACGCAGGACTGCGTCTCCATGGCCGCCGCAATGACCATCTCTTTCTCGAAGTCCATGACCGGGGGCGCGCCGGAGAGCCCGAGCTGCGTCCACATGGCGGCCAGGGCGACCTGGTCGCGGATCACTTCCCGCACCGTTCCCCCGCCTCCACCCGGGATCGACTGCTGCACGATCGTCGTCAGCTCCACGGTGGACGCCTCCGTGGCCCTGTCCCCGGGCTCGGTCACCGTCTTCTCCCCCTCACAGGAGGCCGCGGTCAGCACAACCGCGGCCAGCAACAGACCCAGAAGTCGTTTCATCACGCCTCCGCCAGGAGAGCTTCGTCCTCGACCAGTGTCAGTACCGGGTGCAAAGCGGGGTCGGGGATCCTCCGGTTCTTCTCGTCGACGTAGACCAGCGACGGCCGAAGGCTACGCGCCTCGGCATCCTCATAGACAGCATAGCTCGCCAGGATCACGATGTCCCCGGGGCCCGCCTTGTGTGCAGCGGCGCCGTTGATCACGATCTCGCCCTGGCCCGGCGTTCCCGGGATGGCGTAGGTCGCGAAACGCTCGCCGTTGGTCACGTTGTAGATCTCAACCCGCTCGAACTCCAGCAGGTCCGCCGCTTCCATCAGCAGCGGATCAATGGTCACGGACCCCCGGTACTGAAGATTGGCGTCCGTCACGGTCGCCCGGTGGATCTTGGACTTCAACAGGGTTCGTTGCATGGCTATCCTCATTCAACTGCCAGTTGCAGGTTGTCGATCAGTCTCGTCCCCCCGACCCGCACGGCCAGGGGGAGTACCAGCCGTCCTCGAAGCTTCTCTACCGGCTGAAAGCTCTCCGCGTCGACCACCTCGGCATATTCAACACGCGCGAGGGGCTCGGAATTCAGTGTTTCGGACAGAATGCGCCGCACTTCGTCGCCCCGGCGCTCGCCCGCTTGAATCGCAGCCTCTGCGTTGCGCAGAGAGCGATGCAGGACTGCTGCCGCTTTCCTCTCTTCGGGGGAGAGATAGGCGTTGCGCGAGGACATGGCCAGCCCGTCCGCCTCGCGGATCGTGGGAGCCGGGACGATTTCGACCGGGATGTGGAGGTCCCGGACCATCCGGCGGATGACCGCGAGTTGCTGGGCATCCTTCTCGCCGAACACGGCCACGTCAGGCTGCACCAGGTTGAACAGGAGCGCGACCACGGTCGCGACGCCCCGGAAGTGCCCGGGACGGCAGACCCCTTCCAGCGTCTCGGAGGGATTGCCGAGGTCCACGTAGACCGTGTGACCGGGCGGATACATGGTGTCCACATCCGGCAGGAAGAGCAGATCGCAGCCGGCCGCGGCCAGCATCCCCGCGTCCTTTTCCGGCTGGCGGGGGTAGCGGCCGAAGTCTTCGTTGGGCCCGAACTGGGTCGGGTTCACGAAGACAGAGGCGACGACCCGGTCCGCATGCTTCCGGGCGATCCCCACGAGGGACAGGTGCCCCTCGTGGAGCGCGCCCATGGTCGGCACGAACCCGATCCGCTCCCCCGCCTTCCGCCAGCGAGCCATATCGCCGATATTGCCGCGGAGCTCTTCAACCTTCCGGACCTGGAGCATGGCCTAGCCGTAGACCTTGCCTACGTGCTCTGGATGGGAGGGGCCGTAGCTCTCCCCCGGCGCGGGGAAGCGCCCTTCCCGGACGTCCGCAGCGAAGCGGGCGATCGCCTCCCGTGATTCGACTCCCAGCTCGGCATACCGGCGCACGAACCTCGGCGCGATCCGCTCTTCCAGCCCGAGGAGGTCGTGGTAGACGAGCACCTGCCCGTCGCAGTGCGGGCCGGCGCCGATGCCGATGGTCGGGATTTCGAGACGCTCGCTGATCTCGGCAGCCAGATCGGTGGGGACGCACTCCAGGACCAGGGAGAAGGCGCCGGCCTCCTCCAACTCGTGAGCGGCGGCGAGGATCGCCTCCCGCGCATGGTCGTCCCGGCCCTGGACCTTGAAGCCGCCCAGGCGGTGGACCGATTGCGGGGTCAGGCCCAGGTGGGCCATGACCGGGACCTCGGCGTTCGTGAGCGCACGGACCACGTCGGGCCGCCCGCCCTCGATCTTGACCGCCTGCGCTCCCGATTCCTTGACGAAGCGGATGGCGCTCGCCACCGCCTGCTCCGGACTGAGATGGAACGAGCCGTAAGGCATGTCGGCCACGAGCAGAGCGCGCTTGACGCCCCGGCGGACCGCCCGGGTGTGGTGGATCATCTCGTCCAGGGTCACGGACAGGGTGTCCGGATGGCCGAGGACCACCATGGCCAGCGAGTCGCCGACCAGGATGATGTCGACTCCCGCCGCGTCGGCCGTCCGGCCCTGGGGGAAGTCGTACGCCGTGATCATCACCAGCTGCTCCCCTCGCCGCGGCGCCGCCGCGACCCAGGGGACTGTGACACTTTTCGCCTCGCCCGCCATTGGGGCCTCCTTTCGTCTTCTAGGGACCGGAAAACGAAAAGCCCTTCCGCACGGAATGCTCGGAAAGGCTTGGGCGGGCCTACGGTTTCACGGTCCGCAAGGCTTCCGCGAGGTAACTGTCCTCCAGGGGAGAATCAGGCCCTCGCCACCCGCGGTCGCGCCGTAGGGGGGCGCTGTTTGTTTCCGTCTCAGTCCCGTTACCGGGATCCAAGCGGCTGAAAGTACTTTAAGCCAAGATATCTCTATGGTCAAGGTCGTCCACGTGAACTCGTCCAGTACTTCCACTCCTTCTTGCCACCAAACTTAGGAAACTCTGGACCTATGGCGCAGCTATATCCTCCACTGTATATATCTTTTCCTGAAGTTCTGTGGAGCACCAATTGTGCAATTGGCAACCCGGGATACAGCACGAGCGGGACCTCTCCCTCATTGATAATCTCTAGTGTTATGCATCCACGAAACCCTGGATCCACCTTGGTCGCCGTTGCAATAATTAGCCCCATTCGCCCCCAAGTTGACTTTCCGATGACGTAACACATCAGATCAGGTGGAAGCTGCACATACTCGAGTGTGCTTCCAATCACCAACTGACCCGGCTGAAGAATAAACTCTTCATGAAATGGACGAATCACCTTTTCTTGAAATTTTTCGATGTCAAATTCAATTGTATCAAGCTTGCCTACATCTAGCAGTGGAAAAGCCTCTCTCTTCATGACAATAAACTGATTTCCCAGCCGAACGTCGATCGCGCCAGCCCCAAGCGACTCATGGGGATTGAGCAGAGGCGTTACAACGAGCCGCTCGCGTATTCTTTCTCGCCCCATGCAAGCGACAATTTCTGAAGCCGATAAAACTCCTGCCTCCCTGATCTCTCGATCACTCACCTTTGCAGATGCCTGTAACGACTCTTCTTTTGAAGTCAACACCTCCGCACTTCCCGTTTTTGGGAAGTAGTCCTCGATTCGATTAGCTTTCCAGTAGTCCCCGGCCAAGCCGGCAAATTCGATTGCTTTCAGAGTCAGTCGGTTGGCGCGTTTACGCTGCGTAACCAGATCTTCGTTGAGCACACCATCTTCCGTTAAAACTGACGAGGGCAAGGAAGCCCTATGAAACCAAGCAGCATTTATGATTTCCACCAGGCTAACTCGGGTGCGATCGTTTACTGAAGCTTCGAGGGCATTAGGTGGGATTCCATGATCCAGCCTATCCATAAGTACCCGCATATACCTAAAAACCACCCCCTGCGTTGCGCGGCGACCCTTCTTGCCAAGCCCGGCGTCTTGGAGAAGAAAGGACGTCCCTTCCCGCACGCCCGCCTCTACGCGGCTGTAAGCAAGCCGCGCTATCGGCTCACTGATTTTTTTGAAGTCGGTCTTTTGCTCACACAGCCTCTGAACAGACTCGAATTTCTCGTTGATGCGTAAGGCGCGCTCGGAGGCATCAGGAGACTGAAACAGATTCGCATTTGTAGGAAAGAATGCCTTCTCACCTGTCTCAACTATGTAGAGTACTTCTCGAAGCCTCATACGCCAAGGTGGGTAGAAGTTGGTCTCTGGCGAGGGAGGTATATCGTACTCTTGCTGTATAGCCATTTCAAGAGTAGAGAAGAGTGCAGCAGGGCCAAAGAGAATTGCCCCTACCACATCTGACAGGAGTTCCTCGAGAGCGCGCGTCCAGTACTCTAAGGCTAGTTCGGTGTTATACGCTTTCTGCTCCCTTAAAACCTCGTCGTAGAAAAGCGTTCCCGGCTTAATTAGACCCGCCCTTCGCAAGTCCTGATCAGTAATGCTCTCGACCTGATCAATGACAGATGCCTTGAAGGCTTCCTTGCGATCTTTCGTGAGGAAACGATCGGCAAACAAGTGACCTAGTTCGTGACCAAGCAGCGTGTGAAGAAGGATGTTCTCTCGCTCAAGCGAAGGAAAAGCAATTATATGAAAGGGTTGCTTCAAATTACCCAAGACATCTTTCTCTATATCGTAACTTGGGAGGACATCTTGAAATTCCTCAAGACCTTCCTTGTATATGTTACGGAAGTCCGACAACGTGACGGTGTAGTTGTAGTTCCACTTAGGACGAAGCAACACTTGTTTGTCCGGAACAAGCGCAGCGGCCAAGCTCTCGAACGAGGGAACAATTCCCCACGGCAGCCTATCTGTCTTAGCTCCTTGGATATAGCGCAGGTGGGCAGCCCATCTTTGAATCAACGTATCTGCAGTTCGCAGGCTTACAAGGTCGGCCTCAATAGAGGCGGCATCTGCCCAGTCGATTTGAGAGAATATGGCGACTGCCGCTTGGGCCAAAAAGTCGCATATTCGCGAAATTGCTTGGGCAAGATCTTGCGGTGACCGCGAGATAAAATCGTAGGCAAGAAGACTGCTGCAGCGGTCTTTGGCTGACTGGGCCCGCGCCAGAATTTCGAGAAGATAACTCTCAAGCTGGCTGCGCGGGGTCATATTCTTCTAATCTAGAAGCTGTTGTTACACGCCCACCCTTCGTCACAGCAGAGCAACATGCAGCAGCCTCCTCTACGAAGCCTTGGGTCAGATCACCGCACGGAAGGGTTCTTGACGCACCGGCGTCGGAGACTGAACATCCCTTGAGAAGAACTCGCTCAGAACGCGAAAGAACTCCGCCAAACCTGAGAGCCTAATGTCAGAAACCTTCCTGCCCTGAGAAAGACTTGACAAGTCATCTCTATAGGTCCTGAGAACTCGAGTTACATCCTTCAGAGGTTCGGCCTTCTCTTCCTCAATCCTTTGCTGCAACTGCACCAAGGCGGAGAGCGCATGCCGATAGGCCTTCAGATCAGTATAAAGTCCCTGTTCCAAAGGCTTCCGGTCAATCAAGAGAGAACCTTGAACAACCTCGGAAAGGAGATTGGCACCCCGCGAAAGGATGCTCTGCTCCCGGTCGTCCAGTGGCTCGCCGCGCCGGGCACGTCGAATCGTCTTGTAAACCTTGGCCGAAAGCATGGCATTGCGGGAAGCTCTGCTGACCTCTGCAAGGCTAAGATTCGGCATCGCTACCTCCTGGGAAGAGTTTACGGGAGTGTCGCTTTCCGCTCAGCCCTTTCCCTCCTGAAAGGCTGAACCCACGGTAGGACTCTACGACCATGCACAGATTGTAGTGCATCTTCAGCAGAAGTCTATACTCCTTCCTACCGGGATCCAAGCGGCTGAAAGTACTCGGTCCCCTTGATGGGCTTCGACAGGCGGTTCAGCAGCTCGTCGAAGTCCTCGGGCCGCTGGGGGAAGTTCAAGTGCCGCGTGTCGACCACCAGCAGCGGAGACCGGTCGTAGTAATGATAGTAGTGATTGTAGGCGTCGATCAACTCCCCCAGGTATTCTCCCGAGATCGTCCTCTCGACGTTGCGCGCCCGGCGCTTGATCCGCTCCATGCAGGTGTCCACGTCCGCGACCAGGTAGAGCACCAGGTCGGGGACCGGAATCTGCGGCTCCAGCAGGGCATAGAGCTTGTCGAACAGCATCAGCTCGTCGTCCGACAGGTTCAGGTAGGCGAAGATCCGGTTCTTCCAGAAGGTGTAGTCGGAGACCAGCATCCGGTCGAACAGGTCGCGCTGCCCGATGTCCTGCTGCTGCTTGTAGCGCGAGAGCAGGAAGTAGAGCTCGGTCTGGAAGGCGGCGCCCGGCCGGTCCTGGTAGAAATCGCCGAGGAACGGGTTGTCCACGTCCTCCAGGATCTTCACCCCTTCGAAGCGGCGGGTGAGCATCTCCACCAGGGTGGTCTTGCCCACGCCGATGGGCCCGTCGACCGCCAGGTAGTGAAAACCGAGGTCGGGCTTCAACTCGCGGCAGCCAGCGCTGGGCTAGGGGAGATCGGGTTGTAGAGGGTGTCGCGCTCGACGGGCACGAAGCCCGCCTCGCGCACGATCCGCTCCAGCTCGGGACGGCTGAGCTGCTGCGCCGTGCCCGCTCCGGCCATGTGGTAGATCTTCTCCTCTACCACTGTGCCGTCGAGGTCGTCGGCGCCAAAACGCAGAGCTACCTGCGCCAGCTTGGGGGTGATCATCACCCAGTAGGCCTTAATGTGCGGGATGTTGTCCAGCACCAGGCGGGCGGTCGCGATGTGGCGCAGGTCGTCCTGCCCCGTGGTGTGGTACTTGAGCCCCAGGTAGTTGTTCTCGGGGTGGTACGCCAGGGGGATGAAGGCGTTGAAGCCGCCCGTGTCGTCCTGCAGGTTGCGCAGGCGCATCAGGTGGTCGACCCGGTGCTCGGGCTTCTCCACGTGGCCGTAGAGCATGGTGCAGTTGGACTTGATCCCCATCTTGTGCGCGGTGCGGTGGACCTCGATCCACTCGTCCGCGTCGAGCTTGCCATCGCAGATGATCTCCCGCACCTCGGGGTGGAAGATCTCGGCGCCGCCCCCGGGGAGCGAGCCCAGGCCGGCGGCGCGCAGGCGGGTGAGGACCTCTTCGATGGAGATCTTCTCGTACTTGGCGAACCAGCCGATCTCGATGGCCGTGAAGGCCTTGAGGTGGGCGTTCGGGAAGCGCTCCTTCAAACCGCGCAGCATCTCTTCGTACCAGGAGAGCGGGATGTTCGGGTGGAGACCGCCCACGATGTGGAACTCGGTCACCCGGTTGCCGCCCTGATCGGCCGCGTGCTTGTACACGTCGTCGAGGCTCATCTCCCAGGCGTGGTCTTCGCCGGGAAGGGCCGCGAAGCTGCAGAACTTGCAGTTGTAGGTGTAGACGCAGACGTTCGTCGGGTTGATGTGCCGGTTGATATTGAAGTAAGTCACATTGCCGTGCAGCCTGCGGCGGACGGTATCGGCCAGCTTCCCCAGGTGGAGCAGGTGGGGGGTCGTCAGGCAGGTGAGGGCGTCCGCCTCGTCGAGACGGACACCATCCCTCACCTTGGCCGCGATGTCGCGCAGGGCTGCCGGGAACGTTTCGGGACGGATTTCGGGTACGGTTGAGACGTCCATCACGGCATCGAGTATAGCTGATCCCATCCCCCCTCTCCCCAGCCCTCTCCCCCGTGCCGGGGGAGAGGGAGCGCCCTACGGGCGTCCGTCCCAATCGCCGGCGATGGGCAGGTCGCCGGTCACGCGGAAGGCGACCGTCAGGTCGGCCGGCCCGGCATCGTTGCTGTTCCGGAGCTCGAACCGGCCTCCACGGAGGACACCGACCGTATCGAGTCCGTCGCCGTTCCAGTCCCCGGCCACCGGCAGGTCTCCGGGCTGGCCGAAATTGAAGATGAAGTCGAGCGACAGCCCGTCGGTGTTGGTCAGGACGAACAGGCCATCCGCGGGACGGAAGATGCCCACGGTGTCGACCCCGTCGCCGTCCCAGTCCCCTGCCACCGGCAGGTCACCGGGCTGGCCGAAGGCGAAGACGCGGTCGATCGAGAGGCCGTTGGTATCGGTCAGGAAGAACTGCCCGATCGAGGGCCGGAACACCCCGACGGTGTCGATGCCGTCGCCGTTCCAGTCGCCGGCTACCGGCAGGTCTCCCGGCTCGCCGAAGGCAAAAGTGAGGTTGCAGCAGAGGATGTCGTTGTTGAAGCGCTTCAGGGTGAAGACGCCGGCACGGAAGATCCCGGGGCGGTCGCCGATGCCGTTCCAGTCACCGGCCACCGGGAGGTCCCCGGCCTGGCCCAGCGTGACCGTCAGGTCCGGCGGGCTTGGCTTGTTGGAGTTGTAGAGGAAGTGCTTCCCGGCGCTCGGCCGGAAGACACCGATGGTGTCGGGCGCGGTGGTCTCGAGCCTGGCAATGAAGCCGTCGCCGAAGCCTCCGCCGAACGAGTCCTGCACGGCGTTCAGGATGGGAAAGGCCGAGGACCTCGTCTGCCCGCCCAGGTAGACGTTGCCCGGGCCATCCAGAGCGACGGCGTTGCCGAGCTCGTCCTGGTTCCCGCCAAGGAAGCTCGACCAGAGCAGGGTCGAGGCGGCCGGATCGATCTTGGCCACAAAGGCGTCGGTCCCGCCCGACAGCTCCCGCTGGAAGGCGTTGACGGCGGGGAAGTCGGTCGAGGTGGTGGTGCCCGCCACATAGATGGCGCCGGCGCCGTCCACCGCGATAGAGCTCCCCTGCTCCGTGCCGGATCCGCCCAGGAAAGTGGAGAACAGCAGGGCGTTCCCCTGGGCGTTGAGCTTGGTCACGAACGCCTCGTTGACCACGTTGCGGTCATCGAGCGGCGCCTGCAAGGGAAACAGGGTCGAGCCGGTGAAGCCGGTCACAAAGGCTTGGCCAAAAGCGTCCACCGCGATGCCGGTGGCCTCGTCCGTCCCCTGGCCGCCCAGGTAGGTCGAGTAGACCAGGGAGGCCTCGCCGGATGCCGCCGGGTTGATCTTGGCCACGAAGGCATCGGTCCCTCCCCGGTTGGACGACTGGAAGGCCCCCTTCACCGGGAAGTCCTTGGATACCGCATGCCCGGCCAGGTACGCGTTGCCGGCGGCATCCACGGCGAGGGCGTCCGCACCGTCGCGACGGCTTCCCCGGAGCAGGGTCGAGTAGACCAGGCTCTGCCCATCGGCGGCGAAGACCGTCAGGAAAGCGTTTGAGCTCGCGAGGAACGCATCGTCCTGGAACTCGTTCTTGAGCGGGAAGCCCCTGGCCTCGGTGAAGCCGGCCACGTACACCCGCCGGTTCACATCCACCGCAATGGCGTTCCCGCTGTCGCCCAGTCCTCCACCCAGATAGGTGCAAAACACGAAGGCGCCGGAGGACGTGAGCTTCGCCACGAAAGCATCCAGCCGAACGCCTGGAGATGGAAAGAAGCCGAGCCCCGGCTGAAAGGCATTGAGGACAGGAAAATCCGGCGAAACCGTCTGGCCGGCCACATAAGCTGCGCCCCGGTCGTCCACCGCGATGGAGAGGCCGGTGTCGAGATTGCGGCCGTCGAGGATTGTGGTGTAGACGATGCTCTGGCCTTGGGGGTCGATCCGGGTCACGAACACGGCACCGTTGCCCACCTCGCTCACAAATCCTTCGGGGAAGTCGGTCGAGTCGGTGCCGCCGGTCGCATAAAGGTTGCCGGAGCTGTCCGCGGCAACATCAAACACATTATCGAAGTCGCTGCCGCCCAGGAAGCTGGACCAGACGAGCAGCGGATCGATCACCAGCGGACGCCCGCGGTCGTAATCTCCCAGGTCGAACCCGAGCCGCCCATTCGCGAGACGGTAGGACGAGGAGACCTCGCGGCGCTTCCCGTTTACCTCCTGGTAGGAGACCGGGCGCTGGAACGCAAGGCTTCCGCCCGCCAGGTGGAGGACCAGGTCCCCCGAGGGGGCGATCTCCAGCCGCTCGGCCCCGGCGAGGGTCAGGTTGATCGCATCCGGGTCGGCTCCCGGAGCCACCACGAAGTCGAACTCGACGCTGCCCTGCCGCCCGTACCAGACGAGGTCGATCCCGGGATAGATCCCGGCGTAGCGCACGCGCCCGTACTGCGGCACGTTCGTGCGCCACTTCGCCGGGTCCTTGCCGACGTAGTAGTGGGTGACCCCCGGCAGAGGCTCCAAGGCCTCGGCCGCGGCCGGAAGGGCCCCGGCGAATCCCATGCGCAGCACCTTGTCGCGAAGTGCGAGGACCGCTTCGGTCCGCGTCAGGAACAGGGTGGAGCCCTTGCCTCTTGAGAGGAACAGCACCCGCTCGTCGGTCTGGCCGACGTTGGGCTCGAAGACGACAGGCAAATCGCCGAGGTGAGCCGCGCGGAGCGGCCCGGCCAGGGCGAGCAGACAGATCAGCAGACGAAGACTCTTCATCAGGTTTTCCCTCCTGGCTTCATCTTGCCGATCAGAGGAGCCGCGCGCCTCTGACGCCGTTCCGGACCTGGACGGGGAGATGGTTGGGCCGGCGCCCAACGAAAGTCAGGGTCTAGACGAGCCCGTGCTTCACCGCATAGAGCGCGGCCTGGGTGCGGTCGGCCACGGCGAGCTTGTCGAAGATGACGCTCGTATAGCCTTTGACCGTGCCCTCGGAGAGATGGAGGGCGGCGGCGATCTGCTTGTTGCTCCGGCCGCGGCCGATCAGCTCGAGCACGGAGCGCTCGCGGGGGGTCAGCGATTCGTGGGGGGCGGGGACAGGACGAGAGCTGATCCGTTGCATGAGCGACCGCTGCGCCTCGGGGTGGAGCCAGGGCCGGCCTTGCCGGGCGTCGCGGATGGCTCGGGCCAGATCCCCCTTGAGCACGTCCTTGAGGAGATAGCCGATCGCCCCGGCCTCGACCGCCTCTCTCACCTGGCGGTCATCGAGAAAGGTGGTCAGCACGAGCACCTGGGTCCCCGGGCAGGATTCGCGGATGAGGCGGATGGCCTCGGTCGCGGGCAGGCCCGGCATCACCAGGTCCATCAGCACCACGTCGGGAGCGAGCGACCGCACCCGCTCGACCGCTTCGTCGCCGCTGCCCGCTTCGCCCACGACCTCGAAGCCCTCGTCCTCCAACAACGCCCGCACCCCTTCGCGGACGATCACATGGTCATCCACGAGCAGGACCCGGATCACGAGGCTGCCCTCGCGGGAAGCGTGGCTTCCACCAGGGTCCCCTTGCCCGGGGCAGTCTCGATCCGCAGTCTTCCTCCAAGGGCCTCCGCCCGCTCCCGCATGCTCGCCAGCCCCATCCCGCTTTGCCGAACCGAGGCGGGGTCGAAGCCATCGCCGTCGTCCCGGACCTGGAGCCGGGCGGCCGGACCCTCGACCGCCGCGGCGATCCTCACCTGCAGAGGCCGGGCATGGCGCAGGGCGTTCGAAAGGGCCTCCTGCGCCACCCGGAAGAGCGCCTCCTCCACCTCGAACGCCTGGGGCTCCCAGGCCCCGAGCTCCAGCCGCACGGCCGGGCTGTCCTTGGCCAGGCCCTGGAGCGCGGCGCCGAGCCCGAAGAGGCGGAGTTGGACGATGCCGGCGATCAGGATCTCGGAGGTCTCGACGTTGGAAGGGGCGGAGGCAGGCCGCAGCTCGCGCAGGAGAGCGCGCATCTCGGCCAGGGCGGAGCGGGCGAGCTCGGCCAGGCGCTCGGTGCGCCGCTCCCCCTCGGCCGGGTCGCGGCGCCAGGCCGGGGCGAGGGTTTGAGCGATCATGTTGAGGCTGGTCAGCATCTGGGTGACCGAGTCGTGAAGGTCGCGGGCGAGTCGCTGCCTCTCCTCCAGAACCGCCGCCCGCTGCGAGCGTTCGATCAGCCGGGCGTTGTTGATCGCCACGGCCAGATGGTCGGCGACGATCTCGACGCTGGCCACGTCCAGGTCGTCGAACTGTCCCTCGCTCTCGACGTTGAGCACGCCGAGCACCTGGCCAGCCAGAAGGATCGGGACCGCCAGCTCGGCGCGGATGCCCGAGGTCCCCGGCGGCCGGACGTAGCGCGGATCGGCATCGACATCATTGACGAGCTGGGTGCGGCGCTCGCGGACCGCGCTGCCCATGATCCCGGACGCGACCGGCAGCCTGTCCTCGTGGCGGATCAGCCGCTTGTAGAGGCCGCCCCGGTTGCGGACCACCAGGGTTCCGGGGTCCTCGGGATCGATGAGCGGGATGTCCACGTTGGGATAGTGCAGGAGATCGTGGATGGCGTCGGCGGCGTTCTGAAGGAGCGCCTCCAGCTCCAGGCCCGAGGTGATGATCCGCGCGACGCGCGCAATCAGCGCGAAGCGGTCGACATCCAGATCATGGGAAGAGGACATCGACCGCGGTTGCAGCGAAGAGCCAGACCGAGAGCAGGCCGTTGGCGGTGAAGAATGCTGCGTTCAGGCGCGTAAGGTCGCCCGGACGGACCACCCAGTGCTGCCACCCGATGAGCGCCAGGCACCCGGCCCACCCGATCCAGAACCCGGAGCCGAGGCCTGGCCCGGAACCCAAATACACCCGGGGGAGCAGGGCCAGCAACCCGAGCATGACCGCGTGGAGCACGGCCGAGGTCCAGAGCGCCGGCACGACTCCGAATCGGGCCGGGATCGAGAAGAGCCCCGTCCTGCGGTCGAAGTCCACGTCCTGAAGGGCATACAGCACGTCGAACCCGGCCACCCAGAGCAGCACGCAGACGCCGATCAGGATCGGCGCGGGGCGGATATCTCCCCGAACCGCGATCCAGGCGCCCAGAGGGGCACCGGCCAGGGAGAGCCCCAGCATCAGGTGGGACGCCCAGGTGAACCGCTTGGTATAGGAGTAGAGGAAAAGGATCAGGAGCGCGAGCGGCGAGAGGTAGAAGGCCAGCGGGTTGAGCATCCAGGCCGCCAGGACCAGGAGGGCGGAGCTGGCCGTCACGAACAGCGCGACCCAGAGGGGGGAGACGAGCCCCGCCGGAAGAGCGCGCGACGCGGTCCGGGGATTGGCGGCGTCGATCCGCCGGTCCACGAGCCGGTTGAACCCCATGGCCGCGCTCCGCGCTCCGATCATGGCGACCACGATCCAGATCACCGTCCGCCACGAAGGCCACCCCTCCGCCGCCAGGACCATCCCCAGGAACGCGAACGGCAGGGCGAACAGCGTGTGCTCGAACTTGATCATCTCGAGCACGGTCGAGAGCGAGCGGAGGAAGGGCATGTTGGGGGGATTGTATCTGCGACGAGCCTCTGCGCGTCTCGCTCCGGAGGAGCGACACTCTTCTAGCCTGGGGTTTCAACCCCAGGCGGGCTGCCGGCGCCTGGGGTTGAAACCCCAGGCTAGTAAAGTACAGCCCCTCCCGGGGCTGGCTACCCCCACCGCAACCCCGCCTCCCCCGCCTCCTGAATCCCGAACCGGTCGAGCACCCGCAGGGTGTAATGGTCCAGGAAACGCCCGAGGTCCTCGCCGCCGATGTAGAACGCCGGCACCGGCGGCAGGATCGTGGCCCCCGCGAAGTGGAGGCGGCGCATGTTCTCCAGGTGGATCAGGCTGTAGGGGGTCTCTCGGAAACCGAGGACCAGCGGCCAGCTCTCCTTCAAGGCAACGGCTCCGGCGCGGTGGATCAGCGTCCGGGCCGTGCC
The DNA here is from genome assembly GCA_035536935.1 of Thermoanaerobaculia bacterium. Taxonomy (GTDB): domain Bacteria; phylum Acidobacteriota; class Thermoanaerobaculia; order Multivoradales; family UBA5704; genus DATMER01. The sequence continues at coordinate 54,165 of DATLNC010000262.1, forward strand.
CGTCGCGAGAGCCCCGAGGGTGCCGGCGCTGCAGGGGAGGACCGCCGTGCCCGTCAGACGGTAGGAGCCCGAGGCGATGGGGGCGTCGAGGTCGTTGTCGCGGTGGAGGGCCAGCTTCTCCCGGGCCGCGGGGGAAAGATTGGCCGCCTCGGCGAGGTCGGAAGCTCCCGTGCGCTCCGGCCCCAGCTCGTGGCGGAGCACCTGGCTCGCCCCGGCCGATACCACCAGGTGGATGCGCTCGATCTCGGGCAGCTCCGCCAGCCGGCCGAGAACGTGGCGAGGCAGAAGCATCCCCGATGCGCCGGTGACCAGGAGAGCGATTCGGTGCGGCACGGCTGGATGGTATCAGTCCCCGCTGTCAGTCCCGATACCGATCCATCTCCTCGCGCACGGCCTCCCGGACCACGGCCCGAAGCTCCTCCCGGGTCAGCACCAGCCCGGGCGGCGGCGGGGGGTCGGGCCGGTACACCCCGTACGCCTCCAGCAACAGCTCCACCGGATCGAACCCCAAAGCCCGCCCGAGGATCGCCACGTGGCGCAGCCGCAGCTCCGTCTTTCCACGGAGGAGATTGCCGATCGTGCCGTGACCCACCTTCATCTCCCTCTCCAGCTCCCTGTGGGACAGCCGGGAAAGGTTCACCTTTTCCCGCAGGAGCTCGAGCAGACGCACGCTTTCAGGATCGTTCCCCATGACGGACGGATTGTATTCCCGGAACCCGGGCGGATTGAAGTTCCGGGATGCCGGAATTTGTTCGCAAACCGTCCGGCCCGCGGATAAGATGGGAATCCCTGCCCGGGGGCTTGGAGTTTCCCCCCATGGAGCGCCCGCCTTAGCGGGCCTGCCGAACCGACATCAAGTTCGGACCCTGGAACCAGACGAAAGGAGGCTCTCCATCGTGTCCGTCCGCAAGAATTTTGCCCTGGGGCTGCTCGCTCTGATGGCCCTGGGTACCGCCGCCGGTGCCCAGTCCGCCGGGGACATCTTCCCCTACAAGGTGCACGAGACCACCCTCGACAACGGCCTGCAGGTCGTCGTCATCCCCTATGACAGCCCGGGGACCATCGCGTACTACACGGTCGTGCGCACCGGCTCCCGCGACGAGGTCGAGGCGGGCCACAGCGGCTTCGCCCACTTCTTCGAGCACATGATGTTCCGCGGGACCGACAAGTACTCGACCGACGCCTACAACGACCTGCTCAAGCGCATGGGCGCCGACTCCAACGCCTTCACGGCCGACGATCAGACCGTCTACCACATCGTCGGACCCGCCAGCGAGCTGGCCACGATGATGGACATGGAATCGGACCGCTTCAAGAACCTCAAGTACACCGAGGACGCGTTCCGCACCGAGGCCCTCGCCGTGCTCGGCGAGTACAACAAGAGCGCCTCGAACCCGTTCATCCCCATGTACGAGAAGCTGCGCGACCTGGCCTACCAGAAGCACACCTACAAGCACTCGACCCTCGGCTTCCTGGCAGACATCAAGGCCATGCCGGACTATTACCAGTACAGCCTGAGCTTCTTCGACCGCTTCTACCGGCCGGAAAACATCACCCTGCTGGTGGTGGGCGACGCCCAGCCCGACAAGGTCGTCGCCATGGCGAAGAAGTATTACGGCGATTGGAAGAAGGGCTACCAGGCGCCCAAGATCGACCCCGAGCCGCCGCAGGCCGAGGCGAAGAAGGCGCACGTCGACTGGCCCAGCCCGACCCGGCCGTACTTCATGACCGGCTACCACATGCCCGCGTTCAACACGGAAAAGCCCGACTCCGCGGCGCTGAGCCTCGTCAGCCAGCTCCTGTTCAGCGAGTCGGCTCCCCTCTACCAGGAACTCGTCGTCGCCAAGCAGTGGGTCGACTTCATCGGCGGCGACGCCGACTTCCACCGCGACGCCTATCTCTTCAGCATCTTCGCCCGGGTCAAGTCCGAAGACCTCATGCCGAAGGTGAAGGAGACCGTGGACCGCTACATCGCCGAGCTCGCCGCCAAGCCGGTCGACCCGAAGCGGCTCGACCGCATCAAGTCGCACCTGCGCTACGACTTCGCCCTCGGCCTCGACACCCCCGGCGCGGTGGCCAACCAGGCCGCCACTTTCATCGCCCTGGCCGGCGACCTGGATTCCATCAACCGCCTCTACCGGCAATACGACAAGGTCACCCCGGCCGACATCCAGCGCGTCGTCCGCGAAACCTTCCGGCCGCAGAACGAGACCTACGTCACCCTTTCCGGGCCGGCCGAGCAGCCGGCCGCCGGCGGGACCCAGGGAGGTGCCAACCATGATTGATCTCAAGAAGGTCACCACGACCGTGGCGCTCTCCCTCGCCCTGTCCGTGCCGGGAGCCTGGGCGCAAACCGGGAACCAGGCGTCCGGCATCCAGGTCGTCGCTCAGCCGAGCGAATCGCCGCTGGTCGCCATCCGCCTGATGTTCGACGTCGGCTCGATCCACGATCCCAAGGGCAAGGAAGGCCTCGCCGCCCTCACCGCCTCCATGGTCGGCGAGTCCGGCACGCAGAAGCGCTCCTACACCGAGCTCCTCGAGGCGCTCTACCCGATGGCCGCCGCCATCCAGACCGGCAGCGACCGCGAAGTCACCCTCTTCTCCGGCCTGGTCCACCGCGACAAGCTGGCGGAGTACACGGCTCTCCTGGAAGAAGTCCTCCTCCAGCCCGCGTTCGGCGAGCAGGACTTCCAGCGCAACAAAGACCAGCTCCAGTCCTTCCTGACCAATACGCTGCCGAGCAACGACGAGCTGCTCGGCCTGGAGGCGCTCCAGACCCAGCTCTGGAAGGGCCACCCCTACGGCCACCCCTCGGCGGGCACGGTCGAGGGGCTCAAGAGCGTCACGATCGACGACGTCAAGAAGTTCTACCGGGACAATTACACCCAGGCGAACCTGATGCTCGGCGTGGCCGGCGGCTATCCCAAGGGCTACGCCGAAAAGCTGCAGAAGGACCTCGCCGCCCTGCCCAAGGGCCAGGGGGGACGCACGGCGCTGCCTCCGGCGCCCACGGTCAAGGGCCGCAACTTCGTCATCGTCGAAAAAGAGACCGCCTCGGTGGGCCTGCACTTCGGCTTCCCGCTGCCGGTCACCCGCGCCGACGCCGACTACTTCCCGCTGATGGTGGCCAACAGCTACCTCGGCGAGCACCGCACGTTCCACGGCCGGCTCATGCAAGAGCTCCGGGGCGCGCGCGGACTGAACTATGGCGACTACTCCTACATGGAGTACTACGCCGTGCCGCCCTTCACCAGCAATCCGACGCCCAACGTGCCGCGCCGGCAGCAGTACTTCTCGGTCTGGATCCGTCCGGTCGTCCCGACGGATGCGCAGTTTGCGCTGCGCGCCGGGATGTATGAAGTGCAACGGCTGCGCGACCGCGGCCTGACGCAGGCAGAGTTCGAGCTCACCCGCGACTTCCTCCTCAACTACACCAAGCTCTGGGCCCAGAGCCTGCCCGACCGCCTCGGCTTCCAGATGGACAGCGAGTTCTACGGCACTCCGTACTTCATCGACGAAGTCGACAAGCGCCTGCGCACGATGAAGGTCGAAGAGGTCAACGCGGCGGTCAAGAAGTACCTGAGCCTGGACAACTTCGCCGCGGTGCTGATCACCAGCAATGCGGCCCAGGTGCAGGAGATGCTCCAGAAGGACGCGCCGAGCCCGAAGACCTACAACAGCCCGGTCGCGGCGGAAGTCAGCGACGCCGACAAGACCATCCAGGCCATCCCGGTCAAGCCGACCAGGATCGAGATCGTCCCGGTCGCGGCGCTGTACGAGAAATAGGTTCCCGCCGTCTCAAAAACGGGGGCGCTCTCGCGCCCCCGGGCATCTCAAGCTATACTTTCCTCCTCCTAGGTCGAGCCATCGGTCTCGGGAGTGGCCGTCTGAGTGGGGTTGGGGCCCGGCTCAGACGGCTTTTTGTTTGGCTCCACAAGCAGGAAGCCTCACCCTGGCGTACGAGTGTTTCTCCCCCGTGTACGAGCGACTGACTTGGCCGTACGAGCGATTGCCACGCCCGTACCAGCGACTCACACGGCCGTACGAACGAATCCCCTGTGTGTACCGCCGACTATCCCTGCCGTACGAGCGTTCCCACCGTGTGTACCAGCGACTCCCCTATGCGTACGGGTGCTCGCCCCGTGTGTACCGCCGACTCGTCCGGCCGTACCAGTGACTCGTCCGTGCCTACGAGCCTCTCCCCCGGGCGTACCAGCCGCTCTCCTCAACGCACGAGCGGCTTCGGCGACTCGGGGAAAGGCTTCCGAGACTCGGGGAAAGGCTTCCGAGACTCGGGGAAAGGCTTCCGCGACTCGGGGAAAGGCTTCCGAGACGCGGGGAAAGGCTTCCGCGTCTCGG
>DATLNC010000263.1:0-9327 GCA_035536935.1 Thermoanaerobaculia bacterium
CTGACCGGCGGTCTGGCCCTCGCGGCAGCCAACGGCCCCGACGTCCAGGTCGTGGCCGGTCCGCCGGAGGCCGTCGCGGACCTGCGCCGTCTCCTGGAGGAGCGGGGAGCGACCTGCCGGCCGCTTCCGGTCTCCCGCGCCTTCCACTCGCCGGCCATGGAACCTGCCGGCCGCGAGCTCGCCCGGCTCCTCGCGGGGATCGAGCTCAAGGCGCCGGAGATCCCCTTCGTCTCCAACGTCACCGGCACCTGGATCACCGCGGACGACCTCGCCGACCCTCGCTATTGGGCGCGCCACATGCGGAGCCCGGTGCGCTTCGCCGAGGGGATCGGCGAGCTGCTCCGGGAGCCCGACCGCGTCTTCCTGGAGGTCGGCCCCGGCGCCACGCTCGGCACGCTGGTGAAACAGCACCCCGATGCCGCCGCGAATCGGATCACCATCCCCACCCTGCGCGAGGGCTCCGACCTCGAAGCGGTGCTGGAAGCCGTGGGCCGGCTGTGGATCGCGGGCGTCGAGGTGGATTGGCCCCGCTTCCACAACGACGAGCGGCGGAAGCGGGTGCCGCTCCCGACCTACCCGTTCGAGCGCCAGCGCTACTGGATCGATCCACCCAAGAGCACGGTCCAGAAGATGGCAGACGTAGCCGACTGGTTCTGGGTGCCCGCCTGGAGGCAGGCGCCCCTCAAGGCGGCTGTGCAGGCGCCCTGTCGCTGGCTGATCTTCCTGGACGGGATGGGAGTGGGGGAGAGGATCGCCGAGCGCCTGCGCGGGGACGGCCAGGAGGTCTTCACCGTGGCGCGCGGGGAGGACTACGACCTCCATGAGAGCCTGCCTGACCGCATCCTCCACCTCTGGGGTTTCGAGGAAGAGGAGGTTCTGGTCAGTCTGGTACGGCTGGCACAGGCTCTGTCTTCGATCGACAAGCCCGTCCGCCTCCTCCTGGCCGCCAGCGGTCTTCATGAGCTGGTGGACGGCGATCCCATCCATCCCGGCAAGGCCGCTGTGCTCGGAGCGCTCAAGGTAGTTCATCAGGAGCTGCCCCGCGTGACCTGCTCCAGCGTGGACGCGACTCCCGGTCCTGGCCTGGAAGAGCGGCTGATCGCCGAGATGACCGCTGCCGATCCCGTCGTGGCTCTGCGCGGCCGGCAGCGCTGGGTGCGCGGGTTCGAGCGCGTGCGCCTGGAGGAGACGGAGAGCCTGGAAGGCACCTGGCTGATCGCCGAAGCGGCGCAGGGTCCGGGCAGGGCCATCGCGGACTACCTCCTGCAACAGGGCGCGCAGGTGGTGACCGAGCTCCCCTCCACGCCTCTGCGCGGAGCCTTCTACACCGGCATTCCGCAGGGCGGCGGCCTGATCCAGCTCAAGACGCCGGAGGGCCTGCGCGCCGCGCTCGATCCCGTCCTCCGCGGTGCCGAAGAGCTGCTCGCCGCGGTCGATCCATCCACCCCGGTGTTCCTCTGCTCCACGACCACGGCCATCACCGGCGGTCTCGGGCAGCTCGACCTGGCCGCCGCGGGCGGCTGCCTGGAGGCCCTGGCGGTGCGCCACGCCGCCGAGGGCAGGCCCGTCATGGCGGTTCACTGGGACCCCTACCAGTGGGGCGGCTGGCTGATCACGGGCGTGGCCGGCGGCATGGCCGGGCTCTCGAACGAGGAGGTCCAGGCCAACCTCGCGGCCCACGGCGTCACCGAGGCGAAGAGCGCCAGGGCGCTCCGGCACCTCCTGGGCTCTCCGTTCCCGCGGCTCATCGTCTCCGCCCAGGATCTGCCGGGGCTCATCGCCGAGACCGACAGCGTCACCGCCGATTCGCTGCTGGCCCAGATGTCCCACGGCGGCGAAAAGGCAGGCCGGCCCGGGCTCTCGACCGCGTACGAGCCGCCTCAGGGCGAGTTGGAAGAGCGGCTCGCCGCCATCTGGCAGGACCTCTTCGGCATCGAGCCGCTCGGCCGGGACGACAACTTCCTGGAGCTGGGCGGCCACTCGCTCCTCGCCATCCAGGTGACAACGCAGGTGCAGACCGCGCTCCAGGCCGACCTGCCGGTCACCGCGCTCTTCGAGGCGCCCACCATTGCCGAGCTGGCCAAGGCCGTGCGCCGGGCGCGCGGCGAGGACGACCCCGAGGAGATGGAGGCGCTGCTCGCCATGATCGAGGGGCTCTCCCCCGAAGAGGCCGCGGCGAAGCTCGCGGAGCTCGGGTAGCTATGTCTACTCGCCTGCGTACCACTCCCCTTCGGTAACGAATCTCCTTCAGCATCGCCAGGAGAAGGTGATTCCAGAAAAGGGGACGGCATGTTGCCCAAGTGGTTCTCGACAGGTGTCTTGATGCTGGCGATGTCTCTCGTAGCCGCGGAGGCCCGCGCGGGCGCAGGGAGCGTCGAGGCCGACGGCGACCTGAACCTCAACGTCGTCTTCCGCTTCATTCCGGCCCAGGCCGATATCGACCGGGTCCAGGGGCAGCTCCAGCGCGTGAGCCGGATGCTGTGCGACGCCACCGAGGGGCGCATGCGCATCCGCAAGGCGCGGCTGACCGCGGGCGGCTCGGGCGAGCCCGCGGGCGACATCTGGTACTACGGTCCGGGCGGGCTGCCGCGCTCGTCCTCCTCCGGGGCTCCGGTCCACAACGAAGGCAACCGGATCCTCCTGGGGTACGAGGCGGTCCGCGCCGACGTGGTCACCCACGAGCTGGGCCACCTGGTGCTCGGCCTCGGGGACCAGTACGACGAGCAGAGGCGCTTCGGAGGACCCTGCGGCATCGGCCCCTCGTTCGACGCCACCGACGAGGTCAACCACACGATCATGCAGCAGAGCAGCTACCAGAATTGCCGCGACGGGGGCGGGGTCTTCACGGGCACCTCCTGCTATGAAGACGCCGACTGCCCGGCCGGCCATACCTGCCCGCTTTCCCCGCTGATGAGCGAGTTCAGCGTCTCGGCGAACTTCGACCAACTGCGCGGCGACTCGGTCCTGGCGGCGGACACCTGCCCGTCGCCGGTCCCCGGCGACAGGCTGACCCTGCGGGGTCCCTTGTACACCGGCGCGGCGGTGGCCGCGTTCGACGGCACCGACTTCTCGACCGCGGAGGCCTCGGCCGCGGGATTCCGCGAAGTGGAATTCATCGACTCCCTCGGCAACATCCCGCTGTTCGGCGAGGGCTCTTCGATCCTCGTCTCGATCTTCGCCGAGCACACGGGGTCCCACACCTGGACGCTCCACTTCGGCATGGACGAAGGGAGGAAGACAGGCGGGACCGAGGGGGATCTCCTCGTCCTGGACACGATCGATCTCGAATTCAGCGCGGGCGGCGCGCTCGAGAAGGTGGACGGGGTGCTGCTCACGGACCCGGCGTACACCGACCCGGTGGTGTCCATCACCGGCCTCGCCGACGGCGCCGCGGATGCCGATCTCGCCGTCGAGTTCGATGGCCTGGCGGAGCAGGGCGGGACCGACGTCTGGTGGCTCTGGGGTTCCGAGGTCACCGCCGGAGGCCTGGCGCAGCTCGGGAACTGCACGGCCACCGCCGCCTGCCAGAAGCGCTGGAACACCGGCACACGGCGGTGGGAGGCTTCCGCCGTCGCGGACTGGGCGCTCCAGAACGGGCAGACGCCCCTCTCCGACTGGGAGTGGATGGTCGCCAACGTCGGCGGCCTCTACTCGCTGGCCTGGCCCCTGCCGGCTGGCCCGAACGGCCTGCCTGCGGCGGCGTCTCCGGTGGCGTGCGCGAACGCGGACGACGTCGACTTCGAGGTCGCGGTCTCGGGGGCCGATCAGGTGGCCGTGATCATCGACCGCTCGGGCAGCATGGAGGAAGACCGGGAGTACCTGGGCGACGTCCGCACCCGGCTCGACTGGGCCAAGGCGGGCGCCCGGGCGTTCGCGGACGTGCAGACCGGATCGGGGATGGCGGTGAGCCTGATCTCCTTCGACGACGTGGTCGAGAACGAGCTCGGCCTGGCCAAGATCGAGCTCGACGCGACCGCCACCGCCGCCGATCACAAGCTCACCGACTACAAGGCCGAGATCGACGCGCTCACCCCCAGGAACTCCACCGCCATCGGCGACGCCCTCTTCGCGGCGAAGACGCAGCTCCTGGCCGCCGCTCCGGCGGGCAAGGCCGTCCTCCTGCTGACCGACGGCGAGAACAACGCGGGGACCCACGACCCGCAGGCCGTGTCGCAGGAGATGCGCGACGAGGGGATCCAGGTCTTCGCCGTGCCGGTGGGCAACATGGCCGACAGCGAGTTCCTCGCGCGGATGGCCGCGGAGACCGGCGGGACGGTGCTGGGGAGCGAGGAAGGGCTGGAGCTGCCGATGGTCTTCGTCGAGCTCTACGCCCGGCTGCGCGGCGAGGTCCCCGTGCTCGGGCGGACGCCTTCGGCCGTGCGGGGCAAGCGCACCCCGGTGCCGGCGATCGTGGCCACGGCGGTGCCCGCGCCCGCGGCCATCGACAGCGGCACCCTGCCCGAGGAGGAGACATTCGAGATCCCGGTCGAGCTCGGCGCCCAGCGGCTCAACGTCGTGCTCTCCGCGCGCAACGCCCTGCCCGGGAGCTGGAACCCGGCCTTCCGGCTGGAGGGTCCCGGCGGCGAGGTCTTCGATCAATCCTCTCCCGGCGTGCTCGGCGACGAGTTCTACCGCATCCTGCGCGTGCCCAGCCCGGCGCGGGGCATCTGGCGGCTGACCGTCGCCTCGTGGACGGGGGCCGACCAGTTCTCCTACCTCCTCGGCCACGTCGAGGGTCCCGGGCCGGACTGCTACGCCGGCGCCTCGCCGCGGGTGGTGCCCGAGGGCGCGTCCCAGGTCCTCCTCGCCGCGAGCTCGAGCCTGGGCGCGCCGCTCGGGAGGGGCGTCGGCTACGAGGCGGTCGTGGAACGGCCCGCGGGCGCCCCGGTGGCCGTCCCGCTCGTTCTGGACGACCAGCAGGTGAGCGTGCGGGGCACCTTCTCCTCCTTCGCCGGCCGCGGGCTCTACGAGGCGGTGGTCGAGTGCCGGGTGACCGGCAATTCCCGCTACTCCCCCGGCGAGCACGCCACGCTCCAGGATCTCCTCGACCAGCCGCGGCCGGAGCCGTTCGTGCGCCAGTCGAGGACCTCGTTCTTCGTCGACGCGGCCGAGCTCCCGCCGCTGGGACCGGGAGGGGACCAGGACCACGACGGCATCCCCGATTCCTTCGAAGGCTCGGTGGACACCGACGGCGACGGCCTGCCCGACGCCTACGACCAGGACGCCGACGGCGACGACCTTCCCGACTCCAAGGAGACGGACGGCCAGCCGGGCCACGACACCGACGGCGACGGACGGCCGGACTTCCGCGATCCCGATGCCGACAACGACGGCGTGATCGACGGCGCGGACCCGGACCCGTTCCAGCCGGGCAGTGGATTCGGCAAGGGCGGATTCGGCAAGGGACGATGGCGGGGGAGCCTGCACGTGGGCTCGGCCCATCCGTTGCGCGACCTCGACCACGTCGCCGATGCGAACATCTACGTCCAGGGGGACCTCGGGTATCGGCTCCTCGACCGGGTCGACCTCAAGGCGCGGCTGGGGTTCGCCCAGTTCACGGCCGAGGCGTCCGCCGGCATCGACCACCCGCACTGGCTGCACGCCTCGCTCGACCTGCAGCTCTTCCTGCCGCCCGTGTCCGGTCTAACGCCCTTCGTCCAGGCGGGGCCGGGCTGGTATCGCGGCAAGGGAGGCAGTACCGACATCGGGCTCAATCTCGGTGCCGGGCTGCAACTCCCCGGGGCCGGCACGACCCGCTGGGAGGTGGGCACGGACTACCACTGGATCGACGATGTCGAAAGGACCAGGTTCTTCACGATCCATCTGGGGGTGCTGTTCCCGTAGTGCCCTGTCACGTCGGAAAAGATGGGTCATCCGTCTGAAGGGGCACCCCTGGTGGGCATAGGCGCTAACTTTGCCTCCGGCCCCCTCTCCCGCGAAGCGGGGGAGGGCTGGGGAGGGGGTCTTCCGGCATCCGCTTGACCCTGGGAGCCCTGCGCTCGACCTTCACCGTCCCTCCCTCGACCTTCAGACCGTTTCGCTCGCCCTCCGGCGGTTGCCGCTAAGCCTCCAGCGCGAGCCGCCGAAGCTTCAGAGGCAGCCGCCGAGGCTCCAGCGCGTGGCGCTCGACTCCCGGCGCGTCCCGCCGGGGCTCCAGCCAACGCGGCCGACACTCCGGCGCAGCCGCTGAAGGTCCGGCGGCAGCCGCTCAACCCCTGGCGGCAGCCGCTGGGGCGTGCGCGCCAGCCGCCAGCCCGCCGTCGGCAGCCGCCGAGGCTCCGGTCGCGCGCGCTGGAGCGTCCGCGGAAGCCGCTGGAGCTTCGCCGGCTCGCGCCGGAGCTTGCGCGGGTGCGTCTGGAGCTCGCGCTGCGGCGGCTCGAAGACCGTCACCCTCGCGTCGTCCCACGACCGTGGGTTTCGGAGCACCCCCTCCCCAGCCCTCCCCCGCTTCGCGGGTGAGGGGGCCGGAGGCAAAGTTAGCGCCTATGCCTCTTGTGGGTGCCCTTCCGGAGGGCGGCCACAAGAGCCGCCCCTACATGAAACGCTATCCGTCATTCGGACTGTGAAGAGGTACTAGGCGGTACTGGGAGATCCTGTCGAGAGTGGTAGCATGAACGGCATGAAGCTGAAGGTCGTCGTGCACGAAGCTGAGGAAGGTGGCTACTGGGCCGAAGTTCCAGCCATTCCCGGTTGCGCCACTCAGGGCGAAAGTTTCGAGGAGCTTCTGAAGAACCTCTACGAAGCGGTCGAGGGTTGCCTGGCCGTGGAGCCTGATGCGGAGCCTGCAGACGGGCGGATCATCGAAATCGCTGTATGAAGAGTGTGTCCGGGCGAAGGCTGGTCAAAGCCCTGGAGAAGAATGGCTGGTCGCTCCTGCGCATCCAGGGTAGCCACCACATCTATGGAAAAGCGGGGAGCAACGTCAGATTGTCCGTGCCGATCCATGGAAACAAGCCCTTGAAGATCGGCCTCCTGCGCCACTTTCTAAAGGCGGCATCGCTCTCTGAAGAGGATGTGTGAAAGCTGGGCAGCGGCTCGTTGCTGACCACGATTGACTCATAGCGCGGGTGGCGAGCTGGAGCGCGGGAGCACCGCGGTATAGTTCGAACGCTATGAGTGACCCGCGCCATCCTTCCGCCAGATCCAGGTTGACGAAGCCCTCTAGATGAGCGTCGTAGACCGTCTCTCCGCCCTGAGCCCGGAGCAGCGGGCGCTGTTCGAGAAGCTGCGCCAGAAGCAGCCTCGGACGCGCACTCTTCCGCCGGTGCGCCCGGTCTCCGGACCCACCGGCGTGGGCGACTGGCCTCTCTCCTTCGACCAGGAGCGGCTCTGGCGGATGCACCGGGAGCAGCCCGGTCTGGTCTCCTGGAACGTGGACGCGGGCAGCCACGTCAAGGGGGCGCTGGACGTGCCCCGCTTCCTGGCTGCGTTCCGCGAGCTGATCCGCCGGCACGCTGCCTGGCGCACCACCTTTCCGATCGTGGAAGGCCGGCCCGTGCAGAGGGTCCACCCCTGGGTAGAGCCCGCGGTGTCGGTGATCGACGTGAGCGCGCTGCCCGTGGACTTCCGGGAGAGTGCCGGCCACGAGGCCATCTACGAGCACACGCGCGACCCCTTCGACCTGGAGAAGGGACCGCTCCTGCGCATCGCGCTCGTGCGGCTCGCTACGGACGAGCATCTCTACTTACTCACCATCCACCACATGGTGACCGACTGGATCACCTTCCAGGTCTTCTTCCAGGAGCTGATCCAGATCTACGAAGGCCGGCGCCTGCCGCTGCCGCCGGTGCAGTTCCCCGACTATGTCCTCTGGGAGCGGGAGTGGCTCCAGGACGAGGTCTTGGAGGAGGAGGCCCGCTTCTGGCGCAAGGAGCTGGAGGGGTTCCCCCTGGTGCTCGACCTTCCGGCGGACCGGCCGCGGCCCGCGGTGCAGAGCCAGAGGGGCGGCCTCTTCCGCGTCCGCGCAGGCGTCGAGCGCACCGATCGCCTCCGAGCCCTGGCGCGCAAGGAGGGCGCCACGATGTTCATGGCGGTGCTGGCCGTGCTGAACGCCCTGATCGCCCGCGTCACCGGGCGGGAGAGGATCGTGATCGGCTCCAACAGCGCCAACCGCCCGCGCCCCGAGCTGGAGGCGGTGGCCGGTCTCTTCCTCACGCAGGTCCCGTTCGCCACCGGCCTCGCGGGAGACCCGGACTTCCGCGAAATCCTGGCCCGCACGAAGAGGACGGCGCTCTCCGCCTATGCCCACCAGAACCTGCCCTTCAGCAAGCTGATCGAGGTCCTGGGCGCGGATTCCACCCCCGAGCGCAACCCGGTCGTGCAGGTGATGCTGCTGATCCTGGAGGGGGAGAGCCACGGCAGCTCCGGCGCGCTCGATTTCGAGCCCGTTGGGCTCTACGACGGCAACTCCCGCTGGGACCTGATGTTCGGCCTTTACGACCTCCACGACGAGGGTCTGTCCGGCCCGCTGGAGTACAACGCCGACATCTTCGGCGAGGAGACCGTGGGCCGCCTGCTGGAGATGTTTTACCGGACGATCGACGCCGTGACCGCCGATCCCGGTGCGCGCCTGTCGCGGCTTCCGGGCTGGGAGGGCGCATGAGCGTCGCCGATCGTCTGGCCGGTCTCTCCCCGGAGCAGCGGGCGCTGTTCGAGAAGCTGCGCGAGAAGCAGCGCAAGGCCGCGGCCCGCCCGCCCCAGCCGCCGCCGGTCCCGTCGGGGCCGTCGAAGTCCCCCGCGCGGCCTGACGCGCTCAGGCTGAAGTGTGCGGCCTGCCAGACGCCGATGCGCGTTCCGCTCAAGGTCCTGGCGGGCAAGGCAGAGTTACCAGTCAAATGCCCGAACGCGGAGTGTGGGAAGATAATCCGCCTCAAGAAGAGCGTCCGACCGGCGGCGAAAGCGGCCGGCGCCCCCAAGCCGAGGCCGAAAGAGGAGAACGTGAACTATGACGACTGAGAAGACCGGCATCACCACCGAGACCGCCGCCGACGGCACCGAGTTCGTCTCAGAAATGAGCACGACCATCACCGAAATGTCGGCCGACGGCACCGAGACCGTGGCCGAGGTCACGACCACGCAGGGCGACACCCCCTCGGACTTGGACAGCACCATCACCATCACCGAGATCGCCCCGGACGGCACGGAGACAGTGACCGAGTACGCGACCGACGAGGCGGGCGAACTCGTCCTCATTGACGCGAGCGAGGAGCACGAGTCGCTCGTCGAGGAGGTCGTCGAGGCGATCTTCGATGTCGAGGTCGGCGAGGGGGCCGGAGGCTCCGGACTCTCGGCCGACGAGGCGAGCGACGACGCGGCCCCTGCCTTCGT
>DATLNC010000264.1:0-35874 GCA_035536935.1 Thermoanaerobaculia bacterium
TGGCCAACCAGAGCCTTGCAGAGGCCGCGGAACGGCAGGCGTCGCTGCGGGAGGAGGCCGAGGCCGCGCGCCGGCGGGCCGAGCAGGCGCAGCTCGAAGCCGAGCAGGCGCAGCTCGAGGCCGAGCACCACGCGCGCGAGGCGCGCCGCGCGGCCGAGGCCAAGGGGGCGTTCCTCGCCACGATGAGCCACGAGCTGCGCACGCCGCTCAACGGCGTTCTGGGCTTCTCCAGCCTGTTGCTCGATTCGACGCTCGATCCGCGCCAGCGCGAGTTCATCGGGATCATCCGGACCAGCGGCGAGACCCTGCTGTCGCTCGTCAACCAGGTCCTCGACCTCTCGCAAAGCGACCGGGGCAAGCTCGCGCTCGCAGCCGAGCCGTTCTGGGTGCCCGACTGTTTCGAGGACGCCGTCGAGCTGGTGGCACCCGTCGCCGCCGAAAGGGGGCTCGACCTCGCGCTCGCAATCGACACCGGCGCCTGCCGCTTCGCGGTCGGCGACCGGACCCGCGTGCGCGAGATCGCCACCAACCTGCTCGCCAACGCCGTCAAGTTCACCGACTCGGGCGGCGTCCTGGCCAGGGTCTGCGCCCGCGCCGAGGAAAACCGCCTCGCCGTCGTCCTGGAGGTCTCCGACACCGGCATCGGGATCGCTCCCGAGAACCTCCCGCGGATCTTCCAGCCGTTCGAGCAGGTGGACGCGAGGCTCGCGAGGCGTTACGGCGGCGCCGGGCTCGGACTGGCGATCGCCAGCCGGCTCTGCTCGTCCATGCAGGGGACGCTGAGCGTGGAGAGCGAGCCGGGCAAAGGCTCGGCCTTCACAGCCACGGTCCAGCTCGACCTCGATCCGGCCGTGGCCGATGCCTCCGCAGGCATCCGTCTGGACGGACGGCTCGTCCTGCTCGCCGGCCTGTCCGGCCAGACCCTGGAAGCGGTCGAGCGGCAGCTTCGATCCTGGGGCGCCGTGGTTTCCTCGTCCTCCGGACGGGGAGAGGAGGCCGACCAGGACTTCGCGTTCGGAATCGTCGCGGATGCCGCGGAGCACGGTGCCGCGATCCCGTGGATACGGCTCGTATTCCAGGACGCGGCGCCTGCCTCTTCCGAGCCTGTCCTGCTCCGGCCGGTCCGGCCGAGCCGCCTCGCGGCCGCGGTCCTTCGGGTCCTCGCACCCGTGCCGGCACCCGTGCCGCCCGTGCCGGAGGCTGCCGGCTCGCCCGCGATATCTCCCTCCATCCTGATCGTGGAGGACGATCCGGTGAGCCGGCAGTTGCTGCGCGCATGCCTCGTCGGCCTTGGCTACACCCCCGACACCGCCGAAAGCGGCGAAGCGGCGCTCGAGGCCCTCGAAGCCAGGCACTACGACCTCCTCCTCGTCGACATTCAGATGCCGGGAATGGACGGCTTCGAGGTGGCGCGCCGGGTGCGGGCCCGGTTCGGGAGCCGTCCCCGGATGGTTGCCCTCACCGCGGCGACCATGGAAGGTGACCGCGAGCGCTGCCTGGTGGCCGGGATGGATGCCTACCTGAGCAAGCCCATGCGGTTCGAAGAGCTCGCCGCGGTGGTGGCGGAGGGCAGCCGCCCGGCAAGCGGTTGAGCCTCCGAAGTTCCCCTGCCTCTATGGTATCTTGCCCACCGATGCTCACGAACGAAGTGAAGCGTGATCACTCCTCTGCCATCCGCCCGCAGACGCGGGTGGTCGTCACCGGAATCGGGATCGTCACCCCGCTGGGGCATACCCTGGACGAGCTCTGGCAGCGGCTGCTCCATGGCCCCACGGGCGTGGGACCGATCACCCGGTTCGACTCCAGCCGCTTTTCGTGCCGCCTGGCCGCCGAAGTGGAGAGCGGGTACATCCCGGACAGCGGCGAGGCCTATCTCCACGAGGTCAAGCGGATGGCCCGGTTCGTCCACTTCGGGATCGGCGCCGCCTCGGCAGCTTTCGCCGACGCAGGCTTTCCGCGCGAGCGCATCCAGGCGGCGGACGGCTCGGGCGGCCTGTTCGTCGGCGTCGCCATGGGCGGCCTCGGCAACATCGAAGATGGCGTCCTGCTGCAGGAGGCCAAGGGGCCGCGCAAGACCACGCCGTATCTCATCCCCTCGCTCATACCGAACGCGGCGACCGGCATGATCGGGCTGCTGAACGGCTTCCGCGGTCCGCAATACACCGTCGTCGGCGGCTGCGCCAGCGGCCTTCAGGCCATGGGGCAGGCCATGGAAGCGATCCGCAGCGGCCAGCTCTCCTGGGCCCTGGCAGGAGGATCCGAGGAGGTCACCACGCCGATCACTTATTCGGGCTTCCAGGCGATGGGCATCCTCACCGAGACGGAAGATCCCCTGGCCACGCCCCGCCCGTTCGACCGCACCCGCGACGGCATGGTCGTGGGGGAGGGCGCGGGCATGCTCCTCCTCGAGAGCCTCGAATCGGCCCGCGAGCGCGGCGCGCCGATCCTCGCCGAGCTGACCGGCTATGCCACGTCGTCGGTCATCAGCAAGGCGTTCTTCTCGTGCGGCGACGAGACCGCGCGCTGCATGCGGCTCGTGCTCGACGACGCCGGCTTGCAACCCGGCGACGTGGGCTGCATCCTCGCCCACGCCGGCGGGCTGGCGGGCGACGCCGGCGAGATGAAGGCGGTGCAGGAAGTCTTTCCCGATCCCGGCGCGCGGCCAGCCCTGACTTCCACCAAGGGCCATATCGGCTACTGCTTCGCGGGCTCGGGACCGCTCGACGTCGCGGCGGCCATCCTCGCCTTGCGGCACCAGAAGATTTTTCCCGCGCTCAACTTCCGGGAGGCCGAGCCCGAGCTCGCCGACCTGGAGATCGTGGCGCAACCCGTCGACCGGACCATGCAGCACTGCTTGATAAATTCTTTTGGCCTGGGAGGGGTCAACGCTTCGTTGATCGTTTCCGCCGAACCGAAAGGAACAGGTCATGCCTGAGGCATCCGTCTCCGAATTCGATCTGATGACGCCGGCAGTCCTCGACGATCCGTATCCGGTCTACAGCGCCATGCGCAGCCAGGACCCGGTGTGCTGGAATCCCATCTTCGGCGGCGCCTGGCTGCTCACCCGGCACGCGGACGTGGTCGACGCGCTCAAGGACCGGCGGCTCTCGGCCCGCCGCGGGGTCGCCTCCCTGGTCGACCTGCCGGACGAGGTGAAGGCCATCTTCCAGCAGTTCGAGGCGTTTTACACGAACACCATGCTGACCCAGGATGCGCCGCAGCACACCCGGCTGCGTGCCCTGGTCTCCAAGGCGTTCACGCCCAAGACGCTGGAAGAGCTGCGCCCCCTGGTCCGCCGCGTGGTCGAGGAACTGCTCGCGCCGTTCCGCGAGACGCGGCGCATGGACGCGATCTGGGACTTCGCCTATCCGCTGCCGGCGATCATCATCCAGGAGATGATGGGGCTGCCCTGGGAGGACCGTGACCGCCTCAAGGTATGGGCGGACGACCTCGCCCTGTTCGTGGGCGGCGGGCTCGACGCGAAGCAGATGGCCGAGGCGGGCCAGCGCAGCATGCTGGACATGGCCGTCTACTTCCGCGAGCACATCGCCATGCGCCGCCGGGAGCCGGGCGACGACCTGATCAGCCGCCTCGTCAAGGCCACCCGCGAGGGCGATTACCTGACCGACGACGAAGTCTGGTCGCAGTGCCTGCTGCTGCTCACCGCCGGCCACCAGACGACCCGCGACCTCATCGGCAACGGCCTTTGGGCCCTGAAGCACCATCCCGAGGAGCTCGAGCGCTATCTGGCCGATCCCGGGCTGCGCGACACGGCCACCGAGGAGTTCCTGCGCTACGACAGCCCCGTCCAGATGGCGGGCCGCATCGCCGCCGAGCCGGTCGAGATCGGCGGCAGGACGATCCAGCCCGGGCAGCGGGTGATCGCCGTGCTGGGAGCGGCGAACCGCGATCCCCAACAATTCTCCGAGCCCGACCGGCTCCTTCTGGACCGCAAGGACAACAAGCACGTGGCGTTCGGCTCCGGCGTCCATCTTTGCCTGGGTGGCTTCCTCGCCCGGCTCGAAGGGCAGGAGGCGTTCGACATCCTCCTGCGCCTGCCGAACCTGCGCATCGAGGCGGACACGGTCGAGCGCGCCCGCAACGCCACGTTCCGCCGCATCAACAGCCTGCCGGTCTCCTGGGGGAATTGAACAGCCATGGCAACCTTTCTCTCCCGCCGCCTCCACGGGCTCGCGCAGTCCGACATCCGCCGCATGAGCCGGGAGTGCGAGAGCCTCGGCGGGATCAACCTGGCGCAGGGCAACTGCGATCTGCCGGTCCCGCCCCTGGTCCGCGATCCGGCGGTGGCGGCCATCAACGGACAGAAGAACTGGTACACCTTCCCGGAAGGGATCAAGCCGCTGCGCGAGGCGATCGCCTCAAAGGTGCAGCGCCACAACGGGCTCACCGTCGATCCCATCTCCGAGGTCGTGATCACGGTCGGCGCGACCGGCGCCTTCGCCTGCGCCGTCCAGGGATTGCTCAATCCGGGCGACGGCGTCATCGTAATGGAGCCCTACTACGGCTACCACTTGAACATCCTGCTCACCGTGGGCCTCGAGCCGCACTACCTGCCGCTCGCGCCGCCGCGCTTCGAGCTGCGCGAGGAGGAGATCCGGAAGGCGCTGCGGCCCAACACGCGGGCGGTCATCGTCTGCACGCCGTCCAATCCGAGCGGCAAGATGTTCACCCGCGAAGAGCTCCAGGCGGTCGCCCGCGTCGCCCACGAGCATGATCTGCTGGTGATCACCGACGAGATCTACGAGTACATCCGCTACGACGGCCGGCCGCACATCTCGCCAGCCAGCGTCGACGGCCTCTGGGAGCGCTCGGTCACGATCATGGGCCTCTCCAAGACCTTCAGCGTCACCGGCTGGCGCCTGGGATATGCCGTGGCGCCCGAGCCGATGGCGCGGGCGATGACCCTGATCAACGACCTGTACTACGTCTGTGCCCCGACCCCGCTGCAGCACGGCGTGGTCGAGGGCGTTCAGGCCCCGGAGGAGTTCTTCGACGGCCTCCAGTCGCTCTACCAGAGGAAGCGCGACATGATCTGCGAGGCGCTCGCCGACTCCGGGCTCTCCCCGATCGTGCCGGAAGGGGCCTACTACGTTCTGACGGACATTTCCCAGCTCGGTTTCGCGACCGCCCAGGAGGCGGCGATGGAGCTGCTGCGCAGCTCGCGGGTCGCCGCGGTTCCGGGCACCGCCTTCTACCGCGGCAGTCAGGGCGAGGGGATCCTCCGCTTCTGCTTTGCCAAGGAAGATGCCGTGATCGAGGAGGCCTGCAAGCGCCTGCGCTCGTTCCGGCCGGTGGCCGCCTGAGGTGGGGGAGAAGCTCGATCCCGAAACCGAGGCGCGGGTCCGCGGCAGCTTTGCCCGCCAGCAGTTCATGGGCTTTCTCGGCGCCGAGCTCGCGGAGCTCCGTCCCGGTTTCTGCGAGATCCGGCTGGCCTACCGCCCCGAGCTCGGACAGCAGCACGGCTTCTTCCATGCCGGTGTAGTCGGCACGCTCGCCGACAACGCCGGCGGCTATGCCGCTTACAGCCTGATGCCCGCCGACTGGAGCATCCTCACGGTCGAGTACAAGCTGAACCTGGTCGCTCCGGGCGATGGCGAGCTGCTGATCGCCCGCGCCGAGGTGGTCAAGGCCGGCCGGACGCTCACCATCTGCCGCGGCGATGTCTTCGTGGTGCGGGGGGGCGATGAGAAGCTGAAGCTCTGCGCGGTGTCGCAGCAGACGCTCATGGGCCTGGCGGGCAAGCCTGATACGCCGGCGATCCGCTAGGCCAGCTCGCCGATCCGTTGCCTGCAGAGGTAGCGCTGGATCTTGCCGCTCGTGGTCTTGGGGATCCAGCCCTTCTCGACCCAGTGGACCGCCGCGCCGCCGATCCCCAGGGCTTCCGCCAGGACCTCGCGGATGCGCTCTTCGAGCGAGAGATGCTCCGGAGGCGGCGCCGGGCGCGCCTCGATGATCAGATGCAGCGATTCGAGCCCGGTGGCGTCGTCGGTGACGCCGACCGCCGCCACGCCGTTGGTCGAGGGGCTCTCGACCACCTGATCGACCAGCGACTCGATCTGCGCCGGCAGGAGGTTGCGGCCGTGGAGGATGAGGATCTCCTTCCGGCGACCGGTGATGAAGAGGTGGCCGTCCGCCTGGTAGCCGAGGTCGCCGGTGCGCAGGAAACCGTCGGCGGTCCGGAACTCTGGCGAGGCGGAGGCTTCGGGATCGCGCCAGTATTCAGTGATCACGCTGGGGCCGGCGCATTCGACCTCGCCCACCACGCGCTCGGCGCACGGCTCGCCGCCGTCGCGGACCACCCGCACCCGGTGTCCGTCGAGCGCGGTCCCCAGCCCGACCATGGCGAGGACCCGCGAGGCCGGCATGGCCGGTGCTGCATATCCCTCGGTAGTCAGCCGGTCGGCGTCGATGCGATCGACGTGCGGGGGCTCGTCGACGCTCGGAATGCTAACCGCGAGCGTCGCCTCGGCGAGGCCGTACACCGGCAGCACCGTGGTTTCCGGCAGGCCGTAGGGCCGGAACGCCTCCTGGAACTCGGCCAGGGTGCGCTCGCGGATCGGCTCGGCGCCGCAGTAACCGACCCGCCAGGTGGAGAGGTCGAGCCCTTCGAAGCGGCGCAGCTTCGCCAGGCGTGCGCAGACCTGATAGGCCGAGGTTGGGGCCGGCGAGATCGTGCCGCCGAAGCGGCTCAACAGGCGCAGCCAGAAGTTGACCGGGTTGCGCACGAAGTTCCCGGCGTCGGTCGCGACCAGCAGGCTCCGCCAATCCCAGGAACAGCAGATGCCGATCAATCCCATGTCGTGATAGAGCGGCAGCCAGGTGACGATCACGTCGCCGTCCCGCTGGCCGCTGGCCCTGCCGATGGCGCGGACGTTTGCCGCCAGGTTGCCATGGCGGATCACCGCGAGCTTCGCCCGCCCGGTCGAGCCCGAGGTCGCCTGCAGATGGGCGACATCGTCCACGCTGGAGAGAGGCCGCAGCTCCTCCGTCCCCTCGATCCCGGCGAAAAAGGGCGGATCGACCGCCGACTCGCCGAGGGCGGCGGCTTCCGCGCGGCCGGGCACCAGCACCCGGCGGGCGCCCACGGTTTCCGCGAGCTGGGCCAGCCGCTGAAACGCCGCTTCGGCGCCGCGCGGCGGCGGGGCCATCAAAGGGATCACGCCGGTGTACAAGCCCGCCAGGTAGGCGGCCAGCAGGTCCCGCGAGGTGGGCAGTGCGAGGATCACCGGATCGCCGCGGCGCAGTCCGAGCGCGGTGAAGCCGCGGGACATCCGGCCCGCCTCTCGGTGGAGGCCGGCGAAGGTCAGGGAGACCGTTTCTCCGGAGCGCTCGACCAGGGAGAGGGCCGTCGCGTCGGGCCGGCGGACGAGACTGTCGTGAAACGTCTCGACGACCGTGGCGAGGGTCATACCGCGAAAGCTTTGAGGAACTGGGAATCGCGGCGCACGGCTCCGGCCAGGCGGTCGCGGAGCGCGCCGTAGCGCGATTCGAAGTCTGCCCGCAGCAGGTCTTCCTTGAGCCGGCCGGCCGCGGTGTAGTAAGGCTTCTCGATCTCTTCGAGGAACCGGATGTGCCGCTCCATGCCGGCGTTGCCCACCTCCACGCTCTTGGCGTAGGACTTGAGCCGCATCCGCCGCTGCGGGCGCTTCTCGACCTCGAAGGCGCGCTGGAAGAAGATCTGGTAGCTGTCGAGGATCCCGCGCTGCAGCTCGCTCGGCCGCATGTGGCGCGGGAAGATGCCGACGAAGGAGTAGTGCTGGAAGGTGGGGACGCCCTGGATGATGCGGTGGTCCTCGACATCCTGCCGCGAGCCGAAGAGGAGGTTCTGGAAAGGGTACTCGGCCAGGCAGACGAACGTCGGATGGACGATCCGCGCGTCGGCGCACCAGCGGGCCGTGGCCTCGATGGCGGCGCGGTCCTGGGCCTCCAGGCCGTAGATGATCGCCGAGTGGATGTAGACGTCGTTCTCGGCAAACCTTTGCAGGCGGACGGTCTGCTCGGACGCCTCGACGCGCTTGTTGAAGGCGCGCAGCACGGCGGGATCCTCGGATTCGACGCCCAGGCAGTACTCGCCGAACCCCGAGCTGCGCAGGTGGAGCAGCAGGTCCACGTCGTCCGCCAGCTCGATCCGGCTCATCGCGATGAACTTGTAGGCGCCGTCGCGGAACGCCTCGGCGACGTTGCCGCAGAAATCCGCCCGGGTGGTGAAGTTCAGGTCGGTGACGTAGAACCGCGAGCAACCGGTCTGCTGATGGATGCCGTCGAGCTCGCGGCGGATCATGTCGACGTCCTTGGGACGGAAGCGGCGTCCCAGGACGCGGATCGCGTAGCAGAACGAACAGTCGAAGGGGCAGCCGCGCGACATCGAGACCGTGGCCCAGTGCAGGCGCGGAGCGCGGCGCAGCAGGGCCGGATTGATCGCGTTGCCGAGGTCGCCGAAACGGGCGAAGGGGTTCATGACCAGCGTCCCGTTCTCGCCCCAGTAGCAGAGGTTCTCGACATCCCCGATCCGGCCGCCCGTCTCCAGCGCGACGATGAGCTGGAGAGCCGGGACCTCCCCCTCGCCGAGGATGACGTAGTCGGCGTAGTCCAGCGCCTCGTAAGGCGCGAACGTGGCATGAGGGCCGCCGAAGATCACCTTGCACCGCGGGCTGCGGCGGGCCTGAAGGGTCTGGAGCGCCGGCAGGTTCGACCAGTAGTGCGTGGCGAGCGCCGAGATCAGGATGTAGTCGTACTGCTCCAGGGGGAAGTCAGCCGGATCCTCACCCCAGAACATCTGGCAGATGTCGGCCTCGAGGCTGGGGATCTCCCGCATCAGGAACGACGCCACGTAGTAGATGCCGTCGTTGTAGGTGGTGGCAAGCGTCGAGACGTCCGGATAATCCTTGTGGAAGGAGAGCTGGACGAAGAGGACCTTGAGCGGCCGCAGGCTCCGCCCCGGATGATCCGAGGGCGGCTGCACGAGTTCCAGAACGGAGGACGACATTTCAGGCTCCCGCTATTGCAGAGGGATCGAGGTGTGAGCGGAATTGGCCTGCATGGCGCCGGTGCGCGACGCGAGATTGGCCCGCATCTTGAGCTTCAGGTCCTCCTTGATCTTGCGCCCGATCCGCTCGGGGTCGTTGACTGTCTTCTGCGCCCAGCCCAGTAGGTCGCGCATCTCCAGGCGCCCGATCTTGGGGTGCTGCCAGACCAGGTGATAGAGGTCGAACTTCGACAGGTCGGTCTCGTCGATGATCGGCGTCATCTCGCTGTACAGCTTGGTGGCGTGGAACGGCGTGAGGATGGTGAGCTGGCAGGCGAACAGCCCCGCCTCGCCGAGCTGCTTGATATCGATCTCGATCGATTGCGCGTCGTCACGCTCAAAGCCGATGATGAAGGTGCCGAGCGCGCGGCGGCCGTAGTGGTTCAGCTCCTTGATGGTCTCGCGGACGTTGTACACGTCGTCCCGCTTGCGCACGTCGGCGAGGTTGGCGTCGCGGAACGACTCGACGCCGATGATCGCTCCGTCCATGCAGCGGTCGGTGAGCTCCCCGATCCGTCCGCGGATGCGGTCCGCCCGGGTCAGGCAGATCCATTTGAGGTCGCGCTCGGCGAGGGCGTCGATCACCTGCTCGGCGAGCTCGTTGTGCAGGAAGAAGGTCTCGTCGTAGATGATGACGTGGGCGACCTTCTGATCGCGGTACACGTCGAGGGCCTCTTCCATCTGCGCCCGTGCCATGGCGTCCTCGCGCGGGTTGAACACCGGCGTCGAGCAGAACGTGCAGCCGATGTTGCAGCCGCGCTTGGAGTAGAGGTAGCCGACCCCCGCGGAGACGCCACGGAAGCTGGAGACGCCCATCATCGGCGGGTGCTTGATCCGGTCCAGCCTGGTGCCGTAGACGTACTCGTGAAGGACGTGCTCGCCGGCGCCCTTCACCAGTTTGGTGAAGTGCTTGTCGAGGCCGGGGCTCAGCACGCCATAGTTGCCGCCCCAGATCTCCTTGACCCCATGCAGGCGCGCCATCTTCGCCATCTCGATGGCCACGGGGGTCGACCAGGTGTAGAAGCTGATCCCCACCATGTCCCACTTTTCGGACTTCAACGCGGCGAGGTACTCGTGCCAGCTGGGGTACTCGAGCATCTCGACGTCGGGGACGTTGGCTTTCAGGAAGTGCAGGCCGGTGGGGGGGCAGGTTACCGACAGGCGGTCCGCCACGTCTACCGAGCAGGTCCAGGCCATGTAGGTGTCCGTCTTGTCGTACCAGTTGCCGCCGACTCCGTCGAAGTCGATCAGCGCTTCCTTGGGGGCCGTGGTCAGGAGTACCTTTTTCATTGCTGCGTCCTCCGGACAGAGTCGGCGGGCATGAGCGTCATCCGATCATTGATGTAGGCAAGCAGGGCCGACATGGTTTCGATGTGCTCCATGACCGAGTCGTCGAACTCCACGCCCAACCGGTCTTCCAGATAGAGCATCATCTCGAACAGCTTGAGGGAATCGAGGCCGGCGACGGCCGTCGCCAACCGCGACTCGGCGTTCAGGTAGGAAACATCGGTTTCGAGGTACTCGCCGATGTATTGAGTCACATCCTGCAACTTGATAGTTTCCCTCACATCCAGCCTCCTGAACAGCAATTTTGCAAACAAGTCCAGAAGGGAGGAGCTTAAGGCAACCAGCATTGCAGGTCAAGACTCAGGCGCCATCTTGGCGGAGGGCTTGTGGTATGTTCCCGCGCCGGGATCATCTCTCTCATGTCTCCGAAAACTCAGGGTTTGGCGGTAGTCAGCGGTGGCGGAACCGGCATCGGCCGCGAGATCGCGCTGGAGCTCGGACGCCGCGGGTATGACCTCGCTCTGCTCGGCCGGCGCGAGGAGCCGCTCCGCCAGGCCCTGGAGGAGTCCGGGGCCGACGGCCTCGCCCTGGTCTGCGACGTCCGCGACGCCTCCCGGATCCAGGAGGCCGCGGAGCAAGTCCACTCGCGCTGGGCGGCGGCCGAGGTGATCGTCCCGGCCGCGGGAGTCGCGCACATCTCCCCCCTGGTGGACCTGGCTCCCGAGGCTTTCGCGGAGACCGTGGACGTCAACCTCACCGGCACGGCGCTCCTGGTCCGCGCGTTCCTTCCCGGCATGAAGGGGCATGGACGGGGATGGATCTTCCCGATCCTCTCCGTGGCGGCCCGCCGGGGCTTCCCGGGATGGACCGCGTACTGCGCCAGCAAGTGGGGGCTGGCCGGCTTCGTGGCCGCCCTGCGGGAGGAGCTGGCCGGGGCCGGCATCCGGATCACGACGCTCTACCCGGGCGCCACCGACACCCCGATCTGGGACACGGCGCCGGGCAAGTGGGACCGCTCCAGGATGGTGCCGCCGTACGAGGTCGCCCGCGCCGTTGGCTTTGCCCTCGACGCCGATCCCTCGACCCTGGTGGAGGAGATCCACCTCGGCCCCGCGGGAGGAGCGCTTTGAGTAAGACCTGGCTCCTCCTCCTGACCCCCTTCCTGCCGCTCCTGGTGCTGCTGCCGGGCGGCGGTTGGCTGCTGAGCCTGCTCTCGCCGCTGACGGTCTATCCGTCCTTCACAGCCCGGGTGCGGGAGCGGGATTACTGGGGCGCCTGGCGGATCGGCATCCTCTGGGCGCTGCTCCTGAGCGCGGGGGTGATCCTCCTGGTCTTTCTGATGCCGGAGGCGGCGCGGGGCGGGATCGTCCAGGGCGAGCGCTACCGCCAGGAGATGTTCGGCTGGATCGCGACCGGCGAGGGCAAGGAGAACGACTGGCGCCAGTTCCTCCCCGAGCACCTGTTCCATCTGGCCGTCTTCCTGCTCCTCACCTGGGCGAGCGGCGGCTACCTCGGGCTGGTCCTGGGCGCGATCCTCACGGCCTACATGAGCTACTTCGTCGGGAGCTACGCCGCGGCGAGCGGGCATCCGCTGCTGGGGTCCCTCGCCGCCTGGGTCCCCTGGTCGGTGATCCGGGTATGCGCGTTCGTCCTCTTTGGCGCGCTGTTCGCCCGGCCGCTCCTCGTCCGCAAGGCATGGCCGTTCGAGCGCCTCGAATACCGGCTGATGGCGTTGGCCGCGATGGGCATCGCGGCGGATATCCTCATTAAAATCATCGTCGCCCGTCCTTACGGGCTTTTCCTTCGGCAGATGGCCCGGAGCATCCTATGAGCGAGATCCGAGAGATTCAGGGATCGTTGAGCGCGGCCGGCCGCCGGTTCGCGATCGTGGCGTCGCGATTCAACTCCCGCGTCGTCGAGCTGCTGGTCTCCGGCGCGGTCGACTGCCTGCGCCGGCATGGGGCCGACGACATCACCGTCGTCCGGGTGCCTGGCGCGTGGGAGATCCCGCAAGCAGCCGAGGAGCTCGCAGCGGGCGAACCGAGGTTCGACGCCATCGTCGCCCTCGGGGTGGTGATCCGCGGCGAGACGCCGCACTTCGACTACATCTGCTCCTCGTGCAGCTGCGGCCTCGCGTCGCTCTCCAAGCGCCACCGCATCCCGGTCGGCTTCGGCGTCCTAACCTGCGATACGTCCCAGCAGGCGGAGGAGCGGGCCGGCGGCAAGGCCGGGAACAAGGGGTGGGAAGCGGCCCTCGCAGCGCTGGAGATGGCCGATCTTTTCGCCCAGCTGCATTCCTCCTAGCGGAGCGGTCCCGGGACGGCTATGATTGCCGGCTCTTGAGACCCCCATCCCCCCGGGGGTCCTTTTCGAGGCGAGGCGATGAATCCGGCACGACGTCGTATATCCCGCGAGATGGCGGTCCAGATGCTCTACCAGAACGATCTGGGCGGCAGCTCTCTGCCCCAGATCTTCCATAGTTTCGACCTGGCCGAGTACCTGACCCGGGAGGAGCTGGGAGAGAAGAAGAAGGACGGGCAGGAGCCCCCGTCCCAGCAGCCCCGCCCAGGCAGAGAAGAGGAGCGCGCCGAGTACATGCGCCGCAAGCGTCAGGCCGAGGAAGCGTTCACGTTCGCCCAGGGGCTGGTGACGGGAACCATCGACCACCGCGAGCAGGTCGACGCGCTCATCCGCGAGCAGGCGGACAACTGGCGCCTGGAGCGCATGCCGCCGGTGGACCGCAACGTCCTGCGCCTGGCCGTCTTCGAGATGCTCTACGAGACCGACACGCCCAAGCTCGTGATCGTGGACGAGGCCATCGAGCTGGCCAAGAAGTTCGGCTCCGAGCAGTCCGGGCGGTTCGTCAATGGCCTCCTCGACGGGCTCCTCAAGCAGCACACCTTCCCTGGCAGCCTGACATGACCCACTATGACCACAAGGCCGTCGAGGCCAAGTGGCAGGACCGGTGGGAGAAGCAGCGGACCGCCGAGGTCGACCTCCGCCAGGCGCGGCAGAAGTACTACATGCTCATGATGTTCCCCTACCCCTCGGGGGACCGCCTCCACGTCGGGCACGGGCGCAACTACATCCTCGGTGACGCCCTCTACCGCTACCTGCGCATGAATGGCAAGCGCGCCTTCAACCCCATGGGCTGGGACGCCTTCGGCCTGCCCGCCGAGAACGCCGCCATCCAGCGCGGCGTCCATCCCAAGGACTGGACCTTCGGCAACATCAAGGTCATGAAGGAGCAGTTCAAGCGCTGGGGGATTCTCTTCGACTGGAGCAAGGAGCTCGCCTCCTGCACCCCCGAGTACTACCGCTGGAACCAGTGGCTCTTCCTGCGCATGCTGGAGAAGGGGCTGGCCTACAAGAAGAAGGCGCCGGTCAACTGGTGCCCGGGCTGCCAGACCGTGCTTGCCAACGAGCAGGTGGTCGAGGGCGCCTGCGAGCGCTGCGGCACACCCGTCGTCCAGCGCGACCTGGAGCAGTGGTTCTTCCGCATCACCGGGCACGCCGACCGCCTGCTCGCCGGGCTCGAGAGCCTCGAGGGCTGGCCCGAGAAGGTGAAGGTGATGCAGCGCAACTGGATCGGCCGCTCCGAGGGCGCCGAGATCGATTTCGCGGTCCAGGGGCTCAAGAAGAAGATCACCGTCTTCACGACGCGGCCGGACACGATCCACGGCGCCACCTTCATGGTCCTCGCCCCCGAGCATCCGCTGGTCCAGAAGCTGATCGAGAAGCACCCCAACCTGCCCGAGCTGGAGGGGTGGATCGAGAGCATCCGCAACACCCCCCGCATCCAGCGGGAAGGGGAGGGGACTCCGAAGGAGGGCAGGGATACCGGCCGCAAGGCGGTCAACCCCGCGACCGGCGAGCCGATCCCGATCTGGATCGCCAACTACGTCCTGCCCGACTACGGGACCGGCGCGGTCATGGGCGTGCCTGCCCATGATGACCGGGACCTGGCCTTCGCCCGCCAGGAGGGGCTCGCCATCCGCCAACTCGACAAGCTGGAGTCCTCGCCCGAGGCGGTGCGGAAGTTCATCCAGTGGATCGAGGAGAAGGGCTTCGGCCGGGCCAAGGTGACCTACCGGCTGCGCGACTGGCTGATTTCCCGTCAGCGCTACTGGGGGACGCCGATCCCGGTGGTCTACTGCGAGAAGTGCGGCATCGTGCCGGTTCCCGACGACCAGCTTCCGGTGGAGCTGCCCTACGACGTGGAACTGACCGGCCGCGAGGGAAACCCGCTTGCCCGCCACAAGGGGTTCGTCGAGACCGACTGCCCGAAGTGCAAGAAGCCGGCGCGCCGGGAGACGGACACGATGGATACCTTCGTGGACAGCTCCTGGTACTACCTGCGCTTCCTCTCGGCCAAGGATCCCAACCGCATCTTCGATCCCGAGCTGGCGGACAAGTGGGGACCGGTGGACCAGTACATCGGCGGCATCGAGCACGCCATCCTCCACCTGCTCTACTCCCGCTTCATCTGCCGGGTGCTCCACGAAATGGGCCTGGTCGGCTTTGAGGAGCCGTTCAAGGATCTGTTCAACCAGGGGATGATCACCCGCCTCTCGGAGAAGTCCGGGCGGATCGAGAAGATGTCCAAGTCGCGGGGAAACACGGTCTCGCCGGACGAGCTGATCGAAGAGATGGGCGCCGACACGGAGCGCGTCTACACCCTGTTCCTCGGCCCGCCGGAGAAGGAGGCCGAGTGGAGCGACGAGGCGGTCGCGGGCGCCTGGCGCTTCCTCTTGCGCGTCTGGCGGATCGCGGAGAAGATTCCGGACGCGCCGCCGATCGGGCCCTCCGATGCCGAGCTGGAGCGCGAGCGCCACGCCACGATCCAGCGGGTGACGCACAGCTTCGAGCGCTTCTCGTTCAACACCGCGGTGGCGGCGCTGATGGAGCTGTCCAACTCCCTGGCCCGGGCGCTGGACGACCTGACCGCAACGCGCCTCCAGTGCGAGAGGACCTATGAGACCCTGTTGCAGCTCCTGCACCCCATGGCTCCGCACATGACCGAGGAGCTCTGGGAGCGGCTGGATCACGTCGAGGGGCTCCTCGACACGTCCTGGCCGGAGTACGATGAAGCGAAGCTCCGCCGCGCGCGCATCGAGCTGGTGGTGCAGGTGGACGGCAAGCTCCGCGACCGCGTCGAGGTGGACGCCGGCGCGGGGGACCGCGAGGTGAGGGAGGCCGCCCTGGCGAGCGCCAAGGTGCGGGAGCATCTGGCCGGCCGCGAGTTGGCCAAGGCCGTGGTGGTCCCCGGCCGGTTGATCAACCTGGTGACCCGGAGGTCCGCATGAACCTGCGCTTGTACCCGAAAATTTCGGCCGCTCTCGGCCTTCTACTTTTAAGCCTGACCGGCTGCGGCTATGCCCTGGTGGGTCGGGCGAGCAGCAACGTCCCTGAAGACGTCAGGGAGGTCTACATCCGCCCGCTGGTGAACCAGACCCAGCGCACACAGGTGGAGCAGGCCCTCACCCGCGCCATCGCGGACGAGATGGTGACGCGCAACCGCTTCTCGGTGGTGGGAACCGCCGAGGGAGCGGACGCCGAGCTCTCCGGCACGGTGGTCGGCTTCGACGTCCGTCCGGTGACCTTCGACGCCTCCGGCCGCGCCACGCAGTACGAGATCGTGGTCCTGGCCAAGATCGCCTTCAAGCGCGTGGGCTCCGACGACGTGATCTGGAGCAACGACCGCTACGTCTTCCGCGAGAGCTACGAGGTCGAGGCCACCGAGACCGCCTACTTCGACCGCGAGGACGAGGCCATCGAAGAGGCCGCGGAGAAATTTGCGGAGACGATGGTGAGCGATCTGCTGGAGGGGTTCTAGCCAAGGACCGGGGAGGCGATTCGTGCCTGAGGATACCGCCAGGTGGCTGAGTTACCGACGGGAGTTACCGCGCGCCAAGCTCCGCCTCTTTTGCTTTCCCTTCGGTGGCGGCGGAGCTTCAATCTTCATCTCATGGATCAACCGGATGCCGGAGGGAGTGGAGGTCTGCCCGGTACAACCTCCTGGACGGGAGAACCGATTTGAGGAACCGCCGGTCACACATCTGGAGCAGATGGTTGCTCGCCTGACGGAAGCTCTCGCACCCCTTCTCGATCGCCCCTTCGCTCTCTTCGGCCACAGCGTCGGCGCCCTGACGATCTTCGAATTGGCGCGTCACTTCCGCCGTCAGGGATTGCCGTCGCCCGAGTGGCTGTTCGCCTCCGGGCATCCGTCTCCCGATTTGCCTCGACGTAGACCCGCCGTCAGCCATCTGGCGCGGCCCGAGCTCACAGAAGCGCTGCGCGAGCACTTCGATGTGGACCCCGCTCTTCTGGCCAGCGAGAACTTGATGGATCTAATCTTCCCCGCCCTTCGTGCTGACTACGAGCTCGTTGAAACATACACGTATCGGGAGGAGCCCCCCTTTGCCTGCCCGATCTCGGTCTTCGGCGGCTCAAGAGATCCGGAGACGACCCAGAACGAGCTCCTGGCCTGGCGCAGGCACACCACCGGCCCCTTCAGGGCACAGGTTTTGGAGGGTAATCACATGTTCATTCAGACGTCGCGCGACGCTCTCCTTGGCGAGGTCGTCCGGGACCTCGCGCGAATACCTGTGTTGGGAGCTTGACGAGCGGCGCGAGTGGCGGCCCGGGTAGCTCGGGCACAGCGAGCCTCCCCGTCACTCTGCGCAGCCAGCACCACAGGTCGTGGTGAGGCTTTCGGTCACGAGTCCGGCAGAGGCGATGACGCGAGAGCTGCGGGCACCGCGGCAGCTCGCCCCCCTCCTGCCAGTGCTCGATCCATTCCACGAGGCGGTGGATGGCAATCTTCTCCGCGCGGCAGTAGAGCTTTTCCGGTATGTCGTCCGTATAGATCGGCGGGATGATGTTCTCGATGATATCCCCTGTATCGATCCCCGGATCGACGAAGTGAAGGGTCGATCCTATCTTGTCGAACTCGCCGCGGTAGAAAGGAAAGAAGAAGCAATGGTTTCCCCGGTAGTAAGGCAGGAATCCACCGTGGACGTTGATGATCGTACCGGCTGCTGCCAGCACGTCCTGCTTGAGGATCGAGGTACAGATCGTGATCGTGAGGTCGGGTTGCGTCTCCCGCAGCAGAGAGACCACAGCCGGATCGTTGATCCAGCCGACGGAGAGCACGCGGCACGGAGGCGCGGGTAGCGCCTCGAGATCGGAGAAGTAGCGCCACCGGTAGGCGTCAAGGCCCAAGATCCTGCGCCGAAGGAGGTGGTACGTCGAAAAGAGCCAGTCGATTCGATGGCGGGTCGTGAGCAGCCGCCGTCTCTGCTCGCGCGCGGGCTCGACGACCACCGCGGCGACCTCGAAACGGGGGCGGAGCAACCTTTCCAAGTAGAGATGGTGGGCATCGTCCGATCGAAGGATGACGATTTTTTTATACCTTCCCGGCGCCACGAATTCAGGATAACTCACGCCGGACCACTTTTGAAGAGCTTGCTTCTACACGGCTCGATAGGTAAGGTAGGGGGTATGAGGCTCGAGCATCTGGGGGCGAAATGCTTCCTGTGCGAGGAAGAGCACCCGGTCTTCGATACGGTTTCGCGGATTTGTGATTGCGTACGCCCGCGAGGGTTCCCAAGCAGCGAGCTCTCTTGTTACGTAACCATTCTGCCGGAGCCGAAGAGCTATTCGGTCCACGACCTTCCCGGATTGTGGACGGCGGAGCCGCATGATGTGTTCGCCCTTGGGATCGAGAGCCTGGCAGCCGACCATCCGGGCTTGGCGGTGAAGCGGGAGGGCGCTCAGCCGGGAGCCGGAGCGGGGACGGCGCTGCCGTACCCGGCCGACCATCTCAACGCCCGCTACCACCTCCGCTGCGGCAATAGCGTTCTGCACGGCTCGTCGAGCTTGGCGGACGCCACCGGGTTCGAGCAGGTGCTGGTCCTCGACATGGGTGCCTACCAGTGGTCCGGCACCCTCAAGGACCCGCGCTCCTGGGCGATCCTCAACACAGCCCTCTCCTGCGGCATCAAGAGCATCTCGGTATGGACGGCGGGCAATGCCGGACTGAGCCTCGCGCGCATGGCGTACGCCCTGAACCGGCGCCTGCCTATGGAGTTGCGGATTCAGATCTACGCCATCGTTGACAATGACGTCGCACCGGAGATCCGGACGCAGCTCCGGCTCTGGCAGTGCGAGGTTCTGGACGTTTTCCGCCAGGACAAGCCTGTCCTCAACCCCGAGGAGATCAAGAGCC
Organism: Thermoanaerobaculia bacterium; assembly: GCA_035536935.1. GTDB lineage: Bacteria > Acidobacteriota > Thermoanaerobaculia > Multivoradales > UBA5704 > DATMER01. The sequence continues at coordinate 18,564 of DATLNC010000264.1, forward strand.
TGGTGGCCGCCCGTCTTCGGCGGGTCCGCCGGCACCTCGACGAGTCGTCGTACTGGCACGTCACCGACGGGTGGGACGGCGTTGGCCTATTGATGTACCGTTACATCGCCGCTCAGGTGCTCCGTGACGTGACCGCCCTGGCAACCTCCGAGGGGCGGGACTCCCAGCCGCTCAATGTCGTGGTGCCGGTCGGAACGGGAGACCTTCTGCTCGGTTTTTACCTGGGGCTCAAGGATTGCGAGGCCGCCGGCCTGATCCCGCCGAAGAGGTGCCGCCTTCTCGGTGCCGTCCCCGCCGGCAACAACATCCTCGGCAACATCCGGCAGCGCAGCATTCCTGCGAACGGCAAGGGCCATGGAGAGCGTGCCGCAGCTCCCGCGGCGCCGGTGATGCCCAAGCTGACCGGCACCTATACGCCCCTTGCCCCCTGTCTGGCGCGGATCGAGCAGGAGGGGACCGTCACCTTCATCCCGGTCTCCGAGGCGGACCAACTCCGCGCCGGCCGCCAGATCCTGTCCGGCGGCATCGACGACGGCATTCCGTGCGAGCCCTCGGCCCTGGCCGCTTTCGCGGCCCTGCCCCATCTCAACGGCCGGTCGAACGAAGCCGCCGAGCCGGGCCAGCCTTGGGCCTATCAATCAACCCAGCAGGTGCTGATCGTGAGCTCCGGCCTGGGAGTCCTCGACCGGAGGGAATCCGACCTGCTCGACCGTGCCCTGGGTCTCTAGACAAGAAGGAGAACGAACATGCCAAACGAGCCGAAGAAGCCATCCCCGGATGAACCCAAGACAGCCCTGCCGCCAGCCAAGGGCGCTGAGACGGGGGGGAACCCAATGCAGCGTTTCGTAGAGACGTACGAGCGCTATGCCCAGGCCGTCCAGGCTGCCTCCGCCGACTGCGAGAAGCGCACCCAGGAGGCGGCCCAGAAGCTCCTCCAGGAGCAGCAGGACGCCGGCCCGGCGTGGGACCCCATTCAGGCACAGCAGCGCTTTGTCCAGGAACAGCAGGAGGCCTGGACTGAAGCGCAACGGCGTTACGAGGAGGCTTATCGCCGGTGCCTGGATGGCCTGCGGGACGCCGACCTCTCCCAGTTGGAACCGGGTGGTCTGCTGACGGTTGGCCAGATCCTGCAGGCGGCCGGCTCCCTGGCGCAGAGCACGATCGGCGCCTGGAACCTGGTGGGACGCTGGGTGACGCAACCTTCATCTGGAGTCGGCCGGGCAGCCTGAGGCGGCCCGGCGTCCGCTGTTGCAGGTCTCTGGATGAGCACTCTCGTAGACCGCATCTCAGCCCTTTCCCTGGAGAAGCGGGCCCTCCTTGAGAGCGACCTCTTAAGGAGAGCCGCTACTGCTTCCGACGACACTATTACGCCCAGGGCCCGCGAGGATGGGGAGGCGCCGGTGTCGTTCGCCCAGGAGCGTCTCTGGTTCCTCGACCAGTTCCAGCCCAGTAGCGCTGTGTACAACGTGCCGGCGCAGATGCGTCTTCGCGTGCCGATAGCTCCCGCCGTGCTCGAGCGGAGCCTGGGGGAGTTGGTACGGCGTCATGAAGCGCTGCGCACGACGTTCCGGAGCGTGTCGGGCAACCCGGTGCAGGTGATCGCCCGGGAGGCCAAGGTGAGCCTCGGGGTGCTCGACCTGCGGGGCTGGGCGCCTTGGGCGCGGGAGGCGGAGGCGCGGCGTCTGGCTGAGGAGGAGGCCCGCCGGCCGTTCGACCTGACCGTGGGCCCACTGTTCCGGGCCACCCTGCTCTGCCTGGGAGATCGGGATTTCCTCCTGCTGCTCACGCTGCACCACATCGTGTCGGACGGCTGGTCGCTCGGCGTGTTATTCCGGGAGCTGGGCGCGATCTACGACGCCTATCTGGCGGGTCAACCGTCGCCGTTGCCGGAGTTGCCGTTGCAGTACGCGGACTACGCGGTCTGGCAAAGGGAGCACTTGCAGGGGGAAGAGCTGGCGCGGCAACTGGCTTACTGGAGTGATCGGTTGTCGGGGGCTGCCCCGGTGCTGGATCTCCCGTTGGACCGACCGCGTCCGGCGATGCCGACTCAGGGCGGCGCGGGCGAGGCACTGTCTCTGCCGCGGGATGCCGTGGCGGGGCTCAAGGCACTCGCCCAGGAGCAAGGAGCGACGCTGTTCATGGTGCTGCTGAGCGCCTTCGCGGCGCTGCTTCACCGGTACACGGGGTCGGTGGACCTGGTGGTGGGTACGCCGATCGCGGGCCGGACGCGGTCGGAGCTGGAAGGATTGATCGGGTTTTTCGTTAACACGCTGGCCCTGCGTCTGGATGCCTTTGGCGATCCGGAATTCCCGGAGCTGGTGAGTCGCGTGCGGGAGGTGACGCTGGGCGCGTACGAGCACCAGGACTTGCCGTTCGAGAAGCTGGTGGAGGAGCTTCACCCGCAGCGCAGCCTGAGCCACAACCCGCTGTTTCAGGTGATGTTCGTCTTCCAGAACGTGTCGACAGTCGGAGGTGAGGAGCCTCCCCGGGAGAAGCCTGCGGATCTCGGGATCGAGACCGGTACGGCGAAGTTCGACCTGCTGCTGGCCTGGGCGGAGACGCCGTGGGGTCTCCAAGGGCGGCTGGAGTACAGCACGGATCTGTTCGAGGCAGTGACGGTGCGCCGGATGGCTGCGCACCTGGGCCGGTTGCTCTCGGGGATCGTGGAGAACCCGCGGTCTCGGTTGTCGGCTCTGCCGATGCTGACGTCCGAGGACCGCAGCCTGCTGGAGGGCTGGTGCGGGCGGAGGCGGGAGTACCCGTTGGACATGTGCCCGCACCGTTGGATCGAGGCGCAGGCGCGGCGCACGCCGGAGGCGCCGGCAGTGCGGTTCGAGGAGAGCATGCTGTCCTACGCCGAGCTGGAGGCGCGTTCTGAAGTCGTGGCGCGGCGTCTGCGCTCGATGGGTGTGGGACCGGAGGTCCGGGTAGGCCTGTGCGCGGAGCGCTCGCTTGAGCTGGTGGTGGGGCTGTTGGGAGTGCTCAAGGCCGGGGGTGCGTATGTGCCGCTCGACCCTTCGTACCCGGCGGAGAGGATTGCCTTCATGCTGTCGGACGCCCGAGTGGCGGTGCTGCTGACCCAGGAGAGACTTGTAGAGTCTCTGCCGCCGTCTGAGGCTCCAGTGCTGTGCCTGGACCGGGAGGAGGACGGGGAGGAGAAGGGGTGGGACGACCCCGGTACGGTGACGGTGGAAAATCCGGCTTACGTGATCTACACCTCGGGCTCGACGGGCCGCCCGAAGGGCGTGGTGATCCCTCATCGCGCGCTGGCCAACCACATGCTCTGGCTCCAGGAGACGTTCGGGCTGACGCCCACGGACCGCTTGCTGCACAAGACTCCGTTCAGCTTCGACGTGTCGGTCTTTGAGCTCCTCTGGCCGTTGATGACGGGCGCGGAGCTGGTGATGGCCAAGCCCGGGGGGCATCGGGACAACGAGTACGTGCGCGACGAGATCGAGAGGCTTGGGATCACGGTGGTGTACTTCGTCGCCTCGATGCTGCAGGTGTTCCTGGAGACGCCGGGCCTGGAGTCGTCGTGCCGGACGTTGCGCCATGTCTTCTGCGGTGGCGAGGCGATGCCGCCCTCGGTGCCGGAGCGGTTCCATGCGCGTCTTTCAGGCGCGGCCCTGCACAACATCTACGGTCCGACGGAGGTGACGATCGATTCGACCTGGTGGACGTGCCCGGCGGGCTCCTCGCGGCGGGTGGTTCCGATCGGCCGGCCAATCAGCAACACGCAGTTTCATGTCCTGGACCGGAACCTGGAACTGGTGCCTCCGGGGGCAGTGGGTGAGCTCTACATTGGCGGGACGGGCCTGGGCCGGGGTTACCTGGGCCGCGCCGATCTGACCGCGGAGCGCTTCGTCCCGAACCTGCTGGAAGGCGATGGCGAGCGTCTGTACCGGACGGGGGATCTAGGCCGGTATCAGTGGGATGGAGCCCTGGAGTTCCTGGGCCGGGTGGACGAGCAGGTGAAGGTGCGGGGCTACCGCATCGAGACGGGGGAGATCGAAGCGGTTCTGGGCCGCCACGAGAGCGTGCAGGAGGTGGCGGTGGTGGCGCGAGAGGTCTCGCCGGGAGATCTCCGGCTGGTGGCGTACGTGGTGGCTAGCGGGGAGGAACCGTCGGCGTCCGAGCTGCGTGCCTTTGCCCAGGTGCATCTGCCGGACTACATGGTGCCCTCCGCGATCGTGGTGCTGGAATCACTGCCGCGCACGCCCAGCGGCAAGCTGGACCGCAGCCTTCTGCCGGCGCCGGTGTGGGGAGAGGGGGAGGAGGAGACAACAGGATCGGTGGCGCCGCGCACACCTGCCGAGGAGGGCTTGGCGCGGATCTGGCGGGAGGTTCTGAGCGTGGGGCACGTGGGAGCGGAGGACGATTTCTTCCACCTCGGAGGGCACTCCCTGCTGGCCACGCAGATGACGGCCAGAGTGCGGGAGGCCTTCGGCGTGGAGCTGCCGCTGCGCCAAGTGTTCGAGACGCCGCGGCTGTCCGCGCTCGCGGCTCTTCTGCCCGCTCCCGGAGCAGGGTCGGCAGCGCGGCCGGCGCGCATCCCGCGCCGCCGGCGGGAGCATCGTCCGCGCTTGTCGTTCGCGCAGGAGCGGCTCTGGTTCCTGCACCAGATGATGCCGCAGAGCTCGGTGTACAACGTGCCGCTGGCGCTTCGGCTGCGTACGTTGTTGAGCCTTCCCGCCCTGGAGTGGAGCTTGCGGGAGCTGGCCCGGCGCCACGAGGTGTTGCGCACCACGTTCGTGATGGAAGGGGACCAGCCGGTCCAGCAGATTGCCCCGGAGCCCTCGGTACCGATTGGCTGGCTCGACCTGCTGGGGTGGCCGCCGGCGATGCGGGAGGAGCAGGCGCGCCGGCTGGCGGCCGAGGAGGCGCAACGGCCGTTCGACCTCGAGCAGGGCCCGTTGCTGCGGGCCGCGGTGGTGCGCCTGGGCGAGCGGGACCACCTGCTGCTGCTGACGCTGCACCACATCGTGTCGGACGGCTGGTCGGCGGGCATCCTGCTGCGCGAGCTGGAGACGCTGTACGAGTCGGCCTTCCTCGGCCGCCCGTCACCGTTGCCGGAGCTGCCGGTGCAGTACGCCGACTTTGCGGAGTGGCAGCGGGAGTGGCTCACGGGCGAAGTGCTCGCAGGGCTCCTCGGCTATTGGCGCGAGCAGCTCGCGGGGGCGCCGCCCGTGCTCGAGCTGCCGACCGACCGGCCACGCCCGGCCATTCAGAGCTTCCGCGGGTCGCTGGTGCCGCTCCGGGTCCCCGCAGCCGTGGCGGCGGCCGTCCAGGACGTGGGGAGGCAGGAAGGGGCAACCCTGTTCATGACCCTCCTGGCCGGCTTTGCCGCGCTCCTCGGGAGCCATACGCGGCCCACGGATCTCGTGATCGGCGCTCCCATCGCCAACCGGCCCCGAGCCGAGCTCGAGGGCCTGATCGGATTCTTCGTCAACACCCTGCCGCTGCGGATCGACCTCGCCGCACACCCGAGCTTCGCCGAGCTGATCAGGCGGGTGCGGGAGACCACGCTCGAAGCGTATGCCCACCAGGACCTGCCCTTCGAGAGGCTCGTCGAAGAGCTGCAGCCACATCGAAACCTCAGCTACTCGCCCCTTTTCCAGGTCGGGTTCACGGCTGCCGAGCACCAGGGCAGGAGTGGAGATCCGGCGGCCCCGCAGGAAGAGGCGCCGCCCGCCGGCACCGGAACCGCCAAGTTCGATCTCTCCCTCTCGCTCGCCCAAGGCCCCGGGGGAGATCTCACCGGTGCCTTCGAGTTCAATCTAGACCTTTTTGACACGACGACCGTGCAGCGGATGGCTGACCGGTTGGAGAGCCTTCTTGCGAACCTGGCGGCGCACCCCCGGGAGCCCTTCCGTACGCTCGCCGGACCGAGCGGCCCGGAGCGCCACCAGGTGCTGCTCGAGTGGGGCGCCGCCCTTGTGGACGGCTTGTCGGAACCCTATGCCCACTCCCTATTCGAATGGGAGGCTGCGCGAAACCCCGGGGCCCTGGCCTTGATCTCCGCCGAAGGAAGCATGACCTATGGCGAGCTCGACGCCGCGGCCAACCGGCTGGCCCGCTATCTCTGCACCCTGGGGATCGGGCCTGAAGCCCTCGTGGCCCTCTTCGTCGAACGTTCCTTCGAGCTGATCGTCGCCATTCTCGCGGTGTTCAAGGCCGGCGGCGCCTACGTACCGATCGATCCCCTCCACCCCAAGAGCCGGATCGCCTTCATCATGAGCGATTCCCGGCCCACGGTGGTTCTTACCCAGGAGAGGCTCCTCGGCGCGCTGCCGCCGCTCGACGTCCCGGTGGTCTGCCTCGACCGGGACCGGGAAGAGATCTCTCGGTGCCCTGGAAGGCTGCGGCCCATGGCGCTGGACTCCGACAACCTGGCCTACATCATCTACACCTCCGGCTCGACGGGCCTGCCGAAGGGGGTCCTGAACATTCATCGCGGGCTTACGAACACCGTGAAGGGCATGCGGGAGCTGGTCGGCTCCCGGCCCGGCGACCGAGTCCTGCAGTTCGCCACCTGCACCTTCGATGCGTCTCTGTTCGAGATCGTGCTGGCGCTCTCCACCGGGGCCTCTCTCTGTGTCGCCGACGCGCGGGACCTCCTGCCCGGGCCGGAGCTCGTCCAGCTGTTCCGGGATCTGGAGGTAACGACGGTCCTGCTGGTGCCCTCGGCGCTCGCCACGCTCCCCAGCGACGAGCCAACCCCGCTGCACACGGTGATCGTGGCCGGCGAGGCCTGCAACGCCCGCCTGGTCTCCGAATGGGCGCCGGGCCGGCTCTTCATCAACGCCTACGGGCCGACGGAATGCTCCATGTGCGCCACTATGGAGCGCTGCGAGAACGGAGAGCGCAAGCCGAGCATCGGCCGCGCGATGCATGGGGCGCGGGTCCACGTCCTCGACGAGCGGTTCGATCCGGTGCCGCTGGGAGCCGCGGGGGAGCTCTGCCTTGGCGGCATCGGCGTGTCGCGGGGTTATCTGCGACGCCCCGCGCTCACTGCCGAGAGGTTCATTCCCGATCCCTTCGCGGAGGAGCCCGGAGTCCGCCTGTACCGTACCGGCGACCTGGCGCGGTTCCTGCCGGACGGGAAGCTCGACTACCTCGGCCGTATCGACGCGCAGGTGAAGTGGCGCGGCTACCGCATCGAGCTCGGCGAGATCGAGTCTGTGCTCTCCGCTCACCCCGAGGTGGAGCAGTGCGTCGTGATGATCCGCGAGGACGAGCCCGGCGATCCGCGCCTCGTCGCCTATCTTGCGAGCGCGGGCGCGGCCCCGCCCGCTCCCGCCGAGCTGCGGGCGTTCCTGCGCGAGAAGCTGCCCGAGTACATGCTCCCCTCCCGCTTCGTGTTCCTCGAGGCTTTCCCGGTCGCGCCGAGCGGCAAGCTCGACCGCTCGGCTCTGCCCCCGCCCTCCGCCTCGGGTCCGGCCGCTGCGCACGAAGGCGACGCGCTCTCTCCTCTCTCCGGCCTGGAGCAGGCCCTCGCCGGGATCTGGGCGTCCGTGCTCGGGCTGGATCATGTGGGCGCTGACGACGACTTCTTCGAGCTGGGAGGCCATTCGCTGCTCGCCACGCGAGTGATGTCCCGGGTGCGCGAGACCCTGCAGCTCGACGTCCCGCTGCGCCTGCTCTTCGACGCTCGGACGGTCGCCGCCATGGCCCGGGAGATCGGGGAAACATCCGTTGTGTCTTTGGAGGGAGGGAAAGGGATCGCGCCGCGCCTGCGCGAGGACGGAGAGGCGCCGGTATCGTACGCCCAGGAACGTCTCTGGTTCCTCGACCAGTTCCAGCCCGGGAGCGCGGCGTACAACGTGCCGGCGCAGATGCGCCTTGGCGTGCCGGTGGCGCCCGCCGTGCTCGAACGGAGCCTGGGAGAGTTGGTACGCCGCCATGAAGCGCTGCGCACGACGTTCCGGAGCGTGTCGGGCAACCCGGTGCAGGTGATCGCCCGGGAGTCGAAGGTGAGCCTTGGGTTGCTCGACCTGCGGGGCTGGGCGCCTTGGGCGCGGGAGGCGGAGGCACGGCGCCTGGCTGGGGAGGAAGCGCGCCGGCCATTCGACCTGACCGCGGGCCCGCTGTTCCGGGCCACCCTGCTCTGCCTGGGAGATCAGGATTTCCTGCTGCTGCTGACGGTGCACCACATCGTGGCTGACGGCTGGTCGTTGGGAATCCTGTTCCGGGAGCTGGGCGCCATCTACGACGCCTTCCTGGCGGGTCGTCCGTCACCGCTGCCGGAGTTGCCGTTGCAGTACGCGGACTACGCGGTCTGGCAGCGGGAGCACCTGCAGGGGGAGGAGCTGGCGCGGCAACTGGCGTACTGGCGTGACCGGTTGTCGGGAGCTCCACCGGTGCTGGACCTCCCCTTGGATCGGCCGCGGCCGGCGATGCCGACTCAGGGCGGCGCGGCTGAGGCGCTGTCTTTGCCGAGGGATGAGGTCGAGGGGCTCAAAGCACTCGCCCAGGAGCAAGGGGCGACGCTGTTCATGGTCCTGCTGAGCGCCTTCACGGCGTTGCTTCACCGCTACACAGGGGCGGTGGACCTGGTGGTGGGGACGCCGATCGCCGGCCGGACGCGGTCGGAGCTGGAAGGGCTGATCGGGTTTTTCGTCAACACGCTGGCCTTGCGTCTGGACACCTTCGGCGATCCGGAATTCCCGGAGCTGGTGAGTCGCGTGCGGGAGGTGACGCTGGGCGCGTACGAACACCAGGAGCTGCCGTTCGAGAAGCTGGTGGAGGAGCTGCACCCGCAGCGCAGCCTGGGCCACAACCCGCTGTTCCAGGTGATGTTCGTCTTCCAGAACGTCTCGCCGGTTGCAAATGAGGAGCCTCCCCAGGAGAAGCCTGGGGACCTCGGGATCGAGACCGGTACGGCGAAGTTCGACCTGCTGCTGGCCTGGGCGGAGACACCGTGGGGGCTCCAGGGACGGCTGGAGTACAGCACCGATCTGTTCGAGGCGGTGACGGTGCGGCGGATGGCGGCGCATCTGGGCCGGTTGCTCGCGGGAATCGTGGAGAACCCGCAGTCTCGGCTGTCGGCTCTGCCGATGTTGACGTCCGAGGACCGCGGGCTCCTGAAGGGCTGGCGTGGGCAGAGCCGGGAGTACCTGCTGGACGTCTGCCTGCACCGTTGGATCGAGGCGCAGGCGCTGCGCACGCCGGAGGCGCCGGCAGTGCGGTTCGAGGAGAGCGTGTTGTCCTACGCCGAGTTGGAGCGGCGCTCGGAAGCCGTGGCGCGGCGTCTGCGCTCGATGGGTGTGGGACCGGAGGTCCGGGTGGGTCTGTGCGCGGAGCGCTCGCTGGAGCTGGTGGTGGGGCTGTTGGGGGTGCTCAAGGCCGGGGGTGCGTATGTGCCGCTCGACCCCTCGTACCCGGCGGAGAGGATTGCCTTCATGCTGTCGGACGCCCGGGTGGCGGTGCTGCTGACCCAGGAGAGACTTCTGGAGTCTCTGCCGCCTCCTGAGGCTCCAGTGCTGTGCCTGGACCGGGAGGAGGACTTCACCGCGGTGGAGGACGGGTGGGACGACCCTGGTACGGTGACAGCGGGAAACCCGGCTTACGTGATGTACACCTCGGGCTCGACGGGCCGCCCGAAGGGCGTGGTGATCCCGCACCGCTCGCTGGCCAACCACATGCTCTGGCTCCAGGAGACGTTCGGCCTGACGCCCGCGGACCGTTTGCTGCAGAAGACTCCGTTCAGCTTCGATGTGTCGGTCTTCGAGCTCCTCTGGCCCCTGATGACCGGAGCGGAGCTGGTGATGGCCCGGCCCGGGGGGCACCGGGACAACGAGTACGTACGCGATGAGATCGAGAGGCGTGGGATCACGGCGGTGTACTTCGTCGCCTCGATGCTGCAGATGTTCGTGGAGACGCCGGGCCTGGAGTCGTCGTGCCGGACGTTGCGCCACGTCTTCTGCGGTGGCGAGGCGATGCCGCCCTCGTTGCCTGAGCGGTTCCACGCGCGTCTGGCCGGTGCGGGCCTGCACAACATCTACGGTCCGACAGAGGTGACGATCGATTCGACATGGTGGACGTGCCCGGCGGGCTCGTCGCGGCGGGTGGTTCCGATCGGCCGGCCGATCAGCAACACGCAGTTCCATATTCTGGACCGGAACCTGGAGCTGGTGCCGCCGGGTGCGGTGGGTGAGCTCTACATCGGCGGCGCGGGCCTGGGCCGGGGCTACCTGGACCGCGCCGATCTGACCGCGGAGCGATTCGTTCCGAACATGCTGGAAGGTGCCGGAGAGCGTCTGTACCGCACCGGGGATCTGGGCCGGTATCAGTGGGACGGAGCTTTGGAGTTCCTGGGCCGTATGGACGAGCAGGTGAAGGTGCGTGGCTACCGCATCGAAGTGGGTGAGATCGAATCGGTCCTAGGGCGCCATGAGAGCGTGCAGGAAGTGGTGGTAGTGGCGCGAGAGGTCTCCCCGGGAGACCGCCGGCTGGTGGCGTACGTGGTGGCTGCCGGGGAGGAACCGTCGCCGTCCGGGCTGCGGGCCTTTGCCCAGGTGCATCTGCCGAATTACATGGTGCCGTCCGCGATCGTGGTTCTGGAATCGCTGCCGCGCACGCCCAGCGGCAAGCTGGACCGCAACCTCCTGCCGGTGCCGGAATGGGGACAGGGGGAGCCGGAGACGGGATCGGTGGCGCCGCGCACGCCGGCCGAGGAGGGTCTGGCGCGGATCTGGCGGGAAGTGCTGAGCGTAGGGCACGTGGGAGCGGAGGACGATTTCTTCCACCTCGGAGGACACTCCCTGCTGGCCACGCAGATGACGGCGAGAGTGCGGGAGGCCTTCGGTGTGGAGCTGCCGCTGCGCCAGGTTTTCGAGACGCCGCGCCTGGCTGCGCTCGCGGCTTTCCTGCCTGCTCCCGGCGCAGGGTCGGCAGCGCGGCCGGCGCGCATCCCGCGCCGGCGGCGGGACCATCGTCCGCGTCTGTCGTTCGCGCAGGAACGGCTCTGGTTCCTGCACCAGATGCTGCCGCAGAGCTCGGTGTACAACGTGCCGCTGGCGCTTCGGCTGCGGACGGTGTTGAGCCTGCCCGCCCGGGAGTGGAGCTTGCGGGGGCTGGTTCGGCGCCACGAGGTGCTGCGCACCACGTTCGTGATGGAAGGCGACCGGCCGGTCCAGCAGATCGCTCCGGAGCCCTCGGTACCAATTGGGTGGCTCGACCTGCTGGGGTGGCCGCCGGCGATGCGGGAGGAGCAGGCGCGCCGGTTGGCGGCCGAGGAGGGGCAACGCCCGTTCGACCTCGAGCAGGGCCCGTTGCTGCGGGCCGCGGTGGTGCGCCTGGGAGAGCGGGACCACCTTCTGCTGCTGACGCTGCACCACATCGTCTCGGACGGCTGGTCGGCGGGCATCCTGCTGCGCGAGTTGGAGACGCTGTACGAGTCGGCTTTCCTCAGCCGCCCGTCGCCTTTGCCGGAGCTGCCGGTGCAGTACGCCGACTTCGCCGAGTGGCAGCGGGAGTGGCTTAAGGGCGAAGTGCTTGAAGGGCTCCTCGGCTATTGGCGCGAGCAGCTCGCGGGTGCGCCGCCCGTCCTAGAGCTGCCGAGCGACCGGGCCCGCCCAGCCATCCAGAGCTTCCGCGGCGCCGTCGAGCCGGTCCGTCTGTCCGCCGGTCTCATCGATCGCCTCCACGAGATCGGCCGCGAGGACGGGGTGACGCTCTTCATGACCCTGCTCGCCGCCTTCCAGGTGCTCCTCGGCCGGACCTCGGGGCAGACCGACCTGGTGATCGGCTCGCCGATCGCCAACCGCACCCGGTCCGAAATCGAAGGGCTCATCGGCTTCTTCGTCAATACCCTGGTCCTCCGCACCGGGTTGTCGCTGCAATCGACTTTCCGGAAGCACCTCGGAAAGGTCCGGGAGATCACGCTCGGCGCCTTTGCCCATCAGGACCTGCCCTTCGAGATGCTCGTCAACGAGCTTTCGCCGGAGCGCAACCTCAGCCACAACCCCCTCTTCCAGGTCATGTTCGTCCTGCAGAACGCGCCGACGAAGCCGCAGGAGGCTTCCGAAGCGGCTCCCGGGAAGACATCCCCTTCTGCGCCCGGAGGAGACACGGGGACCTCCAAGTTCGACCTCCTTCTCTCCCTGAGCGAGTCGCCCCACGGCGCAGTGGGGGTATTCGAGTACAACACGGACCTCTTCGATCCCGCCACCATCAAGGCGATGGCAGCCCACTTCGAAACCCTCGTCGGCGCGCTTCCCTCCCGCCTCGATGAGCCGGTTGCGATGCTGCCCCTGCTCACGCAAGAGGAGCTACGGCAGTTCGCGGAGTGGAACCGGACCGCCGAGGACTATCCGCGCGACGTCTGCGTCCATCAGCTGGTCGAGCTTCAGGCCGACCGCACCCCTGGCGCCGACGCGGTGGTGTTCGGTCACGAGAGGCTCTCCTACGCCGAGCTGGAGGAGAGGGCCAACCGCCTCGCCCACTTCTTGCGGGACCGCGGCGTCGGTCCAGATTCCCTGGTCGGGCTGTGCGTCGAGCGTTCGCAGGAGATGGTGGTGGCGGTCCTCGGAATCCTCAAGGCCGGCGGCGCTTACGTGCCGCTCGATCCGACCTATCCGGGGGAGCGGCTGGCCGCCATACTCGCGGACGTGCAGGCCCAGGTCGTCGTCACGCAGCTCAGCCTCCTCGCCTCCCTGCCGCCGCACGGAGCCGAGACGGTCCTCCTCGACGGCCACGCGGATGCCATCGGCGAGGCGAGCCCGGAGCGGCCGGCCGGCGGCGCGACGGCGCGCGATCTTTTCTATGTCCTCTTCACCTCCGGCTCGACAGGGCGGCCCAAGGGCTGCGCGATCGAGCATCACAGCGCAGTCGCCCTCCTCTATTGGACCCGGCGCTGGTGGACGGACGGGGACCTGGAGGGAGTCCTCGCCTCGACGTCCCTCAACTTCGACCCGTCCCTCTTCGAGCTGTTCGCCCCATTGACCCGCGGCGGCACCGTCCTCGTGGCTGAGAACGCCCTCAGCCTCCCGGAGCTGCCGGCGGCCGGCCGGGTGACCCTGATCAGCACTGTCGCCTCGGCCCTTGCCGAGCTGGTGCGGATGGGTGCGGTGCCGCCTTCCGTCCGGGTCGCCAACCTTGCCGGCGAGCCGCTGCAAAACGCCGTGGTGCAGAGAATCTACGAAGGGTCCTCCATCCAGCGGGCCTACAACCTCTACGGTCTGACCGAGGACACGCTATACACCACGGGAGAGCTGGTGGAGCGGGGGAGCACGGAGGTGGTCACGATCGGCCGTCCGATCGCCAACCGGCAGGTCTACGTCCTCTCCGACGATCTGGAGCCGGTCCCGATGGGCGTTGTGGGCCAGATCTACATCGGCGGCACCGGCCTGGCCCGCTGCTACGTCCACCAGCCGGAGCTGACCGCCGAGCGGTTCCTGCCGAACCCCTTCTCCACGGAGCCTGGAGAGCGTCTGTACCGTACCGGCGACCTGGCGCGCCGCCGCCGCGACGGGCGCATCGAATTCCTTGGCCGGGTTGACCATCAGGTCAAGGTGAGGGGCTTCCGGATCGAGCTGGGGGAGATCGAGGCGGCGCTGATCCGGCTCCCCGAGGTGCTCGAGGCCGTGGTCCTGGCCCGGGACGATGACGGTGGGAAGCGGCTGACGGCCTTCCTGGTCCCTCGGGCGGGCGCCAGCGCCACCCTCACTGCGGGTGCCCTGCGCGCCTCCCTGCGCAATCTCCTCCCGGAGCACATGATCCCGGCTGACTTCGTAACCCTCGCCGCTCTCCCCCTCACGCCCAACGGCAAGATCGATCGCCTGGCCCTCGCCCGGAGCCGGGCGGGTCGGCTCGGGCAAGACGACCTCACCCTGCCGCGCACGCCTGTCGAGCGGAGGCTGGCGGAGCTGTGGACCGAGTTGCTGCGCGTGGAGGAGCCGGGGATCAACCAGAGCTTCTTCGACCTGGGAGGCCATTCCCTCCTCGCCACCCAGCTCCTCTCGCGCATCCGCACCTCGTTCCAGGTGGAGCTTCCACTGAGCCAGGTCTTCGAAGAGCCGACCATCGCCGAGCAGGCTTTGGGGATCGTGCAGCTCCAAGTGGAACAGGACGGCGGAGACGACCTCGTCGCGGGGATCGAGGAGCTATCGGAAGAAGAAGCTTTCCGCCGGCTGCGCGAATGCACGTTCCCCCGCACCCAGTTGGGTGGGAGGGCTTGACCCGGCGGTGAGGGGCTTACGCCGCCTGCTTCATCTCGGCGACGCGCTTGGCGAGGCGGGCCTTGTAGCGTGAGGCGGCGTTCCGGTGGATGACCTTCTTCTGGGCGATCTTGTCGATCACGCTGAAGGTCGTGGGCAGCAGGGCCTCGGCCGCCGAAGCGTCGCCGCTGGACACGGCGGCGCGGAGGTTCTTGATCGCGGTGCGGAGGCGCGAGCGATGAGCCCGGTTGCGCGCTCGCTGCTGCAGGTTCTGACGGTGCCGCTTCTCGGCAGACTTCGTGTTCGCCATAGTTCCTCGATGCTGTTCTGTTGAAAAAACGAAGTCGCACCGCGCAGAGGTGCGACGGGAGTTTATACCACCGGCGGCTAGCTCGCGTCAACTCCGATTTCGCGCAGGCGCTGGCGGGCCAGGTTCGCCTCGTCGCTCGTCGGGTACTGCCGGATCACGTGCCGGAGCTGGACCACCCCCTGGGAGCGCTCGCCCAGCTCGAGGAGGGCATAGCCCTTCTTGAGCGTGGCCGCCGCCACCTTGTCGCTGCGCGGATAGCGCTCCAGCACCGCGTCGAACTGGTCGACCGCCTGCCGGAACCGCCGCTGGCGGTAGTAGCACTCGCCGGTCCAGTAGGTCGCGTTGTCGGCCAGGTCCGTCGTCGGGAAGTTGTCCAGGTACTCCTGGAACTCCCGCAGCGCGAGGTCGTAGCTGCCCTTCAGGTAGTCGTTGTAGGCGGAGTTGTAGAGAGTCTGGGGATTCGCCCCGGACCCTGCGCCAGGGTTCTGCTGCGGCGGCGGAGTATTTCCCCCCGGTTGGGCCGGCTGCTGCGGATCCCCCCCGATCGTCCCTTGAGGGCCCGCGGCCGGCGGCAGCGACGGCTGCGACTGGAATGTCTTCAGCTCCTGGTTCGTGGCCGCGATCTGCTGGGAGAGCTGCGCCAGGCGGTAGTTCGTGTCCTCGAGCTTCGCCTGCAGCTCGTCGATCTGGCTCGACAGGTCCTGCAGCTTCACCTGCATGTCGGCCTCGGTCTTGAGCAGGGACTCCATCTGGCGGCCCATGTTGCTGCCCAGGGTCGTCATCTGGCTGGAGACTTCCTCCTTGCTCGGCGCCTGTTTCTGGATCTGCAGGACCTGGCGCTGGATGTCGGCGAGCTGCGTGTTCAGCCCCTCGATGTCCTGGGGCGTGACGCACCCCGTGACGGAAGCTGCCACGAGACAAACGGCGAGGGGGAGGGTACGGCGCAGCATATTGTTCCGTCTCAACCGACGTTGGCCCGTCCGGTGATGATCATGTGGGCGCGGCGGTTCTGCGACCAGCAGCTATCCGCAGACTCGGTGCAGACCGGGCGCTCCTCGCCGTAGGTGATGATGCGCAGCCGGCCGCCGTCGACTCCCAGGGAGCCCAGGTAGTCGCGGACCGCGTTGGCGCGCCGGTCGCCCAGGGCCAGGTTGTACTCGTTGGTGCCGCGCTCGTCGGCGTGACCCTCGATCGTCACCTGGAACTGGGTCTGCGCCTTGAGCAGCTCGGCATTGCGGGCCAGACGCTCGCGGGTCTCGTCGGAGAGCGAGATCTCGTCGTACTCGAAGAACACGTCCGGGCTGAAGCCGCGGCGCCGCAGCTCGTCGTTGACGACCTGCAGGTCGCCCGACAGCATCGGATCCTCGGTCTCGTCCTCGGTCGTCGCCGTCGGGGTCGTCTGCACGACTTCCTGGGTCGTGGCCGGCGGCGGCGTCTCCACCACCTGGGTCTCGACCGGAAGGTCGCTCGGCGGCGTGGCTGGCTTTTTCTTCGGGCAGCCGGTCAGGAACGTCACCAGCAACGGGGCCACCATCCAGATCATCAACTTGCGGTTCATGCTCTTCCTCTCCATGTCAAACCAACGGGGACTTCCAGGGGTCTTTCACTTTATCACGGCTCTACCGGGATTCTCGACCAGTCGGGCATGTCGTTGTTGCCTTCCTGTGTTATCTGCTGCACGTTTCCGCCGGTGACATCCATGACATAGATCTGCTTGCGCCCGCTGCGGCGGGAGACGAAGGCGATCTTGCGCGCGTCGGGCGAGAAGGTCGGCGCTTCGTTGTCTCCGGCCCCGGAGGTCAGGACCCGGGTTGCCAATGTGACCACGTTGGTGACCGCGATCTGGAAGCGCCCGCCGCGCCGGCTGCTGTAGACGATCAGGTCCCCCTCGGGGCTCCAGGACGCGCCGTCGTTGTAGTCGCCGTCGAAGGTCAGTCGGCGCTGATTCGTCCCCTCGGGGTCCATGACATAGATGTGCGGGTTGCCTCCCCGTCCCGAGGTGAACGCGATCTGGCTGCCGCGCGGGCTCCAGGCCGGGTTCGTGTCGATCGCGTTCGAGTGGGTCAGCCGCCGCATGCCCTTGCCGGTCCGGTCGGTGCTGAAGATCTCCACATTCCCCTCCACGGAGCGGGCGAAGGCCACGCGGCCGCCGTCCGGCGAGAAGGTGGGGGTGGTGTTCATAGAGCCGGAGGTCACCACGGGCTGCTTGCGGTTCGTGGCCATGTCGGCGACGTAGATCGAGGGCGGGCCGTTGAAGAAGGAGGTGTAGGCCAGGGCGTCGCCGTTCGGGCTCCAGGCCGGGGACATGGAGGTCGACTGGTGGCCGGTGATCCGGCGCTGGTTCTGGCCGTCGTAGTCCATCACCCAGATCTCTTTGTGGCCGGAGCGGTCGCTGGTGAAGGCGATGCTCGACAGCGAGATCCCGGGCCTGCCGACCAGGTAGCGGATGACCTCGTCGGCGAAGGTGTGGCCGATGCGGCGCGAAACGGTGGCGCTGCCGCGGTAGCGCTTGGCCAGGATGGGCTGGGCGCTGGCGATGTCGAACAGCCGGCCCTCGAAGACGATCTTGTCGCCCTCGGCGCGGATGTCGCCGAGGAGCAGGGTCTCGGCGCCCAGGGCGCGGAACGGCTCCACGTCGCGCTGCATGTCGCCGCTCCATTTGACCGCTCCGATCCGGTCAGGGCCGATGATCTCGAAGTAGCCCGAGCTCTCCAGGTCCCGGCGCACGGTCTGCTCCATCTCGCGGGCGGCGGCAGCCGCAGCCCCGGAGAGGGCCTGGGTGCCGCGGAACGGCGGGATCGCCAGCTTCATGGGCGGCCGCTGGCCGCGGTTCAGCTCCAGG
>DATLNC010000265.1:0-67072 GCA_035536935.1 Thermoanaerobaculia bacterium
GGATCGACGAAGCGTTTCCCCGGGGGCGGCGGCGCAAAGGCGTGCCGACGCTGTAGCTCACTCTCCGGCCGGCACCACTCTGAGCTCCTTCAACGCTTCGATCTTGCTGAGCGCATCGGTGAGCCCCCTGGCCTTGTCGGCCCGGCTGCTCCGGATGATCGCCTCGTATTCGAAGGAGTTCGAGTCGTAATCGAGCCGGTAGCTCAGCCTGTGCATGGTGAAGCCGTGCTCTTTCAACAGCCGGCGCATCTCTGATTCCGGCATGGCTGCGTGGAGAGCGAAGCGCAGGATCAGGTGAGCATAGAACTGCGCGGGAACCCGGTCTTCGACCCAGCGGAACAGCGAGAGAGTGACCAGTGTGAGCATTGTCGCGAAGAGAGCGGGAAAGAAGAATCCGATCCCGACCAGGATGCCGATCGCGGCGGTGATCCACAGCGAGGCCGCGGTCGTGAGCCCGCGGACCGACGACCCCTCCTTCATGATCGTGCCGGCACCGAGAAAACCGATGCCGGTCATGATCCCTTGCGCCATCCGCGTCGGGTCGAGAGTGATGCGCCCCTGGGTGAGGCCGACAAACCAGCGGGTCTCGTAGACCGTGATGAGCATCAGAAGGCTCGTCGAGAGGCACACCAGGGCATGGGTGCGAAAGCCGGCGGGCCGGCCGCGATAGGTCCGCTCCAGCCCGATGAGGCCGCCGACGACAAGGGCGGCGAACAGCCGCAAGGCGATGTCGAAGGAATCAGGATCGCCGAAGAGATCTCTTGCGCTCATGGATTGTCGCAGTCAGCTCAGAAACCGCGCCTCGAGCTCCGGGGTGGGCAGCCAGCAGGTCTCGGCCTTGCCGAACCAGCGGTACCGGTTGCGGGCGATCCAGCGGTAGACGGCGTCGCGCAGCGGCCGGGGGACGGCCGCGAAGACCCAGAGCAGCTTCCAGGCGCCCGGCAGACGGCGCGCGATGCGCAGCGCCGCCGAGCTCTCCTGCCAGACCTTCCCGCCTTCGATCAGCACTACGCTGCTCAGGCTGTCCACGATGAGCCCGTGCTCCGCCATCAGGCTCCGCCCGGCGTCCGATTGCAGCGCGGCGAAACGGAACCGCCGTTCGGGGTCGCGCTTGAGAAGGAACTGGACGGAGCCATTGCAGAGGTTGCAGACACCGTCGAAGAGGACGATGGGCTCTCCCATACGAGGATCATATACGAAACTTTTCGTGGCGATTCCGCGTAGTCCGGCTAACGGAGAGGGCCGGACTTCGTCTTACTTCCAGGAGGCTTCTGCATGAGACGTATCTCGACGTTTGCGACGATCACCTTCTTCTGCGCCCTGGCGATCGGTACCGCCGCTCCCGCTGCAAAGCTCGCTCTCTCCCCGTGCAAAAAGCCGGGCCTTCCGGACGACGCCCGTTGCGGCACCTATGAGGTGTTCGAGAACCGTGCGGCGGGGACAGGACGCAAGATCCCGCTCCGGGTGGTGGTGATTCCGGCCAACGCGCCGCAGAAGCTGCCCGATGCCGTCACCTACTTTGCCGGCGGGCCCGGAGGGAGCGACGTCGAGGAGGGATCCTGGGTCGCGCAGATGCTCCGCGGTGCCGACGGCAAGCGACCCCAGACGCGCGACGTGCTGCTCGTCGACCTCCGCGGCACCGGCGAGTCCGCTCCTCTCAAATGCCCCGGCATCCAGGGGATCCAGAACGTCCAGGGCTTCCTCGACGAATTCGTGCCTCTCGCGGGGGTCCGCTCGTGTCACGAGCAGCTGAGCAAGACCAGGGACCTGAGCCAGTACACGAGCGCGAATGCCCTCGACGACCTCGACGAGGTGCGGGCGGCGCTCGGCTACGAGAAGCTGAACCTGATCGGCGGCTCCTATGGCACGCGCAGCGAGCTCGTCTACATGCGCCGTCACCCCTCGCGGGTGCGCACGGCGGCCCTCTTCGGCATCGTCCCGAACGACGCGCGCACGCCGCTCCAGTTCGCCCGGAGCGCCCAGAAAGCTCTCGACGGGCTGATCGCTGAGTGCGCGGGCGACGCGGCGTGCAACAAGGCCTTTCCCAGACTGCGCGAGGAGGTCGCCGAGGTCCTGCAGCGCACCGGCAAAGAGCCAGCCCGCGCCGAGCTGATCGATGCCGGCACGGGCAAGTCTCTCGAGGTGCGGTTCAACCGCGACGGCGTCGCGCAGACGCTGCGCTACATGCTCTACGGCACGGACACGGCAGCCCAACTGCCGCTCTACGTCCACCTCGCGGCCCAGGGCGACTTCAGGCCGCTGGCCGAGGTCGCCCGCAACTGGGGCTCCGGCCTGTCGTCCGACGGCTACTTCCTTTCGGTCACCTGCGCCGAGGACGTCGCCTTCATCCGCGAGGACGAGATCCAGGCCGCCGTGGCCGGCACCTTCGTGGGCGATTTCCGCATCCGCCAGCAGCAGGCCGCCTGCAAGGCCTGGACGTCCGCGAAGCTCGGACCGGACGTCCTCGCGCCGACCGTCTCCGACGTGCCGACGCTGCTCGTGTCAGGCGAGCGCGACCCCGTGACGCCGTCGAGCGACGGCGAAAAGGTGGCGCGCCAGCTCCGCCGCGGCGTCCACGTGGTCGTCCCCGACGGGGCGCACGGCAACAACGGCATGAAGGGGCGGGAGTGCGAGGAGGAGATGATGGTGAAGCTCATCGAAAGCGGCACGACCGAGCGGTTCGACACCTCCTGCGTGGCCCGCATGGAGCGCCCCGCCTTCGCGCTCAGCCTGGGCGAGCCCGAGGCGACCGTCGCCGCGGCCGAGCTGGACCGCCTGGCCGGCACCTATCGCGCCGGCGAGGGTGGGTTCGAGCTGCGCGTGGATGTGATCAATGGGAAACGCCTGCGGCTGAGCTCCTCGGATGGGCTGACCCTGCTCTTCGTCCCCACCTCTGCGACCACCTTCCGGGGCGACTACGGCATGGCCGCCGGGATCGCTCTCACCTTCCGCCTGGAAAAGGGCCGGGCCGTCGCACTGATCATGGACCGGGGGGAAAAGCCCGAAGAGCTGAAGCGGGTGCCGTGACGGTTGTCATCGTTCCAACTGGCCCAGGATCACCGCGATCGCTTTCGCGAGCTGGGGATCCGGCTCCTGGGCGTGCTCGTCGATCTCCGGCGCGACCTCCACGTCGGGAGTCACGCCGGCATTCTCGACCTGCGGACCGCCGGCCGGCGGCTTGAAGGCGAGGGCGGGCACGCCCACCTCCCCGTTGTCGACGAGCAGCGGCATGCCGACGTTGCCGATCGTCGCGCCGGCGGTGCGGCTGCCGACGATCGGACCGAGGCCCGCGGCACGGAAATAGATCGCGAACGCGTCCCCGCCCGAGATCGTGTTGTTGTTCGTCAGCAGCACCTTCGGTCCGTGCACCGCCGCCCCGGGGACGCGGGTGTCGTTTCCATGGCGCTGTCCGTAGGCCGCGAGCGGGATGCGCCGCAGGTGCTCGATCATCGAGGCGGGGAAGAGCCCGCCGCTGTTCCAGCGGATATCGACGATCAGTGCCTCCCTGTCGATCTGCGCGAAGAAGTCGCGGGCGAAGCGGGCGATACCGGCGCGGCCGGTGTTCGGCACGTGGACATAGCCGCACCGGCCGGCGGTCGCCCGCGCGATCCGGGCGCGGTTGCCGTTCACCCAGTCGACGTAGCGGGCCTCCATGTCGCTCGCGGCCGGTGTGACCTTCACCGTCCGCGCGCCGCGGCCGTCCGGGGCCGGACCGATCGTGAGAGCCATCTCCTTGCCTGCGACGAGCAGGGAGTAGATGTCGTCGGTGGCCGTGACCTCGCGGCCGTCGACGGCCAGCACGAAGTCGCCCGGATGGACCTCCGCCGTGGCGAGCGGCGAGCGGGTCTCGGGCGCGCTGCCGTCGCCGCGGACGATGCGTTCGATGCGGTAGCGGCCCTGCTCGACGGCAAAGTCGCATCCGAGGACCCCAGGGGGGCTCCCGGGGTACTGCGGCATGTCGCCGCCGAAGGCCCAGGTGTGCGACGTCCCGAGCTCCGCGACCAGGAGTCCCAGCAGGTAGTTGAGGTCCTCGCGGCTGCCGACGCTCGGCAGGAGACGCTCGTACCGCGTCCGCAGGGCCGGCCAGTCGACGCCGTTCATCGAAGGCTCGTGGAAGTAGTCGCGTTCGAGGCGCCACGCGTCGTGGAAGATCTGCCGCCACTCCTGGACCGGATCGAGCTCCATGGCGAGCCGGTTCAAATCGAAACCGTCGCCGGCGCGCGGGAGCCACGACAGCCGGTCTCCCGACCGGACGAGCACGGCCCCGCGCTCGGCGCGGTAGTCGGCGGCGTCCTCCGCGACCGTCTCTTCGTGCGCCTGCGCGGGATCGAAGGAGCGCAGCGACTGCGCGCCCGTGCGCCGGTCGCGCGCGAGGTAGAAGAGCCGGCCTCCGGCGAACGCCAGCTGCGAAAGCGAGCCCGAGCCGATCGGCAGGCGTTCCACCGTCGCCGAGCCGTCGGGCGGCATCGCGTAGACGGCGATTGTGTCGTTGAAGCCGAAGGTCTGCTCGAAGTCGCTGAACGAGGTCTGGAAGGTTCGCGCGGAGAGGAAGTAGACGCGCTTCCCGGAAGCGTCGACAGCCGGCGAAGCGTCGTCGGTCATCCCGTCGCCCAGCGGCGTGCTCTTCCCGCTGGAGCCGTCGTAGCGGTAGAGACGGTTGAGCAGGTTGTCCTCCATCTTCGCGTAGACGACCGACGCGCTGTCGGGGGTCCAGTCGTACCCCTCGATCGGCGCGGTGCGCGAGGTGTCGATCCGGACGACGGCGCCGGTGGCGACGTCGAGGAGGCTCAGCGACTGCGTCTGATCGGCGAACAGCAGCTTGCGTCCGTCGGGGGACCAGCGCAAACCCTGGCGAAAGCCGGGGCCCTCGCGGGTGAGCCTCCGGCCCGCCGCTTCGTCGGGGCTCCGGAGATAGATCTCGTATTCGCCGCTCGCGTCGGACGAGTAGGCGATCTGCCGCCCGTCCGGCGAGTAGACCGCGCCGTGCTCGCGGACGCCCGAGGTCCGCGTCAGGTTGTCCGCGGCTCCCGTCGCCGCCGTGATCTCGAACAGCTCGCCGCGTCCGCTGACGAGGGCGTGCTCGCCGCCGGGCGCGACCGCGAAGGAGGTCACGTACGGCGCCACCGCGGCCTGCCGCGGCGCCTTCTCCGGGAGCTCTTCGCCCACGGTGACGCTCAGCGTTTCGTCTCTGCCGCCTGCGATCGAAAACACGTGCAGCTCGCCGCCGAGCTCATAGATGATCCGTGGACGGCCTCCAGGGGCGAGGCTCGGGTGGCGCACGTCGGCATCGCGATGATGTGTCAGCTGCCGGACCCTTCGGCTGCCCACCTCGTACTCGTAGAGGTTCATGCGGCCGTCGCGGTCGGAAGCGAAGTAGATCGAGTCCCTCCACCACATCGGGAAGACGTCGTTGCCGTCCGAGGCCGCGACGGCCGTCTCGCGGCGGGCGGCGAAGTCATACACCGAGATCGTGGCGCGCCGTCCTCCGCGATAGCCGCGGAACGGATTCCAGGACTCGCTCGAATTGCGATTGAAGGCGATCTGCCTGCCGTCGGGAGACAGCGATCCGGGTCCGCCCTGCGCCATTGGAAGCTGCACCGCCGCGCCTCCCTCCCGCGGGACGGTGAAGAGCTTGTCGAGGGGATGCGTGAAGCTGCTGCGCCGCGACGTGAACAGAATCGAGCGGCCGTCGGGAGTCCAGCCGACAAGGAATTCGAACGCGGGATGATGTGTCAGGCGCCGCGGCGCACCACCGCTGATCGGCACCACGTACACGTCGAAATTGCCCTCCGCGAGCGCGGTGAAGGCAACGAGCTTGCCGTCCGGCGAGATCCGGGCGTTGAGCTCCTTGCCCGGGAAGCGGGTGAGGCGCGCCGCGCGCCCGCCCGCGCTGGGGACGAGCCACAGGTCGTCGGCATACGTGAAGACGACCGAGCCGCCGTTGAGGTCCGGATAGCGGAGCAGACGGGTGGTCTCGGCCGCAAGAGCGGAGGCCGCGAAAAGGAGGAAGAAGAGCAGCCGCGGGATCTTTCCAGGATCTTTCCAGGTGCCATGGGGGCTCTCTAGACGACCGGCGCTTCAGTCGTCTTGGATGTCGCTTGCGCTCTTGGACGTCTCTTGCGCGCCCCGGCGGTACTCCGCGGGCGTGATTCCGAAGGCGCGCCGGAAGGGCCATACGTAATGGGGGGCATGGCCGTGGAGGATACACCAGACGCAAACGCCCCTGGTGCCGGGAGGCACCAGGGGCATCCTGCGCTCAGTTCGTCCGGAAGTCGATCTCCCAGAATCCCAGAGTTCCGGTATCCGCCGCGGCTAGGTCGCGCACGCGCAGCTTCCACGCGCCGTTGATGGCCTTGCCGGTGAACGCCGAGAGCGCCGCCGCCGGGGCCGTGAGGTCGGCGTAGACGGTCTTGATGTTGTCGGTGGTGGTGCCCGTCAGGTTGTGGAGCAGCACGGTCGTGTTGTCGGGGCCGATCAAGGCCACCTCCAGGTCTCCCTGGTAGGTGTGAGTGATGTCCACCCGCACCCTCAGGCTGACGATGGTTCCCGTGGCCGCCACGTTGATCGTGCTGGTGATGCCGGTCGCGTTGTTGTCCGGGATCGCCGTGTTGGCCGTGAGCGTCGAGTAGCCGTTGAACGTCACCTTCCAGGAATTCAGCGTCCCGGTGTCGGCCGGGCCCAGGTCGCGCACCCGCAGCTTCCAGGCTCCCGAGGTGTTCTTGGTGTTGAACGCCGTCAGGGCCTGCGCCGAGCGCGTGGTGATGTTGTAGGTCGTGTTGATGTTGTCGGTGGTGGTGCCCGTCAGGTTGTGCAGCAGGACCGTCGTGTTGTCCGGACCGATCAGCGCCACTTCCAGGTCGCCCTGGTAGGTGTGGGTGATGCCCACGTTGACGCTGACGCTCGTGATCGTCATCGAGTTGGGCACGTTGATCGTGCTGGTGACGCCCGTGGCGTTGTTGTCGGGGATCGCCACGGCGGGAGCGGAAGAGAAGGTCAAAACCTGGTTGCCGCTGCAGGCGCTGGTGGTCGCCGTCGCCTGGGCCGAGTTGGCCGAGGCGCAGGCGCCCACCGCCTGGACGACGTAGAAGTAGGCCGTATTGCAGGTCAGGCCGGTGTCGGAGAACGACGCGATGGGCGAGGTGCCGGCCAGGCTGTACGGGCCGCCGCTCGTGGTCGAGCGCAGGATGTTGTACGAGGTCGCGCCCGCGGAGGCGGTCCACGCCACGTTGATCTGGGTCTGGCTCGCGGCAGCCGCAGACACTCCGGTCGGCACCGCCGGCGGCACGCAGGCCGAGCCGAAGTCGACGACGGCGAAGCCTACGTTCTCCTTCTGGGTGTTGGTGGACGAGCCGGGGTAGAAGTGCCGCGAGTCGACCCAGGCCATGTAGGCCTTGCCGTTTTTCACGTCGAGGCCCATGTACTCGCCGTACTGGTTGGGGTTGCGGTTGGCGTTGTCGATGGTGTTCTCGTCGGTGTAGCTGATGCCGCTGTTGTTGAACTCGGCCGACGGCTGGCTGGCCCTGGTATTGGCCTCGAAGCTCACGCCGCAGTTGGTCGAGCGGGTCGTGTAGTACTCCACCTTCCGGTTGTTGACGTCGTTTCGGGCGTCGTGCCAAGCGACCACGACGCTGCCGTTGGACTGGTCCACCTGCAGGAAGGGGTGGAACTGGGTGCGGCCCGCGAGGCCGTCGTCGTTGACCTTGACCGGCGCCAGCCAGGTGGCGCCGTTGTTGGTCGAGCGGGTGACCCAGATGTCGGTCTCTGTGGCACCGCCCGAGGTGTAGTCGCCGTAGGTGGCGTAGAGCGTGCCGTCGCAGGGTCCGCCCGAGTTGTCGACGTCGACGGCGCCGAAGGGAGCGATGCCGCGGCTGTCGGCGACCGGCGGCATGTTGGTGCCGGAGAAGCCGGTCAGGTTGTGGTCATGCACCTGGACCGCCGCGGACCAGGAAACGCCGCCGTTGGTGGACCGGCTGTACCACATCCGCTCGTCGGTGCAGGTGCTCGCGCCGCAGGCGAGCGATTCCCAGACCACGTGCACGGTGCCGTTCTTCTGCACCGCGATCTCGCAGCCGAGGTCGATGCCGCCGACCGGAGCGGTCGGCAGGTCCACCTCGGTCCAGGTCACGCCGTTGTTCGAGGAGTAGGCGAACTTCTCGTTGTTGGCGCGGTCCCAGCAGGTGTAGTGGCGGCCATAGAAGGGGCTCGCCAGCGTGTTGTCGATGACGTAGAAGTTCTTGTCTTCGAGGGTCCCGGTAGCCCACGCGTTCTTGATCACGCCCTGCTTGACCCAGGTCGCGCCGCCGTCGGCCGAGCGCGCCACGATCATCGAATATTGAGTCGTAGTGACGCCGCGGCAGAGCAGCATGTAGTTGAGGAAGACCTCGTTGTTGTCGTTCCAATAGAGCGCCGGATCGGAGCCGGTGATGGTGCCGGTGCAGGAGCCCAGGGTGAACACGTTGTTCGACGGCGCGCAGGTGTAGTCCCAGGTCGCTCCGCCGTTGCTCGAGTAGAAGACCGACTGCGTGTCCTCGTTGTTGCAGGCGGCGCCGGCGTTGCCCCAGGCGTTGGCGGCGGCGACCATCTGGTTGGTGTTGCGGTGGTTGACCGCGATCTGGATCTCGCCGTCGTAGTCGAGGGGCGCGGGGCTGTCGGTCGAAGCCGCGTTGCGGTTGGTGCCAGCCGTAGCGAAGGCGTCGATGCCGGTGATCTCGGAACCGGTGTCGGCGGGCCACCGGCTCAGCACCTGATTGACGTGCTCGTCGCCGTAGAGGCTGCGCGCCAGAGCCTGGTTGAGCTCCATCCACCGGACGTGGTGCTCCTGGGTGATGCGCGGCACGACGATCTCGTAGTGCCTCACCTCCATGTCGATCTCCAGGTAATCGAGCGGCGACAGCGGCATTCTCTTCAGGAGCGCATCGACGGCCGCGCGGTTCCTGTGGTCTGCGTTCGCCTGCTTTTCCAGCTCCTTGAGGGCGGGATCGCGATTGAAAGCGTCATAGG
Organism: Thermoanaerobaculia bacterium; assembly: GCA_035536935.1. Taxonomy (GTDB): domain Bacteria; phylum Acidobacteriota; class Thermoanaerobaculia; order Multivoradales; family UBA5704; genus DATMER01. Next base: position 9,001 of record DATLNC010000265.1, read on the forward strand.
CGGGGCGGAGCTTTTCGTGGAGCGCCGCCTTCGATATGGATTCGATCTCTTGCGCGCGGGCCATGCCGGTCGTCGCAAGCGCGGCGAGGCATAGGGGGGCCAACAGGATACGTGCCATCCTTCGCATAAAAGTACAACCTCCGGGATATGGCTTCGAGACCGGATCATCCGGCCTGGTACCAAGCACAGCGAATGGATTGCGTTCCGGTGGGCTACTGGCAAGCTATCGGCAGGACTCCCACGCCCCCATTGAATATGGTGCTCGCCAGGGAGGAAAGCGAGCCGCGGACGGCTCAGAGCCGCAGGTCGCGCCGGATCTGGCCGTACTCCAGGTCGAGCACCAGCACGCGGCCGCGGTCGTCGGTCAGGCAGAGGATCTGGCCTTGGAGGTGGCCCTGGAAGTGAACGGCCACCCGCTGGGCGCGTCCCAGGGTCACTTCGGCTTTGACGCGGCCGGTGCCGCGGTGGACCACGAAGACGCGCGCGGCTGCCGGGCCGCAGGCCGAGCCCACCAGCCAGTCGCCGGTGATGGCCAGCTCTCCCGGCTCCCAGTCCTCTCCGGGAAGGGGGATCTGGAGCAGCGGCGCGCCATGGATCTTCAGGTGGAGCACGGCGGCCGAGACCCACTGCTCGGCCACGGTGCCATCCGGCGCCACGGCGAGCTGGCGCGGGCCTCCCACGCCTCCGCGGGCGACGAGGGGCACTTCCTGACGGTTGCGGAGCTGGAGGGCGGGCACCTCGTAGGTCCAGGCTTCCGGCTCGCCGCCGCCGGAGGAGATTACCAACGAGCAACGCGTGGCCGAGCGGGCGAGCGCCATCACCGTGCGGCCCGCGAACGGCGTGCCCCAGGGGCCGTCGAAGCGCCGGGAGGTCGCGTCCACCGCGACCAGGCCCTCCGGCGAGACCACGAGCCAGAGGGCGCCGTCGTAGTCCGGGGCGAAGGCTTCGAAGCGGGCGTCGCACCACGGCTCCGCCCGCCGGCTCGCCAGGTCGATCCTCGCCAGGCGCCAGGACGTGCCCCGGCGGGCCAGTGCGATGGCCCGGTCCCCGAGGTCGGAGACCACCAGGTGATGGGCCGGCTGGTCGAGCTCCGCCACCGGCCGGCCGGCGCGCGAGATCATCCGCACCCCGGCCTCCCCGAGCGCGACGACGGTCAGGCCGCTCGGCAGGAACGCCGCGTCGAAGCCGGAGCGGGTGCCGATGTCCGAGCCCGCGATCTCGATCTTCCAGACTTTTTCACGGGCTATCCAGGGCTCGCGGCCAGGGAGGGGCAGGGCCGGCGTGTCGGCGCGCAGGGCGCCATCTTCTGCAAAAGCGACGAGCTGGCGGAAGCGGGCCGGCGACATGCGGGCGCCGAAGCGGCCCGAGTCCCGGGCCATGGCGCGCACCGCGGCCCGGGCCAGCGCCTTGGCGGCCGGGGTCTTCGGCCCCTGGCAGAGGGTGTCGGCGAAGGCGAGCCGCGTCGCAGCCCCCTCGGCGCGCCAGTTCTCCAGAATCGTGAGGGCGCGCTCCCGCACCTCCTCGAACAGCTCGGGCACGAGCGTAACCTTGCGCGCCAGCATGCGGCCGGCAGGGCCGCCGCCCTGCTCGATGGCACGGTCCATCCATTCGAGGGCCATGTGCCGCGCCTCGGGGATGGGCCAGATGGAATCCACGGCCGCGGCGTAGTCGCCGGCCTCGGCCAGCCCCGCTCCCCAGAGCAGCCGCAAGGCCTCGGCGTCCTCCTGGTTGCGCGTCCGCTCCAGACGGGTCACCGCGTCCGCGAAGGCGCCGGTGCGGCGGGCGATCCAGAAGGCGCGCTCCCGGTCGCCGGCCAGGAACCACTGGCGGACCACGAGGCCCGGCGGCAGCTCGCGCGCTTCGGCCATCTCGGCGGCGAGCCAGAGGGAGCCGTGGCGCTCCAGGAACGCGACCGCCTCTTCGTGCGCGTTGAGCACCTCGGCGAGCAGGAAGGCCGCCTCTTCGATCCGGCCCTGGGCCTCCAGCCGGTCGAAGGCCGCGCGGTAGATGCGCTGCAGCTCGGTGTGGAGGTCCGGAGCCAGTTGGAGGGCCGGCCGCGTCGACTCGGCTCGCAGCTCCAGATCACGCCGGGGCGACGGCAGCCGCAGGGGGAGAGCGCGGAGCGCCTCCCCGGCCTCGCCTCCGAGCGGGATGGCATAGCGCAGCGCCTCGCGCAGGTCCCCATCCTCGAACAGCTCGATCATCCTCTGGATGTAGGCGGCGTGGCGGCGGCCGAGCAGGTGCGACAGCCGTGACGCGACGGTGAGCCGGGCGGACAGGCGGTGGAAGCCGGCGGTCAGCCGCTGGCCCAGCGGGGCGGTGGTTCGCTTCGGCGAGGAAGACTGCGCCGGATGCGCGACGCCGAATTCCCAGGGGCCGGAGGTGGGCCGGGCGACCACGTCCCCGCCCGCAAGGGTGGGCCGCCGCCAGCCGCGCAGGGCCCAGCGCAGGGTCTGGGCTCCCCCCAGGACGAGCCCCACGGGCGAGAGTTGCCGCCTGGCGATGGAGGTCCGGCCGGTGGGCTCGCGCCGGCTCAAGGCGGCGAGCACTTCGGCCAGCTCGGGCGCGGCCTGCGGCACACCCCTCATGCGCGAGCGGGCGTCGAATGCCACTGCCTCCGGCACTGACAGGCGCGGCTGCGCAGGCGGCGCGCCGAGCGAGGCTGTGGCGATCACTCCGAAGTCTTCCACGTCGAGCCAGGCCGCGGGGTCCTCCCGGTCCGCTTCGGCGGTCCTCTCCGTGACGGTGTGACCGGCGCGGGGGCGCACCACGGCGCCAGCCGGGGGATCGAGGGCGCGCAGCTCCTGCGCTTCCAGGGGTGCGCCCAGGAGCGCGTTGCCCGGTACCACCCGCTGCGCTACCAGTGGCAGCCCCGGCGAGCGGTCGGAGGCCACGCGGCGCGGCTCGGGCAGGCGGACGAGCCAGCCGCGCGGGACCCGGTAGACCGACGTGCCCGGCACCCAGAGCTCCAGCACCCGGCGGCGCGCCTCCAGAAGACCGGCGAGCGTGGCGTCGATCAGGAAACCCGAGGCCTCGACCACTCCGCGGAAGATCAGCGTGCGCGGCAGCGGTCCCCTCACAGGACCTCCTCGTCGGGCGTGCCCGGCACGCGGCGGAGGAGCACGGCGTCGTGGTCCAGGGAGTAGATCGTCAGCTCGCCGTGCACCGTGACCCACGCGATCCAGGGCGCACCCGCGCAGGCCGCGGCGTGCCGGATCTCCGCGGAAGCCGCGGGCAGGCGGCGGGTCCCGCCCAGGCTGGCGAGGAGGAGAGCGCGGCCGTCCCCTTCCAGGAGCAGAAGGCCGGGCTCGTGCCGCTCCCGGTTGCGCGCCACGCCCACGACCCGGGTGCCCTCGAACGGGACCAGCCAGGAGCGGTTGCGGCCGTAGATCTCCCAGGCGCCTCCCTGCTGCGCCACGGCCACCAGGCCGTGCTCGGGATGGCCGAGATGACCGCCGAAGCCGAAGAACGCGGGCGCTCCCTCGTCCGCCTCTTCCAGGACGCGGATCGTGCGCGGGGCGCCGGAGCCTGCGAGGGCCGCGGTGAGGCGGGCCGGGCCTCCGGGAGGCGCGGCCTCGACGAACGCCAGGTGGCCCGCCACGTAGGCCGCCGCCGACACCCGCGAGGCGAGCCGCAGCAGGTCGCCGTCCCAGACGCGGAAGAGCGTGCCCTCGGCGTCCAGGAGATAGGTGTAGATGCCGACCTGGAACAGAGGCTGGAGCGGGGCCCCGGCGCCTCCGACGCGGAAGGGGGCGTCCACGGGCGAACAGGGCACGCCCGGGGTGCCGCCGCCTCCGCGCTTCTTGCTGGCGTACGAGAGCGCGACGCCGCCGTCCGGCAGGCCGGTCGCGAGGATCATCTGGCCGTGGGCGAGCCCGACGGCGGCCGGCGGCTGGCCCGGCCAGGGGTCATAGAGCCGCGGCGCGCCGGCCGGCGACCGGGGGGAGTTGGGCACGGGGAAGGCGACGACGCCGCCCCCGGCGGCGCGGGCGAAGAGCTTGGAGCCGTTGGCCGCGAAGTGGAGCTCCGACGCCGGCACGAGCGCCGCTTCCAGTCGGTCCGGAGCGGCTGCCGCGGCCGAGAACGGGTCGCGCAGCAGGCGGGCGCAGGCGGCGTGATCGGGAAGCTCCAGGGTGATGGTCGGGGAGGGGACGCTCCCTGAAATACCACGGCGCACCCTCACCGCCACCCGGCGGGCCTCGGGATCGAGCACGTCCCAGACCTGCAGGACGGAGGCGCCGCGGGTGCCCGGCACCGCGGAGAGCCGCGGCGGACCCACGAACCAGATGTCGTCGGCCTCGCGCCATCCGTGGAGGCGCTTGTGCCAGGCCGCGACCTGGCCATCGGTTGCCTCGTGAGGGGTGCGCGCCTGGAGCAGGCGCTGGATGCCCGCCTCGGTGACCTTCTCGAACAGTGGAGCGTCCGGCTCCTGAAGGATGCCCCAGGCGAAACGGACGCCCGCGGCCTCGGCCCGGCGCGAGAGGACGATCAGCGCCGCGAGCTGGGCGATGCGCGGCGAGCCGAGCTGGTTCGGTCCGGCGTCGAACACCGCGGCCGACACGCGCGAGGCGGCAGGTACCGGCCGCGCCTGGTGCAGGAACAGGTGCTCACCCTCCGCGGCGCGGCGTACGAACTCCTCGGGTGCCTCCTCGGCGAGCAGCCACTCCGAAGTGAGGAGCCGCTCGTAGGAGCCGCGCCGCGTCAGGCCATCGAAGCCGTCGGGCTCGCCGTCCGCCTGGAGCCGCTTCACCTGGAGCGGGCCGACTGCGAAGGAAAGCCGGTGGAGGACGGGGCCCAGAGACACGGCGACGTCGCGCGGGAAGATGCCCAGGTGCGGAGCCCAGTGGGCGAGGGCGCGCGGCAGGTCCATCAGGGCTTCTCCTGCAGCAGGGAGCTGAGACGGCGGCGGATCAGGGGGCGCGCCTCCAGGACCGAGGCGAGGAACGGCGGATCGAGGAGGACCGCGAGAGGAGGCTCGGCCTTCGAGTGTCCGGCGCGGAGGACGAGGGCGCGCTCGAGCAACGGCAGCGGCACCGTGGGCTCGCGGTTCGTGGGCAAGAGGAGGGACGGGGCGCGTGCGTCGCGGCCGAGGTATGCCGCGCCTTCGACCCAGGGGAGCAAGGCGGAGTCGCCGAGCACCAGGATCAGGTCGTGCCCAGCGACGCCAGTCAGTCGGGCGAGGTCCTCGTCGCTGCGCGCGAGCAGCCGGCGGGCGAGGGCCCGCGCCGCTTCTCCCCTTGCCGCCATTCCGACCGGCTCGAGCGGCGCCGAACGCGGGCGCCACGCGATGGGGACCAGCTCGTCGTTCATGAGCTCCTGACGGCCTTCAGCTCGGGTCCTTCGGAAATGACGGGGCCTGCGCGCAGTGCCTCCACGATGCGCTTTCGCACTTCGACCAGCTCGGGCGGCAAGGTTTCGGGCGCAAAGCCGGCGTCGATCTCGCGGGCGATGCCTTCGAGACGGAGCAGCCAGTCCTCCAACTCCTCGTCGTCCCCGGGCTGCTCGCGCAAGGCGTCGCGACCGGCGGCGGCGATGCGGGAAGCGCGCGCCAGGGGTCCGAGGGAGGCCTCCTCGGCAGCGGCCGGCAGCGTGGAGTTCTCGGTCCGGGCCAGGACCTCGCCCAGGCACTCCCGGGCGAGCGCCTGCTGCTCGCGGGTGGGCACGGCGAGCACCAGCGGCCAGAGGACGGCATCCGTGGCCCGCGAGCGGCCGGCGAGAGCGGCGGCCGCGGCGACCAGCCCCTGGACGCGGACGGCCCGGCGGTCCGAGAGCACGATCCCGGCGCCGCGCAGCAGGCGGATGGCGTGGGCAAGGTGGGGCCGCACGCGGGCGAGGTCGGCCTGGCGGGCCGCGGCGGTCAGCGTGTCGAGATCGGTGAGGCTGGCGGGCTGGAAGTCGGGAGCCTCGTCGTGGTCCAGGCCCCAGCCTGCTTCGAGAAGCTCTTCCAGCCGCGGATCGGGGACGGGGTCCACGAACACACGCACGAGGAAGCGATCCGAGAAGGCGGCGAGGGAATCGTCCTCGGGCAGGGCGTTCGAGGCGCCGACGCAGACACGCAGCGGACAGCGCACCAGCGTATGACCGCGGCGGAACACGCGCTCGTTCAGGATACCCAGCAAAGTGTTGAGGATCGCGGTGGAGCCCTTGAAGACCTCGTCGAGGAAGGCGAGCTCGGCTTCGGGGAGCATGCCGGAGGTCTCGGTCTCGACGAAGCCCTCCTTGAGGCGGCGCAGGTCGATGGGCCCGAAGATCTCGCTGGGCTCGGTGAAGCGGCCGAGGAGGTACTCGAAGAGGCGGGCGTCGACGGCGCGGGCGATGCGGCGCACGGCCTCGCTCTTGGCAGTACCAGGAGGGCCGATGACGAGCACGTGCTCGCCGGCCACGGCCGCGAGGGCGATGAGCTCGGCGAGCGCCTCGCGCTCCACGAGCCCGCGGGTAGCGCCGGAAAGCGCGATCCGCAACGCGGCGGCGGCGTCGGTGAGGGGCTTCGTCATGGGCGGAGCTTCAGAGGGACCATGGTATGCCAGGTCCGGCCGCTCGGCAATGAAGGGTTCGCGCGACATACTGCGTCAAGCTCCTACTTATAAGTGTCCGCAAGGGGGGCTCCGATGGACAACCAAATCGCAATTCGTTGCAAATCAACACTTTGTGCGCATCGGCTTGGCAGGAGCGCGCGGCCGCTGCCCCGGTTCTGAGCGGGGGTCAAGCGCGGGGCGAGCTGTGCCCGCTGGTGTATTCTCATCTTTAATAGCAACCAACCAGAGCGGGCGGATGGGAAAGGCTTATCTGCGTCCGTCTATGGGACGGACGAGACGGTTTTTCTGCGGAGGAAATCATGGATGAGCCTTTTGCGAATTCCGAGGTGCCGGTCAACAGCACGTTGAAGGTCAAGGTCTCGGGGACGGGCAGCGCGAGCCAGCAGTTCTTCGTGGCGCACGGCTCCTGGGAGCGCCCGGACCGCAGCCGCGAGGAGTGGATGGACACGGAGCTGCGCGCCGGCCTCAGCCGGCCGCTGGCGGCGACGGGCGGCTATCTCGGCCGCCTCGACCTGCACTTCTTCAAGAAGTCCACGGCCCGCCTCCAGATGGAGGTCGTGGACTCCGCCGGCAAGGTGGTGGACACCTACGACCAGTCCATCACCCAGGCGAGCGACTTCGACCGCACCTTCATCCTCCTGGTCGTGCGGCCCGTGGCCGGCGCGGCGCCGGTCCTGGCCATGGCTCCCGCACCGGCGAAGAAGCCTGCGAAAAAGCCTGCGAAGAAGGCCGCGAAGAAAGGGGGCGGCAAGTGAGGCGCGCCGCTCTGATGCTGCTGCTGTTTGCGCTGGGCCTCGCGGGTCGGGTGGCCGCCCAGGTCGAGTGCCTGGGGACGGACACGCCGGAGGAGTGCTGGACCCGGGAGTTCCGCGAGGCCGGAGTGTCCAAGGCGATCGTCGACGAGGAGGAGAAGGAGGCTACCAAGGACGAGGCCGAGGATCTCAAGGACGAGCCCACGGGCGTGCAGACCGTGGGGGCGAACCTGGCCTCGAACACCACGGACTTCCTGCCGCTCCTCGCCCTGACCGGCCTGCTCGGCGATGTGCAGGAGGGGGACACGGTGGGGACCTACGCGCTCGACCTCAACTTCCTCATTCCCGGGTTCACCAAGGACCACAACTCGAAGCTCCAAGCGATCGTCAACAGCCAGCCGGCCGTGGCGGACGGGATCAAGAGCCAGCTTCCGGAGGATGAGCGCGACGACCTCGTCGGCAGGATCGAGGAGGGGCTCGGCGACCTGTCCGACTACGCGGTCAGCTACACGTTCAACTGGATGGACGGCCGGCACGGCCGCGGTTTCGAGCAGTACCGGAACCGCGTCTCCGCCCTGATCTCCTCCGTCTCCGCGCGGTTCGAGGTGCCTGAGGAAGGCTTCACCCGCATGGTGCTCGAGTTCGTGACGGCCCACCCGGACTCGGGTTTCAGCAAGACCTTCGACGAGATGGGTGCCGACGGGGCTACCTTGAAGGCCATGCTGGAGAAGGCCATCACCCAGGAGATCGAGCTGATCGGCGGTTATCGTGAGGCTCTGGCCGCTGCCGGGATCGACGATGTCGGAGACCTGATCGACAACCAGCCGCAGCTCACGTTCTCGGCTTTGAAGCGCTTCCGGGATCCTGTGGTGGGCAGCGACGAGATCGCCGTCAAGGTCACCTACGAGTGGGGGTCCACGAACTTCAACAGCGTGATGTCCAGCGGCTGCCACAAGACGCTCGACGGGACGAGCCCCGATCTCGCCGTCCGCAGCGACTGTCTGGCCGAATTCACCAGGAACGTGGCCGCCAGCCGGACCGACATCGACCGGGGCCAGAAGCTCTCCTTCTCCGCCGAGTACGTCGACGTGGGCGAGGAGAAGTTCGACTTGCCGAACCTGGGGGTCACGGGCCTGACACTGAAGGGCGCGAAGAAGCTGATCGTCTTGGGCGGCTGGAGCCGGCAGTTCGCGCAGCGGGGCTCCGACGTGGAACCGATGCGGCTCGACTTCGTCGCCCGGTACGAGGACGTGAGCGACGACCCTCTGCGCCGCGACCGCGGCGTGGCCACGCTTACCGTGACCCGCCAGTTCGGCGACCTGGCCATCCCCTTCGGGATTGTCTACGCCAACCACGGCGAGTACCTGGGCGAGGTGGACGAGCAGCTCAGTGCCCACCTGGGGATCAAGTTCGATCTCGAAGGGGGCGGTGACTAGCCCTGCGGCTCGTAGATCGTCGGCTTGCGCGGCAGGGCAGGCTGCGGCACTTCCTCCGGGTGGGGGAGGATCTGCCGGAGGTAGGGCTCGATGCCCAGGCTCTGGTCCCAGTTCGGCGGATAGCCCAGGGAGACCTCCTCGAAGCGGACGCCGTCCCGGCGGTAGCTGCCGCGGATGTGGAGGTGGCCGTAGATCACAGCCTCGGCCCGGTAGCGGACGTGCCAGTCCTCGGTGAGGCGGGTGCCGCACCAGATGGAGAAGCGCGGGATGCGCGGCAGGATCGCCAGGTCCCGCCGCAGGGGGAAGTGGTTGATGATCACCAGCGGAGCGCGAGCCGCGGCCTCGGCCAGGCGCGGCTCGGTCGCCCGCACCCGCTGTTCGCACCAGTCCTGCCGGGATGGGTGCGGATCGGGGTGGAGGAGCACCTCGTCCGAGCAGAGGAGGTTCTCCTCCGCGGCCCAGGCGATGGCCCCCTCGACCGAATCGATCCCGTCCGGCCGGAAGGTGTAGTCGTAGAGCACGAAAGTCGGCGCCAGGATGCAGCTCGGACCCCCGCCTGGCCAGGTTACGTACGGGTCCTCGGGTGTCAGCACCCCGAAATCGCGGCAGATCTGGACCTGCTTGCGGTACTTGGCCTCGCCGCGCAGGTCGTCCGTCCGGCTGGGGATGGTCCAGAGATCATGGTTGCCCGGTACCCAGAGGAGCCGGGCGAAGCGGCGGGTGAGGAGCGACAGGGCGAAGCGCAGATGCTCCTCGGTCTCGCCCACGTCGCCGGCCAGGATCAGCCAGTCGTAGGGATGCGGACGCAGAGCCTGCAGGGCCTGCCGCGTCACCTCGTAGCGGAGGTGCAGGTCCGCCAGCGCATAGAGCTTCATCAGTTCGGAAGTCGACCCAGGAGCTCCTGCGTCTCCGGCGAGAAGGTCCCGCGCTCCTCCTCGGTGGCCTCCGCCACCTCCCCTGGGAGGAGCAGGGCCTGCCGGACCCCTTCGTCCGTCCGGCTCATCTCCACCAGAGAATGGCGGACCGGCTCGACGGAATGGTCCGGATGGTAGAGCGCGCCGCCGCCCGTTGGGATGCCGAAGCCCCGCGCGTTCTCGCCCGCCGCCGGCACGATCTGGCTCAGGCGGGACCAGCTCGGTTCGTCGTGGACGTCGATGACGAAAGGCACCAGGCGGAAGGTGTCGAAGATCTTCTCGTCCTCGTTCCACCCCTTGAGACCGAGCTGCACCGCCCCGGCGGAGACGCCGATCAGCAGGGACCCGCTGTAGTAGCGCTGCGTGATCGCGTCGCGCAGGCCGGTGCGCTCGAACACGTCCCATCCCCGCTCCACGTCGCCGCCGGCGAGGAGGATCAGGTCGGCCTGGTGGAGGAAGGACCGGTCCTCCGGTTGGGGATCCGAGGGGATCAGCCGGCAGTCACGGATGCCGATCTCCTCCATGGCGGCCTCGAAGAGCTGGTAGAACTCCGGCGCGTCTCCGTTGGAGGCGCCAAGGTAGGCGGCCTTGAAAGGGCGGGTATCCCCATCGGCGCCGTCGGCTTCCAGGAGCCGGCGGGCGCGGGCGAGGAACGGCTCGCCGTTCTCCTCGTGCCAGAAGAGGGGCTGGCTGTCGGCCAGCAGGAAGATTGGCTTTACATTCGACATGGCCGGTATCCTACTCGGCATAACCGAGAGCGCGAAGCCTGGCGGCGCTCTCCGGGTCGATCTGGGTGGCGAGCACCCGGTCCGAGGCGGTCAGACCCTTGGTAACCGAGGCCATCCAGCCCCGTAGGTCGGCAGAGACGGACGCGGCCCGCACGCCCAGGCTCCGCATCTCCCTCGGGTCCCTGAGCAGGTCGAACAGCCAGCGCCGCTTTTCTCCAATCCGGAAGATCTCCTTCCGCGAGCCGGTGAGCACCGCCACCTCGAGCAGCCCCCTGGCGCGGGCGCTCTTGGCCTCTTGGGCTGAGAGGACGGCTCCCTTGTGGGCCTGGAACAACATCACCCGGTCGCGCGGCGGCTCCGCCCCGCGGATGAGGACCGGCGTCCAGTCATAGCCATGGAAGGTGCCCGGGATCGGCAGGCCCGCCAGGCCGAGCACGGTCGAGGCCACGTCGATGTTCAGCGCCGGCGCCTCCACGACCCCGGGCCGGACCTTGCCCGGCCAGATGAATCCCAGGGGGATGCGCAGCGTGGGCTCATAGAGATTGCGGCCATGCCCCCAGTAGGAATGCTCGCCCAGGCTCTCGCCATGATCGGCGGCGAAGACGATCAGGGTGTTGGCCGCCAGCGACGGATCGCGCTCGATCGCCGCCAGCAATCGGCCGACCTGGTGGTCGGTGAAGGCCACCTCGGTGTCGTAGCGGTCCTGGCGTGAAACCTCCGCCTTTCCGACCTGAGGGCCAACCGTAATACCGAGCCGGCCGGCGAAATCCTCCTGCAGGCGGTAGGGGGCATGCGGCTCCACGTAGTGGACCCAGAGGAGGAACGGCTTCCGGTGGTCCTCTTGCTGCTCCTTCAACCAGGAGAGCGAGGCCTCGGTCAGGTCCTCGGCCGTGGCCTCCCCCTTGAACATGCCGAACCAGCGCTTGCGGCTGAACACCTCGTCGTAGCGCTGGAAATGGTCGCCCAGGCCGGAGATGCCGTTGCGCAGGGTCCAGTTGCCCACGAAAGCGGCGGTGCGATAGCCGCGGCGGTCCAGCACGCGCGCGGCCGAGGTCGCGTCCGGCCGCAGGCGGAGGCCGTTGCGCGTGGCGCCGTGCTCGTGCGGATGGAGCGAGGTGAACATCGAGCAGAGCGACGGATTGGTCAGCGGCTCGACCGTGCGCGCCTGGGTGAAGCGCACCCCCTGGGCAAGAAGGCGGTCCAGGTTCGGCGTGGTCGGCCGCCCATAGCCGTAGGCGGACAGCCGGTCGGCGCGCAGCGTGTCGATGGTGATGATCAGGACATTGGGGAAGCGCTGCGCGGGCTGGGCGTGTTGCGCCGGGGCGCTCGCGGGCAGGGCCAGGACGAGGCCGACCAAGAACAAGGGGATCAATTTGCTAAGCTGAGCCGTATGGAGGAGATCCGTCCGGATACCACGCCAAAGCAAGCTCCGGACGTCGAGAAGGAAGCTGCGGCACGCAGCGGCGAGCCTCCGCGCTGGGGCAAGGGGACCGAGAATCCGGAGGACGGCCGGTTCCTCGAAGGTCCGCACACCCGCACCTCCGAGCTCAAACGGCTGTTCCGGATCGCCGCCGACTTCATCCGCGGCTTTCGGGCGCTCCATTTCGTGGGTCCCTGCGTGACCGTGTTCGGCTCGGCGCGGTTCCCCGAAGACCATCGGTACTATGACCTGGCCCGCGAAGTGGGCCGGCGTCTGGGCCGGGCGGGCTTCACGGTGCTCACCGGCGGCGGCCCCGGCATCATGGAGGCCGCCAACCGCGGCGCGCGCGACGTGGGCGCTCCATCCATCGGCCTCAACATCATCCTGCCGCAGGAGCAGAGCCCCAATCCCTACCTGGATCGCTGGGTGGAATTCCGCTACTTCTTCGTGCGCAAGGTGATGCTGGTCAAGTATTCCTACGCCTTCGTGGTCCTGCCGGGCGGCTTCGGCACCATGGATGAGATCTTCGAGTGTGCCACCCTGATCCAGACCGGCAAGATCCGGAGCTTCCCCCTCGTGGTGATGGGGAAGGACTACTGGAAACCCCTGTCGGATTTCATCTGCCATGGCATGGTCCAGGAAAAGACGATCCTTCCCGCGGACTGCGAGCGGATCCTGTTCACCGATTCAGTCGACGAGGCGATGGATCGCATCATGAGCGCCGCGACCCAGTTCGGGCTGGTCTGGGAGGCGGCCCCTCGTTGGTACTTCGGTGAAAGCCGTTTGCAAAAGCCGCGCCTCGATGTCTCCTCTGAGCCTCCCGGGAAAGCATAACTTGCTCTGCGGCCGGTCCTGAGCTAGCCTTCGAGTCCAGATTCTTCCAGGAGCGAGCCGCACCCCTCATGCCCCGTACTCAACGCAAGATCTTTGTCCTCGACACCTCGGTCATCCTGTACGACTTCAACGCGATCCACAACTTCCAGGAGCACGACGTGGCGATTCCGATCACCGTGCTCGAGGAGCTGGACACGTTCAAGAAAGGCAACTCGGTCCTGAACCTCCAGGCCCGGGAGTTCATCCGACAGCTCGACAAGCTGGCCGGGCACGGCATGCTCGCCGACTGGATCCCGCTCGATGGAGCGGCCCGCGGCAAGTTCCGCGTCCTCACGGACGAGAACGCGCCGGTCGACGCCGCCGAGGTCTTCGGCACCAAGAAGGCGGACCACCGCATCCTGAACGCCGCTTTGAGCCTCGCCCGCGCCGAGCCCGACCGCAAGGTCGTTCTGGTGAGCAAGGACATCAACCTGCGGCTCAAGGCCCGCGCCCTCAAGCTGCCGGCCGAGGACTACGAGACCGTCAAGATCAAGGATCTCGACCACCTCTACAAGGGAAAGAGCGAGATCGAGCTGCCCGACCCGGAGATCATCGACCGCCTCTACCGCGAGGAGTCGGTGCCTGTGGAAGAGATGTTCCCGACCTCGGACCGCCCGACGTCGAACCATTACTTCATCCTGCGCAGCCAGGGACGGTCGGGCCTGGGCTACTACAACCCGCGCACCGAGCGGGTGGAGCGGATCATCAAGCCGCTGGCGTATGGAGTCTCGCCGCGCAACGCCGAGCAGACCTTCGCCCTCCACGCCGTGCTCAACCCGCAGATTCCACTGGTGACGCTCTCGGGAGCGGCGGGCACGGGCAAGACCCTGCTGGCGCTCGCCGGCGCCCTGGAGCAGCGGCGCGATTTCCGCCAGATCTACCTGGCGCGGCCGATCGTGCCGCTATCGAACCGCGACATCGGCTTCCTGCCCGGCGACATCCTGTCGAAGATCAACCCGTTCATGCAGCCGCTCTGGGACAACCTCGGCATCATCAAGAACCAGTTCGGCGAGCGTGAGCGGGAGTACAAGAAGGTCGACGAGCTGGTCGAGACCGAGAAGCTCCACATCGTGCCGCTCGCCTACATCCGCGGGCGCAGCCTGTCGAACGTCATTTTCATTGTTGACGAGGCGCAGAACCTGACGCCGCACGAGGTGAAGACGATCATCACCCGTGCCGGGGAGAAGACCAAGGTCATCCTGACCGGGGATATCTTCCAGATCGACACGCCCTACCTGGATGCCCACAGCAACGGCCTTTCCTACCTGATCGACCGCCTGCGGGGCAATGCCCTGTACTCGCACGTGAATCTCGAGAAGGGGGAGAGGTCGGAGCTGGCGAACCTGGCGAGTAGTCTGCTGTAGGGGCGCTCTTGTGGCCGCCCTCCGGAGGGCACCCACAAGGGGCGCCCCTACACCCGCCGCAATACCATCAAAGCTGCGGTCGCCAGCCCCGCGGCCAGCAGCCCCAGGCCCAGGGCGTCGAGCGCCGGAGCCTCGATGGCCGCGGCCTGTCCGAAGCCTTTGGCGGCGCAGATGCCGCCGTCGATCGCCAGACCTTCGAAGCCGTTGATCGGCTTGCCCGAGGGATCCTTGAGCGTGACCACCACCGTGGCCTTGCCGGTCTCCGTGTCGATCTTGAAGAGCTGGCTCGGCTTGCCGCTGGCGATGGTGCCGGGACCGAGGTCGTTCAGGCCATAGAGAGTGCCGTCGCGATCGAAGTCGAGGCCGCCGTCCTGGAGCGTGACCGCGCCGAGGGGACCGACAGGGGTAGCCTTGCCGGTCGCGGGATCGACGATCACCAGGTTGTCCTTGCCGTCCCCGCCGAGCCCGTAGAGCGCGAAGAGGTTCCCGGCGAGTCCGGTGACCTCCGTCCCCTGATTCCCGATCCAGGTCGCGCCCCCGGTCTTCAGGTCCAGCCCGAAAAAGCGCAGCGGGTTCTTCGGGGCGTCCGTGGACATGAAGAGGCGGCCGTCGTTGGCGAAGGCTAATCCGGTATCGGTCACGTCCAGGCCGAGGCTGCCCACGGTCGTGCAGCCGCCGGTCTTGAGGTCGCAGGTGACGAGCCGGTCCTTGACGTCGTCCACGCCGTAGAGCTTCTTGCAGCCGGGATCGAAGGCGAGCCCCTCGATGCCGTCGAACCCGGTCACGCCCAGCGGTGTGGCCACGCCCGTGGCGAGATCGATCCTGTACAGCTTCTGATTGCCGTCGGACTGCACGGAATAGCCGGTCCCCACCGCGGCGAAGGACGGGATGGCGGCGGCCAGGGCCAGGAAGACGAGCAGGATGACTGCGAAATTCCGCTTCATAGGGGCGGAAATCGTACTACAGAACCCGGCTCAGGCGCTTTCCAGGTAAGATGCGATCCCCTGTCTATGGCTGCTGAGACCTCCGCCTTCAGCTCCCGTTTGCGCGTCCTCGCCGCCGCCGCTCTCTTCTCCTCTGGCGGGGCGGCGATCAAGGCCGCGTCCCTGAACGCCTGGCAGGTGGCAGGCTTCCGCTCGGCCGTGGCGGCAGTGGCGCTCCTCCTGATGATGCCGGAAGCCATCCGCCGGCCCTCCCTTCGGGTGCTGCTGACCGGTTTGTCCTATGCAGCGACAATGGTGCTGTTCGTTCTGTCGAACAAGCTGACCACCTCGGCGAGCGCGATCTTCCTGCAATCGACCGCGCCGCTCCACGTGCTGCTGCTGAGCCCCTGGCTCCTGGGGGAGCGGGTACGGCGTGCGGACCTGGTCTACATGGGGGTGCTGGCGCTGGGGCTGGCCTCGTTCTTCGTTGGGCTCGACCCGGTCTCGGCCACGGCGCCGAACCCGTGGCTGGGGAACGTGCTCGCCACGCTCTCGGGCGTCACCTGGGCGTTGACCGTGATGGGCCTGAGAGCGCTGGGGCGGGGCGGCTCCGATTGGGGGCCGGCCTCGGCCCTCTGGGGCAACATCATCGCCTGCCTGGTCTGTCTGCCGCTGGCGCTGCCGGTCGAGTCGAGCCGGCCGATGGACTGGCTGGTGATCGCCTACCTGGGAGTGTTCCAGATTGCCCTGGCCTACGTGTTCCTGATCCGCGGCCTGCGCCAGGTGCCGGCCCTGGAAGCCTCGCTTCTGCTCCTCCTCGAGCCGGTGCTCAACCCCATCTGGGCCTGGATGGCGCACGGCGAGCGCCCCGGCGCCTGGTCGATCGCCGGCGGACTGCTCATCCTGTTCGCGACGCTCGCAAAGAGCGCGTGGGATGCGCGGCGCGATCAGCCTGCCGGCTAGCGGCTCGCTTCGAGCCGTGCCCTGCACCCTATCTTATTGAAGTATTGCTCTTAGAGATTCTCTTCCGCTCGCTTTTCGAGCGGAATGAAGCGATGGAGGTTCTCATGAAGCGTTCATTCAGTTTCGGTCTGGTTGCAATGTGTCTGGCAGCGATCCCGGGCTTCGCCGCGGCTCCCGACTTCCTCTTCGGACCGCAGGCCAGTGTGGAAGTGGTCGGCACCCAGCGGGATGCGAGCGCCCGCGCCGAGGAGATGCAGAGGCTGCAGGAGCGGCTTGCCGCTGGGCAGGTCAAGGAGGCGCTGAAGCAGCCGGTCGTGATCCGGCTCAGCACCGCCGAGCGCCAGCAGATCGACAACCCCGGCCGGGGTATGGAGCAGAAGTACCTGGTCGGCGTGGCCAAGCCGGTAGGCAAGGGCATCAACTCCCTGGGCGCTGCTCGCGGCACCCGCGACGAGGGCTTCGTCTGGACCGCCGAGGTACGGGTACCCGGTGCCAATGCCCTCCGTCTCCATCTCACGGGTGTCGACCTGCCGCGTGGAGCCGAGCTCTACGTCTACAACCTCGCGGGTCAGGCTTTCGGCCCTTACACGGGCCGCGGCCCGTTGGGCGACGGCGTCCTGCACACGAATACGGTCTTCGGCGAGCAGCTTCTGCTCCAGCTCCACTCGCCGGCGGACTCCGAGCGCGCTCCGCGGTTGACCCTGGCCCAGGTCGGCGTCATGGGAGCCCGCTTCGCCGCTCCGCGCTACGGCCCGAAGGGCACGTTCGACCTCAGCGACATGAAGGCCTTCACCGCCCAGGCGAGCAACCTGTGCTCGAACAACGCCGACTGCGTAGTGAACGCGGCCTGCCAGTCGAGCGCCCCGGTGAACACCGCCAAGGATGCGGTAGCCACCATGCTGTTCCTGTCCGGAGGCTCCTACTACATCTGCACCGGCGGCCTGATCGCGGACACCGTCACCACCTCGGTGATCCCTTTCTTCCTCACCGCCCACCACTGCATCAGCCGCAGCAGCGAGGCTTCCAGCCTCGAGACCTACTTCGATTACGCCACCACCTGCAGCAGCCCGAACTGCACGCAGCCTTACAACAACACCGGCGAGACCGTCGGTGCCACCATCATGGCAACCAACTCGAGCAGTGATTTCTCGCTGCTGCGGCTGTCGGCGGCGCCCACGACGCCGGACGGGGTTGCCGCCTATCTGGGCTGGCTGAGCACGCCGGTCGCCAACACCAACAACCTGGCGCTCTATCGCATCAGCCATCCCTCGGGTTCGCCCCAGGCCTATACGGAAGGGGTGGTCGACACCGCCAAGGGGACCTGCCGCACCCTGCCGCGCGGCAGCTTCATCTATAGCCGTGACACCGTGGGCGGCACCGAGGGTGGCAGCAGCGGCTCGCCGGTCGTCAACGGCTCCGGCCAGATCGTCGGCCAGCTTTACGGCGCCTGCGGCACCAATCTCAACGATGTCTGCGATTCCGCGAACAATGCCACGGTCGACGGCGCCTTCGCGGCCTCCTATCCCAGCCTCGCGCCGTTCCTGAACCCGGGCAGCGGCGGCTCGTGCAGCGCGGCCGGTGCGGCCTGCTCCAGCAACAGTCAGTGCTGCTCGAACAGCTGCAAGGGCCGGGTCTGCAGGTAGATGGATCGACGGGGACCCTCGCCCGAGGGTCCCCCCTCCATCTTCGAGCCTCTCCCCCGCATTTACGAGTGTCTTCCCCATCTGGGGGAGTGACCGGTACGCGTGTACGAGTGTCTCCCCCGTCTGGGGGAGTGACCGGTACGCATGTACGAGTCACTCCCCTGTCTGGGGGAGTCGCCCGTACGCGTGTACCAGTCGCCCGTCCTTCCGGGGGAGTTGTCGGTACGCGTGTACCAGTCGCTCTCCCGCCTGGGGGAGTCGCCCGTACGTGTGTACGAGTCGCTCCCCCGTCTGGGAGAATCGTCGCTACGCGTGTACGACTAGAACAACGCCAGCCGCGTTACTTCTTCTTCTTGAGTCTCACCACGTCCTCGCCTTCGATGGCCTGGCCGCTGAACAGCTTGCCTGTGAGCTTCAGGGACCGGCACTCGCCGTCGGTCACGAATCCGAGCGCCGCGGCGATCTGCTGGGCGTCGAACTTCAGGGTCAGGTCCTGGAGCCCGTCGGCTCCCGCGGTGGAGCAGTCAGCGGTGCAGCTCGACTTGTTCCGGAACGGGCTGAAGGGAGTCGCGACGTCCTCCAGCGACCAGCGCAGGGGAGCCACGCCCTGGAGCCGGATCGAGGCCGGATCGATGTCTTCCACGTCATAGCCCTCGGCGCCGAGAACGGCGGCGGGGAGCACCCCCTGCTGCTGCAGATTGAATGGGTTGGGGCAGGAGCCGGGCTTGATGTCCACGGCCACGTCCAGCACGCATTTCGCTTCCTCGCTGAGGGCATAGGCGAGCAGGCTCCTCAGGAAGTAGGACGGCCCGGTTCCCGAGGGCTGCTGCGCGACGAACTCCTTGGTCATCGTGTCCAGGATCACGCGCCCCGACCCGAAGCAGTACTCGGCCAGGATGGGTTGCTGCGGCCCGCCGAAACCCGCGGTCATGAGGACCGACGCGTCCGGAGGCAGGGTCAGGCCCTGCGCGAGGTTGCCATGGGCGACGTAGCAGCACATGTCGATCCGGTTGTTGTCGAGGTCGTCAGCCGTGCCGGCAAGACCGTCGGGCCCTTTGACGATCGGGTGGTCGTCGGCCGTCCCGAGCACGCCGTCGGGACCCCGGGCCGCGGAGGCCAGGGTCGCATCGTTAGCAGGATTCGCCAGGATCAAGGTGGGGGTGCCGGCGGAGCCCGGGGCCTTGTAACCGCCCGAGCCTTCGTTGTCTCCCATGTCCACGATCAGCACCCCGCCGCTGTCGACGAACGCGATCAGGGCGGCCTGGGCCGCGGGAGCGTTCTGTTTTGTGGTGGCGCTGGGGTTCCCGAAACCGTTCGAGGTGATCAGCACGACTGCCGTACCCGCGGGGATGCCCGACGCGAGATCCGAGAGGGGGTGGATGAAGTAGTCCACGCCGAGCACCTTGCCAAGGGAAAGGATGCTCGACTTGTCGCGGTTCTCGCCGAACCAGGGGATGGAGTCCTGGTAGACCCGGATCACCGGCACGGCGTTGATGAAGTCCGGCGCCGGGCCGTTCACGTATTCGGGGACCTGCGGCCGCAGGCCGGTTGGGGGCTTCGTGGTCTGTTGCCCCCGGGCTCCACTCGCGAGCAGCGTCAACATCAGGGCGGCGTAACCGATGGTCCTTTTGTGACTTGTCACTGCGGTACTCCTTTGTATTGGGGACGTGGATAAATACATCGTGCGCCCCTTAACTTCAGGAGTCAAACAAATACATAAATATATGGCAGGAAGCGGGACCTGTGGGAGGGCGGAGAGTGCCCTCCCGATGCCTCAGGACGCCTCAGGACTCAAGAAAGATTTGGATCGTGTTGAAGGTGGATTCGAAGCCGGCCCCGACGGGGGAGACGAGCCAGTAGCGGGGCACATCTCCGGCTGGGGCCGAGCACGTCGCCACCACCTCACCGTTGTTCAGGAACTCGATATCGGCATAGCGGCCCTGCCTGCGAAAGGCGAAGCGGATGCCGCCTTCGATGCAAGGGAGCATATGGTCAGGCCGCAGGCCGATCTCGGCCAGTTGCCGCAGGGCGCAGTCCGCCAGGCGGCTCGTCCGGATGCCGGGAGCCTCGACGGACTCCTCGGACCAGTTCGGGGGAAGCCCCAGGTCGGCAAGGGCTCTGCGGGTTTCTATCAGCCAACCGGATCCATGCATGACGATCCTCCGGGAGCGGGCCGGAGGTCTACCCTGCCGGCCCGTGGATCCAGAGTAGGGCCGGCGGGTGACAAAGTCGGTAGAAAACGGGTTCCAGTCGCAGATGGCGTCCCGGCCCGAGTTTCATGTAGGGGCGGCTCTTGTGGCCGCCCTCCGGAAGGGCACCCACAAGAGGTGCCCCTACATCGCGGGTCATGTTCGAGTCTTCCGGAAGGCGATGAGGATCGTCCCTGGGAGGCTGTGATCTTCCGTGGCGATCGCTCCCTCGTCATGAGCTGCCGGAGAGCGCGGGCCGCAAGGCCTGATACCACTGAAAGGGCGGGGATCCCGTCCCTCAGGTTCAGGTTGGAAAGGACTTCAAGGACCTCAAGGACACCAAGGACCCAAAGGACCAGGAACCGCGTCCCTGGAGTCCTTGAGGTCCCTGGTGTCCTTTCCGGGTTTCTTAGCGGGCCGCCCGCACGTCACCCCGGAGCGCCGGCAGATCCAGCGGCACGACCGGCTCCTGCGCCAAAGCGGCGGCGAGCTTCTGGTCGTGGCCGTAGACGTCCTTGCGGAAGTGGACCACGCCGTTGTCTTCCACCCAGGCGGTGAAGTAGAGGATGTGCACCGGCAGCTTCTTGGGCAGCTTCACCGTGCGGTGCTCGCCCGAGACGATGGCCTCGCGCACCTTGGTGCCTCCCCATTCCGGCTTGTCGCGGAGCAGGTACTCGGCGAGCTGCACCGGCCGCTCGAGGCGGACGCAGCCATGGCTGAAGTCCCGCTCCTCCCGCGAGAAGAGATGGTCGGCGGGAGAGTCGTGGAGATAGACGTCGTGCTCGTTCGGGAACATGAACTTGACCTGGCCTAGCGGGTTGTCCGGGCCGGACCGCTGGCGGATGCGCTGGTTGGCGCCCTCGCCCACGAATTCCATGTTGTGGCTCGCCAGATACCCGGGGTCGCTCGCCAGCTTGGGGAGGATCTCTCCTTCCGCGATGCTGGGAGGGATGTTCCACTCCGGGTTCAGCTCCAGGTACTCCATCATGTCGCTGAACACCGGCGTCTGGCTCTGCTGCTTGCCCACGACGACGGCCATGTCTATCGCCTTGCGGCCCTCGTCGTAAAGCTCCATCCGGAACTCGGGGACGTTGACCCAGACGTAGCTGTCGCCGAGGGTGCTCGGCAGCCAGCGCCAGCGCTCCAGGTTGATCTCGATCTGGCGGATGCGCTCCTGGACCGGCACGTTGAGCTCCGCGACCGTATCCTCGCCGAGCTTGCCGTCGGGCTCGAGGCCGTGCCGCTGCTGAAAGCGGGCGATCGCCTGAGCCACGGCGTCGTCGAAGGCCGGCGAAGGCTGCTGCCCCTCCGGGACCGGGGGCAGATCCCCCTCGGCGATGAGCCGGTTGCGCAGAGCGAGCGCGCCAGCCCCTTGGGCGCCCTTCTCCAGATCAGCAGGGACCTTCGGCCAGCCGCCGCGGCCCGCGATCTCCTTGTAATGGGCGAGGGCGTCGCGCAGCCGGGCGTAGCGCGGATTGGGCGGAGCCAGGCTGCGGAGGCTCGCGGCCATGTCATCCTCCTGCAGCGCCTTTTCCAGGCGGGCATCGAGGTCCACGTTGCGCGACTGGTCCTCCCAGGGAATGCGGAGCGTCTCGGGCTGCACGCGGCCGATGGCCGTGTGAGCGGCGAGGGTCAGATAGATGAAGGACATTTCCACGTCCAGGTCGGCCAATCGGCGCTGGGCCTCGGGTGATTCCAGCGACTTGTCTTCCTTCATCTGGCTCAGGAGGCCGGCGAGCTTTTCGCTCTGGTAGCGCCGCGGATCGAGCCCTTCGGCCGCGGCCACGGAGGCGATGGCCCGGGTCAGAGCTTCAGCCTGAGGGCGGGGGCCGTTCACGTCCGACCAGGCGGGCTGGTACTGGCGCTTCTGGTAGAAGCGGCGCATCTCGTCCCAGGCGCGCGCGCGTTCCTTCTGCTCTTTGATGGTAGCGGGAAGAGTTTCGGCTTCGACGGTAGACCGGATGATCATCGCCACCTGGGGCGGCATGGTCTTCTCGCGGCATCCGGTCAGAAGGAAGACCCCTGCAAGGGCTAGGGACAGGGCAATGCCTCGTGGCTTCATCAATTCCTCTAGAGCTGTAGGGATGCACCCGCTCCCGGGGCGGCCTATTTCACTTCATCCCCACGGCTTTTTTCATGGCCGCCGTGATGGACTGACGCTCTTTCAAGAAGTCTGCCCACGGGTCGGCTTCGAGGCTTTCGAGCCTTTCAGGGAGGTTCCGGACGTTGTAGGTGTTGGCCCGCACGTCGGTCTCCAGCTCTTCCCAGAAGAGGGGGGTGGAGACCGGCGCTCCGGGGCGGGCGCGGGTGGAGTAGGCGCCGATCGAGGTGGCGCCGCGGCCGTTGCGCAGGTAGTCGATGAAGATCTTGCCCTTGCGGCTGGCCTTGGGGAGCTTGGAGGTGTAGCGGTCCGGCTCGTCGGCCACGATGCTCTCGACCACGGCCTTGGTGAAGGCCTTGACCTCGTCCCACTCGCCGCGGCGGGTGATCGGCACGCAGACGTGCAGCCCCTTGCCGCCGGTGGTCTTGAGCCAGGTGCGCAGCCCCAACCCTTCCAGCTTCTCGCGCACCTTGATCGTCCCTTCGACCACCCGTTCCCAGGAGAGGCCCTCGTCGGGATCGAGGTCGAAGACGATGTAGTCGGGCTTCTCGATGTCGTCGATGTGCGAGCCCCAGATGTGGAGCTCCAGCACGCCCATCTGCACCATGTAGATCAGGCCGGTGAGCGAGTCCACGGCTCCGTAAGGCACGGCGGCGCCGCCTTCCTCTACCTGAACCCTCTTGATGGAGGCGGGGAACTGCTCGTTGACGTGCTTCTGGTAGAAGCACTGCTTGCCCTGTCCCGAGGGGCAGCGCACCATGGTCAGCGGCCGGTTTTTGAGATGGGGGAGGATCCAGGCCTGGATGCGCTCGTAGAAGAGGGCCAGCTCGCGCTTGGTCAGCCCCTGCTCGGGATAGAGGACCCGGTCGGGGTTGCTGATCTTGACGCCCGCGATCTCGGTGATGCCCGCCGGGTCGCGTTCGGGACCCAGCGGCGGAGTGTCTCCCTTTTTCTTCGCAGTCTTCTTCACGGCGGCCTTCTTTGCGGCGACAGTTTTTGGAGCGGAGGCTTTCTTCTCGATCTTGGCGGTGGGCTGTTCGACCTCCCGCACGACCTCGCTCGCGGATTTGTCCTCGCGCAGCCCCTGGAACGTAGGATGGCGCAGGATGCCGTCCTCCGTCCACTCGGTGAAGGCGACCTCGCCCACGAGCTTGGGCTCGACCCAATGGCTGCGGCGGGCCTCGGCGCCTCTCGGAGCCTTTTTGAAGGCCGGGGTCTTGATCTCCAGCTTGTCGAGCTTCTTGCGCAGGTCGTTGAGGGTCTTGGTGTTGAAGCCGGTCCCCACCTTGCCGGCGTAGACGAGGTCCTTGCCCTCGTTCACCGCCAGGAGGAGCGCGCCGAAGCCGCTGCGGGAACCCTCGGGATCGGTGAAGCCGACGATCACCATTTCCTGCCGCTTCAGGCACTTGACCTTGAGCCAGTCCTTGCTGCGGCCGGACTGGTAGGGCTGGTCGGCCCGCTTGGAGATGATGCCTTCCAGGGCGTAGTCGCAGGCGTGGCGGTAGAACTCCTCACCGGTGCCTTGGACATGGTCGCTGAGCCGGATCGTGCCTTCCTTTGGCTGGCTCGCCAGCAGGGCGGTGAGCGCCTCTTTGCGCTGGAGAAGCGGCACGGGACGGAGATCGTAGCCGTCCAGGTGGAGGAGGTCGAAAGCGAAATAGACGAGGTTTTCCCCTCCCTCGCCGAGCGCGTTCTGCAGAGCCTGGAAGCTGGTGGTCCCATTGGGGAGGAGCACGGCGGCCTCGCCGTCGAGGAGAGCTTCCGTCGCGGGAAGGGCGGTGATTGCCTCGACGATGGGGCCGAAGCGGTCGGTCCAGTCCTTGCCGCTGCGGGTAACCATGCGGACGTTTCCGTCCTTCAGCTCGCAGAGCACCCGATAGCCGTCGAACTTGAGCTCGTGGATCCACTCCTCGCCGCGGGGCGGGTCGGTAACCAGGGTGGCGAGCTGGGGCTCGACCTTCGCGGGGAGCTTCGCCTTGCGAGCGCCGGTCAGGCCAGATGGATCAAAGGCCGCGGTTTTCTTCGCAGCAGCCTTCTTTGCAGGCGCTTTCTTCTCGACCTTCTCTTCCCGGTTCGACTGCCAGACGCGTTCGGGGTTGGCGGCGATCTCTTCCAGGGTCAGCCCGGTGGTGACGCTCGCGGGGTACTCCTGGACGAGGGCATCCCCGCTGCCCGGTACGGCGATGTCGTCGTTGTCCTTGAAGAGGAGCCAGTTCTCCTTGTCCTCTCCCGCCCGGTCGCCGTGCAGGCGCACCAGGTGCCAGCCGCCGTGGAGCTTCTCGCCTTCGAGGCGGAACTTGATATGACCCTTTTTGTAGGCCTTGACCGGATCGCCGTCCGGATACCAGGTGCCGTGGTCCCAGAGCAGGACCGTGCCGCCGCCGTACTGACCCTTGGGGATGATCCCTTCGAAGTCGCCGTAATCCAGAGGGTGGTCCTCGACATGGACGGCCAGCCGCTTCTCGCCCGGGTCGAGGCTCGGCCCCTTGGGCACGGCCCAGCTGCGAAGAACGCCTTCCATCTCCAGACGGAAGTCGTAGTGCAGCCGGGTCGCCGCGTGTTTCTGAATGACGAACGAGTTGCCCTTCGCGGGGGCAACCTTGCCCGCCGGTTCCGGGGTCTTCTTGAAGTCGCGCTTGCGCTTGTATTCCTGGAGTCCCATGATGGATCAGGTACGGATCAGGCCGTTTTCCGCTTGGCGGCAGTCTTCTTTGCCGCCGTTTTCCTAGCTGGCTTGCGCGCCGCTTTCTTCGCCGGTTTCCTGCCCGGTTTCTGCTCGACGCTCTGCTTGAGCAGGGCCATGAGGTCAACCACCTGGCCGCCGCGCTCCGGCTTGGGCGCGGGCGGAGCCTCGGGCGACTCTTCGAGCTGGCCGGCCTCGACGCGCTCCTTGATCAGCTTCTTGAGGTCCTTGTAATAGTCGTCGCGGTACTTCTCCGGCTCCCAGTCGGAGACCATGCCCTCGACCAGGCGCTCGGCCATGTCGAGCTCGCGCTCGGACACCCCCTCCTTGCCTTTGGGCAGGTCGAGCTCGCTCGTATCGCGCAGCTCGTGGGGGAAACGGAGGATGTTGAGCACGATCGCGTCCTCCTCGACGAGGACCGCGGCCAGGGACTGCTTGGTGCGGATCACCACCTTGGCGATGCCGACCTTGTTTGTACGGCGCAGGGTCTCGCGCAGCAGCGCGTAGCTCTTCGCTCCCCTCTTCTCCGGGCCGAGGTAGTAGGGCTTGTCGAAGAAGAGCGGGCTGATCTCCTCGGCATCGACGAAGTCGAGGATGTCGACCGTCTGGGTCTTCTCGGGGCTGGCGCGCTCGAGGTCCTCGTCGGAGATCACGACATGCTTGCCTCCCTCGACCTCGTAGCCGCGGACGGTCTCGTCCCAGGGGACTTCCTTCCCGGTCTCCTCGTTGACCCGCTTGTAGCGGAGCCGCGCCATGTTCCGGCGGTCCAGCATGTGGAAGCTGACGGTCTCCTCGCGCTTCTCGGCCGAGTAGAGACCTACCGGGATGTTCACGAGGCCGAAGGTGATGCTTCCTTTCCAGATCGATCGGGCCATAAATCCTCCCCGGGTGCAAACTTCGCAAAATGTGTGCCGCCTGCGACTTATGAGAAGCTAGGACCATGTCACGGCAGAAAAAGATGGATCATCTCTCTGTAGGGGCACCCCTTGTGGGTGCCCTTCCGGAGGGCGGCCACAAGAGCCGCCCCTACATGAAACGCTATCCGTCACTGGGACTGTGACAAGGTACCAGGATGCATGCCTCCCCAGCCTAGAACCGGCAAGACAGGCACCCGGATCTGGAAGGTCCAGGGCGGGCATGCCGAGGACCGGGCCGACCATCTCGCCACCGAGGAGCCCCTGGAGATTCGCCTGGTCTGGGACGGCGGCGAGCGCACCGTGGCCGTCACCATGCGCACCCCCGGCAACGACGAGGAGCTGGCCGCCGGCTTTCTCTACGCCGAAGGCGTGGTCGACCGGCGCGAGCTGATCGTCGGCTTCCGCCGGCCGATTGAATCCGATATTGCCGGGGGTACCCCCGAGCCGAACGTCGTCGAGGTCGAGCTGTCGGAGGCTCCAGAAGCCGACCTGCCCAGCCTGGAACGGCATTTCTTCTCCAGCAGCGCCTGCGGCGTCTGCGGCAAGGCCGGGCTTCAGGCGCTCCAATTGCGCGCTCCTGGCCGTCTGCCTCCCGGTCCCGAGGTGGACCCGGCGGTGCTCTCAGGGTTGCCGGACCGTCTCCGCGAGGCGCAGGGGATCTTCGAGGCCACCGGCGGTCTGCACGCCGCCGGGCTCTTCGACGCCGCGGGCCGGCTCATCGCCCTGCGCGAGGATGTGGGCCGCCACAATGCGCTGGACAAGCTCTTCGGCTGGGCGTTCCTCCAGGGCCTCCTCCCCCTCCATGGCCGCCTGGTGCTGGTGAGCGGCCGGTCGAGTTACGAGATCCTCCAGAAGTGCCTCATGGCCGGGGTCCCTGTGGTCTGCGCGGTGTCGGCGCCGAGCAGCCTGGCGGTCGAGCTGGCCAACCGCTTCGGGATCACCCTGATCGGCTTTCTGCGGGGCGACCGGTTCAACGTCTACAGCGGCGTCGAGCGTTTGCCTGCCGCTGTGGTGTAAAACTTTCATGGGATCGGTCCCACCTTCCCGGAATCCCTCTCTGGCATAGAAGCTGCACTTTTCGGGGGACGGAGCTCGATCAGGTTTCGTCCTGATTGGCGCCGGCCCAACGAGCCTCAACGGGCTTCGCGGCCCTCCCTGACGGGGAGGCGTTCTGACCCCCTTGATCAGCAAACGCCTCCCCGCTTTTTTTGACTCATGGGGGAACACCATGAACCGGAAGATTTCTGTGGCGTTGGCACTCTGGCTGGCCCTGGCGGGCGGCATGCTGACCGCCTGCGACAACGACAGCCGCGAGTCCGTGGAGACGGAGAAGGACGCGCAGGGCAAGACCACGATCCATGTGGATGGCGACGAGGTCGAGCGCGAGCTCGACGAGGCAGGAGACAAGGTCGGGCGCGGGCTCGATCAGGCGGGCGAGCAGCTCGAACGTGCCGGAGACCAGGTGGCCGAGGGGGCCGAGCAGGTCGGCGCCGCCATCGAGCGTGGCGCCGAGAAGGTCGAGGCCGAGGTCGGCCCGGTCCTCGACGACGCGGCCATCACCGCCCGCATCAAGGCCAAGCTGATCGCGGATCCCGAGGTGAAATCCTTCCACATCGACGTGGACACGGTCGATGGCCGCGTTGCCCTCAATGGCAAGGTCTCCTCGGCGGAGCAGCGCTCCGAGGCCGAGGATCTCGCCCGTGGGACGCAGGGGGTCCGCCAGGTCGTGAACCTGATCCAGGTGGCGGGGCAGGACGTGCCTCTGCAGACGCCTCCGCCATCCGGTCCGGCCCAGTAAAGCAAAACGGCCTGGCCGGGATATGCTCCCTTGCCAGGCCCATGAACCCCTACATCGAAAGCTTCCTTCCGCTCTTCGTGGCGATCAACGCGCTCGGCGTGATCCCCATCTACCTGGCGGTCACGGAGGGCATGTCCTCCTCGCAGCGCCGCCGGTTGACTCTGCAGGCGGTGGTCACGGCGTCGCTGGTCGCGGTGCTGGTGCTCTTCGCCGGCCAGCTCATCTTCTCGTTGCTGGGGATTACGGTGAACGACCTGCGTGTCGGCGGCGGGCTGATCCTGCTGGTGCTCAGCATCTCGAACCTGATCTTCGGCGATTACCGGCGCAGGGATCCGCGGACGGATGGTGAGGAGGAGGGGGAATCGGTGGGCGTGGTACCGCTCGGCATCCCGCTGATCATCGGCCCCGCGGCGATCACGTCTGTCCTGGTGTCGCGGGAAGCCTATGGCTACCTGCCCACCCTCACCTCCCTGGTGCTCAACATGATCCTGGTCTTCCTGGTCCTGGCGTTCAGCCCCTGGCTGGGAAGGATCATGGGAACCGCGGTGAGCCGCGCGGTGGGCAAGGTGTCGAGCCTGTTCCTCGCCGCGATCTCCGTGGCTCTCATCCGCGCCGGGATCGTGGCGATGATTCAGGCACTGTAGCCGTGGAGATTAGGGAGTGGGGCGGGCGACCCCGCCCCACCAGAAGCTCAGCAGAGATTCGTCCCGCAGGTCTGCCCGCAGGTCGCACAGGTTTTATAGCCGCTGTATTCGCAGCGCAAAGTCACGCCGCCTGCGACCTGTTTGAGGTTCTCCTCGAGACTGACCAGGGTCTCCCGGTTCAGCGTCAGCTTTTTCTTCTCTTTCTTTTTCATTCAGCTCTCCTATAGAAGGGTCCCTATCATACTCCCCCTGATCCTGCTTGAGCGACTGGGGTAAATCCCCGAGTGTCTCGGGTAAATCCCCGAGCGCCTCGGGTAAATCCCCGAGCGTCTCGGGGAAATCCCCGAGTGACTGGGGGAAATCCCCGAGTGACTGGGGGAAATCCCCGACTATCTCGGGTAAATCCCCGAGTTACTGGGGGAAATCCCTGAGTATCTCGGGTAAATCCCCGAGTGACTGGGGGAAATCCCTGAGTATCTCGGGTAAATCCCTGAGTGACTGGGGGAAATCCCCGAGAACCTCGGGGATGCCCCCGAGGGTCTCAAGTGAACCCCCCGCGTGCTCGGGGGACCGGGAGAGGGTCCGGATAAGATGCCCCACATGCGCCGGAAGCTCCTCGCCCTGCTTTTCTTCTTCCTGCTGCCTACTCTCACGGCGGCGCAGCGCCCTCCGGAACTGATCGTCCAGGCTCCCCCTTCCCTGGAACGGGCTGCGGCGAAGGTGCGGTCGGTCGAGCCGGGACGGCTGCTCGATGCCATGCGCCTGGTGGGGCTTGAAGATCCCGGTCCGCCCATCCAGGTGCTCCTGGGGCCGGAAGGGTCCGATCTCGCGATGGTGCCGCCCTGGGTGTCGGGCTACGCATTCGGGGAGGAAGGAGTGATCGTGCTCCTCCCGGCCAGGGCTCCTTCCTATCCCGATTCCTCGCTCGAAGAGCTCCTCCGGCACGAGGTGGCGCACGTGCTCGTGGCACGGGCCGCGGGCGGCCAGCCGCTGCCGCGCTGGTTCCACGAGGGGCTGGCCATGATCGCCGGACTGAGCTGGGGGCTCGACGACCGCTCCCAGCTCACGCTGACCATGGTCGGCGACAGCGAGGTGTCCCTGGAGCAGCTCGAGCGGGAGTTCCGCGGAGAGCGGGGGGCGGTGCGGGGCGCCTACGCCATGGCCGGCGCCTTCGTCAACGACCTGCTCCGGCGGCATGGCGACGACGCGGCTGCCCGCATCCTGGCCGAGGTGGCGCGGGGTCTCTCGTTCGAGGACGCCTTTCAGAGCGCCACGGGGACGTCGCTCGCAGAGGCGGAGCACGCCTTCTGGCGGCGCCAGACCCTCTGGTACCGCTGGGTGCCGCTCCTGACCAGCTCGGTCACGCTCTGGCTGCTGATCACGCTGCTGGCGATCTGGGCGATGGGCAAGCGGCGGGCCCGGGACGCGGCTCAGCGCCGGATGTGGGAAGAAGAGGAAGAGCGCCGGCTCGCCGAAGTCCTTCCTCAGGCACCCGACGAGCCGGTCAATTGACTACAAGTAATAACCGACCACGTCGAGCACGAAGTGCGTGCTCCCCGCGGAGGTGTTCTGGACTCCAAGCGTGCCGGCTGCATCCGTCGAGAGCATCAGGATGGAGCTGCTGGCCCGGGTCTGCCCGGGGCCGAAGTTGACGACGCTGGTCCCCATGGGGAAGGCATTGCCGGGGAAGACCTGGAAACTGCCGGTAGCGCTCGATCCTGTCGAGGTGACGTTGACCACGACCGCCTTCGCGTTCGCCGGAACCCCGCAGTTGCCCGCGATCGGGAAGGTGCGGACCTGGAGGGCCGACAGCGCCGGCCCGCCGCGCGTGCCGTTCGCGTTGCGCGTATCGACTACCCGGCAAGCCGGCACGGTGTAGAAGTCCGCCAGGGATGACGGCGGCGCGTAGAAGAAACCGTTGGCGAGGCTGGAGCTCTGGCCGTTGACGTTGGTCACGGCCACGGCCACCTTGCCCGTGGGCTTGGCGGGAGTCACGGCGGTGATGCGGGTGGAGTTGACCACGACGACCGAGCTCGCCGCGGTGCCGCCGAAGGTGACGGTCGCGCCGGCCAGAAAGCCCGTGCCCGTGATCGAGACCGCGGTGCCGCCCGCTGTCGTCCCGGTCTTCGGGCCCACCGCGGCGACGACCGGCGGCGCAACGGGGGCAGCCGCCGGGAAGATGCAGGAGGCCGTCGCGTTCTGGATCGCCGGGGCCAGCTTCTCGGAGATGGTGCGCGGGTGGAACACGGTCTTCGAGGTGCAGCCGGACAGGCCCGAGACGTGACAGTAGCTCATCAGCGTGCCGGTGACACTGGTCATGCCGTTGATGGTCTGCGCGGCCGGGCAGCTCTTGGCGCCGGCGAAGCAGCCGCTCTCGGCGTTGTAGCAGTTGTCGATCGGCGTGCTGTAGCAGTGGGTGTGCGGCGAGCCGAAGTTGTGGCCGAGCTCGTGGGCCACGACCAGGATGTCGCCCGAGCTCGGGGTGGTGCCGGTCGTGTAGACCTGGCTGAAGGTCGTGCCGTAATACTTGCTGCACAGGCTGGTGAGCCACCCGATTCCCGAGGCGCCGCCCTTATCCTGCGGCTGCTTGCCGGATAGCATCATGGCGAGCGCGCGGGTGACGCCGGCGTGGGTGGTGTTCCAGATGTTGGAGAACTCCTGCAGCTTGGCCGAGCTGGCATTGCCGCTGGTCTCCTGGGTGTACGGGTCCGGCGTCGTCGAGGGGCGCAGGAAGGTCTGGCCCTGGAGGAGCCGCACCAGCGCGTCGCGCTCGTAGATCACCGTCATCGAGGCGATCAGGCTGGCGATGTAGTTCGTCGCCGTGGTCGTGTTGTTCCCGAACTTGATGGAGAGGAGCTCGTTGTCGGTGTCCACGGCGATCGTCGCGGTGTGCAGGGTGGTGATCGCCTCGGCGGTGACGGACCCGGCCGGCGCGGTGGCCTTGGCCTTCGCCTCGTCGGCCATCCGCTCGCTCATCTCCTGCATCTCCTGCATGAAGTCGAGGGGAGCGCCGCTCTGGCCGCAGGCCCAGGAGGACTGCTCGCCCCGCTCCTTGAGGAAGACCTCGGCCGGGGCGACGAGATGGCTCCGGGTACCGTGCTTGACGGCCAGGTTGGGGACGTGGCTCAGCGGGTGGATCTCGTGGAACGCGTCGCGGGTCTGCGTGAAGCCGTTCACGTGGCCGGTGTCCGGATCGACCGCGGCGAAGACCGTCACCTCGGGATTGTCCGCCGCCGTACCGGAGAAGAACGCGAGCCGCGAGCGCGGTATCTCCCGCTGACGCCGGCCCTCGATCACGAAGATCTTGGCGCCGGGAGCATAGACGTCGAAGCGGGTCAGGAGCACGTCGGCCCGGGCATCGGGACCCACCGGCCAGTCCGCCACCCGCACCGTCGTGTTCTCGGCCGCCTTCAGAAGGCCCGGCACGAGCTCCTCGCCGAATGACACGACCTCCGCCCGCTCGCTCGTTCCCTTCGCCTCGATCAGCTCACCCTGGACCGCGGCCCGGATCTGGACCGGCGGCGCGGCCAGCACGGGGCCGGCTGCGAGGATGAGAAGACTCAGGGCGAAGAGGGTGCGGAGCTTCGTCATTCACTGATCTCCTCGTGCAAACGCCTGGATACTTATGCGTAACCCTCTATCAAACAACGAGAGCGGCCAGAAACTTCCCAACATGCCAACGCATTTGGCATGCCAATGTTAATCGGCTGGAAACAAAGGGGATCTAGAGATGCAGGGACAGTTTCTGTCCGGTCTGCTGGACAGAAACTGTCAGCGGAGCACGATCCGGCCGTCTTCGACGTCGACGGTCGCCTTGCCGCCGGCCTGGAGCTTGCCGAAGAGCAGCTCCTCGGTCAGGGGGCGCTTGACCTCGTCTTCCAGGACGCGGGCCAGGGGGCGGGCGCCGAATGCGGGATCGTAGCCCTTCTCGGCCAGGAGCTTGCGGGCGGCATCGGTGAGCTCGACGCGGACCTTTTTCTCGGCGAGCTGACGCGACATCTCGCGCACGAACTTCTCGACGATCTGCTCCATGAGGTCCGGGGTGAGCGCGTTGAAGCGGATGCGGCCGTCCAAGCGGTTGCGGAACTCGGGGCTGAAGAGGCGCTCGACCGCGCGGTCGGACTCGGAGGAGTGCCGCGCGCCTTCGCCGCCCTCGCCGCTGCCTCCGAATCCGAGCCCCCGCTGAGCCAACTCGCGGGCACCGACGTTCGAGGTCATCAGCAGGATGACGTGGCGGAAGTCGGTCTGCTTGCCGTTGGTGTCGGTCAGGGTGCCGTGGTCCATCACCTGGAGGAGGATGTTGAACACGTCCGCGTGGGCCTTCTCGATCTCGTCGAGGAGGAGCACGGCGTGGGGGTTCTTGCTGACGCCTTCGGTGAGCAGGCCGCCGCGGTCGTAGCCCACGTAGCCGGGAGGGGCGCCGACCAGGCGGGAGACGGAGTGCGGCTCCATGTACTCGCTCATGTCGAAGCGCAGGAAGGCGATGCCGAGCGCCTCGGCGAGCTGTCTTGCTACCTCCGTCTTTCCAACGCCCGTAGGGCCCGTGAGCAAAAAATTGCCGACCGGCTTCTGCGGGTCGCGCAGCCCGGCGCGCGAGACCTTGATGGCGCTGACCAGGCGGTCGATGGCCTCGTCCTGACCGAAGATGACTTTCTTGAGCTCCTGCTCCAGGCGCTGGAGCTGCTCGCGCTCGTTGCCCTTGACCTTGCCGGCGGGGATCTGGGCCATGGTGGCCAAAACCGCTTCCAGGTCCGGGACCGTGACCCTCCGTGCTCCACGCAGCGATACGGCCGCGCCGGCCTCGTCGAGCAGGTCGATGGCCTTGTCCGGCAGCTTGCGGTCGCGCAGGTAGCGGTCGGCCATGTCGACCGCGGAGCGGATCGCCGGCTGGGTGTAGCGCACGCGGTGGTGCTTTTCGTAGCGCTCCTGGAGCCCCTGGAAGATCCTGACCGTCTCGTCGGCGGAGGGCTCGTTGACCTCGACCTTCTGAAAACGCCGGGCGAGCGCCTGGTCGCGCTGGAAGGTCTGGCGGAACTCCTCCCAGGTGGTCGCGCCGATGCAGCGCAGGGTGCCGTCCTGGAGCGCGGGCTTGAGCAGGTTCGAGGCATCCATGGTGCCATGGCCGGCAGCCCCGGCGCCGACGAGCGTATGGATCTCGTCGATGAACAGGATCGGGCTCTCCTCGGCGGCCAGGGCCTGGAGCACGCCCTTGAGGCGGTTCTCGAAGTCGCCGCGGTATCGGGTTCCGGCGAGGAGCGAGCCCATGTCCAGGCGGTAGACCTTGGTCTTGAGGAAAGGCTCGGGCACCTCTCCGTTGGCGATACGGAGAGCGAGGCCCTCCACCAGGGCGGTCTTGCCCACGCCGGGATCGCCGACGTAGATCGGGTTGTTCTTCCTGCGCCGCTGCAGGATATGGAGGGTGCGGCCGATCTCCTTGGAGCGTCCGATGAGCGGATCGATGGCGCCGCGGCGGGCCATCTCGGTCAGATCCTGGGCGAAGGCTTCCAGCGGATCGCCGCGGAAACCGCCGCCGGGCCCGGGCTCCTCGTCGTCGTCCATGCCCGCCGATCCCGGACGCCCCGAGTGCACCGGACCGCTGGGGAGGGAGCCCATCTTGGATACGCCATGAGCGAGGAAGCTGACCACGTCGAGCCGGGTGACCCCCTGCTCCTCGAGAAGATCGGCGGCGTAGGACTCGGGCTCCTCGAACAGGGCGACGAGGAGGTCCGAGCCGCGGATCTCTTCGCGGCCGGTGCCCTCGACGCGCACGGCGGCCCGGGCGAGGGTGCGCTGGGCGGCGAGGGAGAGGCGCGGCTCGAAACCGTCCTCCCCGTCCAGCCCTTCGAGGCCCACGATCTCCTCGGCCAGGTAGTCGGCCAGGCGCTCCTGGACGCGGCGGACGTTCGCGCCGGCGTGGCGCAGGACCTCGGAGGCCTCGTCGTCGAAGGTGAGGGCGTAGAGCAGGTGCTCCAGGCCGGCGTACTCGTGGCCCAGGCGCCCGGCCTCGCTCATGGCGAGCGAGAGGGAGATCTGCAGATCGTCGGATAGCCTCATTTGTTCCTTGAGCTTACTCGTCTCGTTCTTCGGCCGGCTCGATGGTGAGGAGGAGCGGCATGCCGTTCTCCTGCGCGTCGGCCATCACTTCGGCCACCTTGGTTTCGGCCATGTCCTTGCTCGGGTAGATCCCGGCGACTCCGACCCCTTTGTGGTGAACCTGGAGCATGACATGAGTGGCCTCGGGGGGCGATTTGTGGAAGTGGGTCATCAGGATGTGCACGACGAATTCCATGGTCGTGAAGTCGTCGTTGTGGAGCAGCACCTTCCACTTCCGCGGGCGCTTCGTCTTGCGCCGCTTCTCGGTGGCGACCCCGGTCTCCTGCTCTGGATCAAACACGAATCGAGCCATACCGATTCCACGTTAGCGGAGGGGGGAGGACGGAGGCAAGCGGGGAGAAGCCCGGCCGGAGGTCCCGGCCGGGCTAGGGGTCGCGATCAGTGGCCCTGGATCCAGCTCAGGACCGGCTGCCAGAAGAGCGACTCGCCGTCGGTGGCGAGGAAGATGTCGCCGTGGCCGATCTCGACGAGCTGGGCCGCGGCGGGCTGCAGGTCGACGACGTGGGAGGTCACGTCCTGGCTGCCCAGGAGGGTCGTGGTGTAGATCCCGCTCTCGCCGAAGCCGCCATTGGCGCCCAGGTAGAAGACCGGCACCTTGATGTCGGCCAGGTGGTCATCGAAGGCCACCTCGGCGATCGACGGGTCGTCGCAGGTGGAGGCATCGGCGTCGCGGCCAACCTTGACTGGCTCGAAGGGGGAGGCCCCCAGCTCCAGGGCGAGCAGCGACGACTCGGGCGAGTAGAGCAGGCCGGTCGGGGTCGGCAGCGGGGTGGTCGGCTCGAAGGAGCCGCCGGTGAAGTGGTACAGGGGAACCGGAGCCAGGCCCGGGGGGAGCAGGATGAAGGTCAGCGAGCCGACCGCGAGCGACGCCTGGTGGTTCGTGAAGCCCGGGATGAACTGCGACGCATCGTTCGGGTTGGCGACCGCCGCCTGGCCGATCAGGCTGACCACGACGCCGGTGGGGTTCTGGTAGGTGCCGGCATCCAACTGCGCCTGCGAGCCCAGGTAGCGGGTGCAGGCCGCCTGGCGGAAGTCCTCGTTGTCCGTCTTCAGATAGATGTCCGTGGGGATGAAGCCGCTCACCTGACGCAGGCCGGGCGGCACCTGGGACTCGGCGTTGAGGTAGGCGTAGCCGATCTGCCCGCCGCGGCTCCAGCCGAGGAGGAGCATCTTGCCGAAGCCGTTGCCGGTGGCGAGGCGGACGCTGCGGGCCACGCCCAGGGCGACGCCGAGGTCGCGGGCATCCTGTTCGATGCCCCAGTCCTGCATGAAGGAGAAGTCGGTGGTAGTGCCGGGCACCTGGGTCCAGCGGTAGTCGATGCCCCAGACGTCGATGCCGTTCTCGGCGAGGTAGACCGGGAGGTTGTTCACCGGGTCGGAGAGGAAGGCAGGGCGGAAGCCCCAGATGTCGCCATGGGCCATCATCAGGGCCTTCTTGGCGCGGGCTGGCACCCCGGGGGCGTCCTCCCGGACTACGCGGTGAATGCCGATGACGTCGTTCGCACCCGGTCCGACCGGGACCTTGAACGAGTACTCGGCGATGTTGCCGGTGAGGATTCGGCGCTCGGGAGCATCCTGGGCAGCGGTGAGCCCGGGCAGTGCCAGGGCGAAAAGGAAGACGGCAATCTTGCGCATTTGTCGTATCTCCAAGGGGTTAGACCCAGATCCAAGTTGAGAGCCCGACCGTGCTGGCCGGGCTCACCTGGAGATACGCAGGGAAGAAGAAATCCCGCCTAGTGGCTTTGAATCCAATTCAGGATCGGCTGCCAGACGAGGCTCTGGGCATTGGCCGCGAGGAAGATGTCGGCGTGGCCGAACTCGGCGAGCTGGCCCGCGGGGGGCTGCAGGTCCACGATGAGGCTGGTCACGTCATGGCTCCCGAGGAGCGTCGTCGTGTAGATCCCCAGGCTGCCGATGCCGCCGTTGCCACCCACGTAGAGGACCGGTACTTCGATGTCGCCCAGGTGGTCGTCGAAAGGCACGTCCGCGATGCTCTCGTCGTCGCAGTTGGCCGCATCGGCGTCCAGCAGCTCCCTCGCCGGCTGGAAGGGCGCGGAGCCCTTTTCCAGAGCCAGGAGAGAGGACTCCGGCGTGTAGAGGAGACCGGTGGGCAGGCTCTGGGCGTCAAAGGTGCCGCCTGCGAAGTGGTAGAGGGGTGACGGGCCCAGGCCCGGCGGGAAGAAGAGGAAGGTCATCGAGCCCACGGCCAGTGACGCCTGCCGGTTCGTGAAACCGGGGAGGATCGGCGAGGCGCCGTTGGGATCGGTCACCGCCAGCTGCCAGATCGTGAGGACGAGCGTGCCGTTGCCGTTCGCGAACGTGCCGGCCTGCCAGGATGGCAGACTGCCCAGATAGCGGGTGCAGGCCGCCTGCCGCAGCTCCTCGACATCCGTCTTCAGGTAGATGTCCACCGGGATGAAGCCGCGGACCTGCTGCAGGCGGACCGGGAGCTGGGACTCGCTGTCGAGGTAGGCATAGCCGATCTGGCCGCCGCGGCTCCATCCGAGGAGGAGCATCTTCCCGGAGCCGTCGTTGGTCGCGAAGCGGACGCCTCGGGCCAGGGCCAGCGCCACGCCCAGGTCGCGGGCGTCGCGCTCGATCCCCCAGTTCTTCATGAACGAGAGGTCGGTG
Source organism: Thermoanaerobaculia bacterium (assembly GCA_035536935.1). Taxonomy (GTDB): domain Bacteria; phylum Acidobacteriota; class Thermoanaerobaculia; order Multivoradales; family UBA5704; genus DATMER01. Next base: position 45,630 of record DATLNC010000265.1, read on the forward strand.
GTGGTCGCCGGCACGAGGGTCCAGCCGAAGTCGATCCCCCAGACGTCGATGCCGTTGCGGGCCAGGAACACGGGCAGGCTGTGCTCCGGGTCGGCCAGGAAGGCGGCGCGGAAGTTCCAGATGTCGCCATGGGCCATCATCAGGGCCTTGGACGTGCGCACCGGCCTCCAGGGCGACCTCTCCTTGACCACCCGGTGGATGCCGATCACGTCGTACTGGCCCTTTCCGACCGGAATGCGGAAGGAGTACTCGGCGATGTTGCCAGCGAGGATCCGGCGAGCGGGCTGGATGTTCTCGCAGGCGCTCGCGGACCTGGAGACCCGGGAGCAGATCTCGGTGACGGCGGTCCGAAAGGCATCCCTCCGCGCACCTTGCGCGTAGGTTGGAAGAGCCAGGAAGAAGAGGACGAGGAGGGCGGTCTTGCGCATCGGCGTCTCCTATGAAGAGGCCGATCTTACTGCACCTGCTCCTTGGTCTTCAGAAACCGGATCTGCGGCCAATCCTCGCCGGTGCTCTTGAGGTGCCAGGCGTTTCTCGCCAGGAATACCGGGGCGCCGTTGTGGTCCTCGGCCATGCTGCCGTCGAGGGATTGAAGGAAGCGCTTGAGGAGAAGCGGGTCGTCCGCCTCGATCCAGCGGGCCGTGTGGAGGGTCGTGCCCTCCAGGTGGGCGTCGATGTTGTACTCGGTGCTCAGACGGTCGGCGAGCACGTCGAACTGCAGCGCGCCGGCCACGCCCACGATCCAATCCGTGCCGATATTGGGCTTGAAGACCTGCGCGGCTCCCTCTTCCGCAAGCTGGAGCAGAGCGCGGCCCAGGTGCTTGGCCCGCATCGGGTCCACCGGCCGCACCTTCTTGAGCAGCTCCGGCGCAAAGCTCGGGATGCCGGTGAAGCGCAGCTGCTCCCCCTCGGTCAGGGCATCGCCGATGCGCAGCGTGCCGTGGTTCGGAATGCCGATGATGTCGCCCGCCCAGGCCTCCTCCGCCAGCTCGCGGTCGCGCGCCATGAACAGCACCGGGTTGTGGACCGCCATGGTCTTGCCGGTGCGGATGTGGTGCATTTTCATGCCGCGCTCGAACTTGCCGGAGCAGAGGCGCACGAAGGCGACGCGGTCCCGGTGCTTGGGGTCCATGTTCGCCTGGATCTTGAACACGAAGCCGCTCACCTGGTCCTCGGACGGGTCGACCAGGCGGGTGGTCGAGGGCTGCGGACGCGGCGGCGGCGCCAGCGCAACCAGGCCGTCGAGGAGATCCCGAACGCCGAAGTTGTTGAGCGCGCTGCCGAAGAACACGGGGGTCAGGTGCCCCTCGCGGTACGACTGCAGGTCGAAGGCCGGGCAGAGCGCGCGGGCCATCTCCACCTCTTCGCGCAGCTGGGCCAGGGCGTCGGCGGGCAGGCGCTCGTCGAGCCGCGGATCGTCCAGGCTGTGGAAGGCCTCGCCCTGCGTGGCCACGGCGTTGCGCCCGCGGTCCATGAGGAGGAGGCGGTCGCGGAAGAGGTCGTAGCAGCCGAGGAAGCGCTGTCCCATGCCGATCGGCCAGGAGGCCGGGGTGACATGGAGCTGGAGCGTCGTCTCGATCTCGCCGAGCAGCTCGAACGGCTCGCGCCCCTCGCGGTCGAGCTTGTTGATGAACGTGATGATGGGCACGTCGCGCAGCCGGCAGACCTCGAACAGCTTGCGCGTCTGGGTCTCGATACCCTTGGCCGCGTCGATGACCATGACGGCCGAGTCCACGGCGGTGAGGGTGCGGTACGTGTCCTCGCTGAAGTCCTCGTGGCCCGGGGTGTCCAGGAGGTTGAAGGTGCACCCGTCGTACTCGAAGGTCATGACGGACGCGGTCACGGAGATACCGCGCTCGCGCTCGACGTTCATCCAGTCGGAGCGCGCGCGCCGGGCGTCGCCGCGGGCCTTGACGGCGCCGGCGAGCTGGATGGCGCCGCCGAACAGCAGCAGCTTCTCGGTGAGCGTGGTCTTCCCCGCGTCGGGGTGCGAGATGATGGCGAAGGTCCGCCGTTGCGAGACCGGGTCTTTCGGCTTGTGCATGGCGGATGTGCAAACGCCTGAGAGCTTCCGTTTGTTCCGGAGCGGGAGGATATCAGAGAGAACGGGGTCCGGGGAGAGCCCCCGGACCCCTCGGTGGAGGGAGGGTCAGACGTTGACCGGCAGCGAGTCGAGGCGGGCCTGCGCCTCCTGGCGCGGGGAGACTTCCACGGTCTCGAGCTTCTCCTCGTCGAAGAGCCTCTCGCCCAGATCCTCGGACATGCCTTCAGGCGCAGCCGCGGCCTGGACGCCGGCCGCCGCGTAGGGGCCCGCCGGGAAGTGAGTGAACTCGGAGCGGCCGACGATGATCTCGCCGTACGGACTGGCCGCGCACTGGTAGGCGGACTTGATGAGCCCGCCGAAGCTGAGGGTGTGGGTGCCGGCATAGAGGAAGCGGACGACCTGGAGGTACTGCACGCAGTTGCGCTGGGCGACCTGGCTGGTGCCAATGCCGTCGACGTGCAGGAACAGGCTCGCCGAGATCTGGCCGCCGCTCGCATTGGCGGTGATGGGGCCGTTCGCGAAGCGCACGACGAAGGTGTGGAAGCCCATCGGGAGGTAGCCGCACCACTGGAAGCCGGCGACGAGCTCGCCGGGGGTGTACGGGGCGTTCGACGGGTGGGGGTCGGCGCCGAGCTGCATCACCCAGTCGCCTCCCCAGGGGTTGACCTTCACGGCTTTCCAGAAGCCTGCGGGCTCAGGGCTGTTGATCACGCGCCAGGGGGCGAGGAACGGGGGGCCCGAGGCGATGCAGACGCTGGCAGCGGCGGCGTCCGTGGTGGGGGTGGTGGCGGCGGAGGGCTGGGTCTGTGTCTTTGGGCTCATGTCTCTTCTCCTTTGGGTTGAGCGGTGTGCCGGCCCCATAGCGCAACGGGGGTGCCATGCCGGTCTCCGAGGGGAAGAGGCGGAAAAGGGGTTCCGGAATCGGGACGGAGGGGCTCCGCGGTGGCTCGTACGTCCCGCGGGTGAGACAGGGATATGAGCCTATCTAGATAGCCAGCCCGGAGCGCCGGATCAGGGCCGCCAGGTGGAGGTTGGACTGCCTGACGATCACCGGCAGGTCCAGGTGGGTGAGCCGGCCGTCCTCGACCAGCAGGCGGCCGGCGACGAGGACGTGGCGGACCGCCGCCCGGGAGGCTCCGAAAGCGACGAGGTCGTGCGGGTCCACCTGAGGCGGGGCCCACATCTCGGGCCTGTCCAGGGCGAGGACGGTCAGGTCGGCGGCCTTGCCGGGCTCGATCGTGCCCACCTCGTCCTGGAGCCCGAGGGCGCGCGCTCCCTCGCTGGTGGCGAGGCGCAGGGCGTCGACGCCGGAAAAGGCGTCCGGGCCGTGCTTGAGCTTCTGCAGGAGGGCGGCGAGGCGGACCTCGTCCAGGTTGTCCAGATGGTTGCTGCACGCGGCGCCGTCGCAGCCGATCCCGACCGGCACCCCCGCGCGCCGGATCTCGACGAGGTCGGCGATGCCCGAGCCGAGCTTCAAGTTGGAGCTGGGGCAGTGGACCACGCTCCAGCGGGCCGAGCGCGCGCGCTCCAGATGGCCGGCGGTGAGCCAGACGCCGTGGGCCAGGCGCAGGTCCGTGGCGAGGAGCCCCTGGTCGGCGAAGTAGTCGACCTCGTCACGCCCCTTGAGCTCGCGGACGGCGGCCGTCTCGTCCTGCTGCTCCAGGGCATGGGTGTGGATGGGCCAGCCGTGGCGCAGCGAGAGGTCGCGGATCCCCTCCCACAGCGGATCGGAGCAGGTGAGGATGAAGCGCGGGTTGAGGGCGAAGCGGAGAAGGCCGCCGCCCGAGCCGTCGAAGCGGGGGCCGAGAGCCTCGGCGTCGGCGAGGACGCGGTCGGTCTCGCCGCGCAGGGCGTCGGGCAGGGTGACGCCGCTGTCCATGAGGCAGGGACCGGCGAAGGCGCGGAGCCCGGATTCGCCGACGGCGCGGAGGAGACCGCCGGTGCCGGGGCCGATGCCGATGTCCTGGATCGTGGTGGTGCCGCCGAGGAGGCACTCGGCCGCGCCGAGGAGCGCGCACCAGTAGGCGCTCTCGTCGTCGTGGGCGGCTTCGAGAGGCCAGATGCGCTCGCGCAGCCAGGCGAGGAGCCGGCGTCCCTCGGCAAGGCCGCGGAAGAAGGTCTGCCCCAGATGGAGATGCCCCTGGATCAGGCCCGGCAGGACGAGCGCGCCCGAGACGTCGAGCACGCGGGTGCCCGGCGGCGTGTCGGGGAAATGGCCGACGTGCCGGATGCGGCCGTCCACCACCAGCACGTCGGCGCCGGGGAGCACCGTGGCCCGGGGGTCCAGCGTCAGGACCGTGCCGCCCCGCAGGAGGAGCGGCGTCTGGGGATTCATGAGGGCGGAAGCTCCTCCCAGGAGATCGCGTCGCCGACGCGGATCTCGCCGCCGTCCAGCACCTCGGCGCAGGCGCCGGCGCGCCAATGGGGGCGGAGAGCGGCACGGAGGCCGGGGCGGGCTTCGTCCATCTGCTTGCAGGGAGCGCATTCGCTCCAGATCCGCAGCCGGCAGGGGCCGACGCGCAGCACCTTTCCGCGGGTGGCCTCCAAGTCGATGCCTGAAACCATCAGGTTGGCCCGCCGGGCCGTGGGCTCGACCCGGTCCCCGAGAGCGGCGAGAGCCTCCGCCCACCCCTCCTCGGAAATCAGGGTTACCTGACGGCGCCCGCCCTGATTGGCGTTGCCCGCGAGCCCCCGGCCGGGCACGAGCGTGGCGGTCTCGCGCGGGTCCATGGGACCGCGCTTGAAGCGCTTGAGCCAGATGGCGCAGAGGGTGGCGGTCAAGCCCTCACCCCCAGCCCCTCTCCCGGCCGCACACCCGGACCCCCGGGAGAGGGGGGCGCGCGCCGTCCCAACTCCTCTCCATCCGTCTCCGCTCCGTCTCCGGAAATCGAAGCCTCAGTTGGAGAAGAGTCCTCCGAAGCCGTTCTCCCCTCTCCCGGGGGTCCGGGTGTGCGGCTGGGAGAGGGGCCGGGGGTGAGGGCTTCACTTCGCCACGGGCTCCGGCGAGGTGAACACCGTATCCGGCAGGGTGTCGAAGACCGCGATGTCGGCCATCTCCAGCTTGCGGTCGCCGCCGACCATGGCGCGGGTGGGGGCGAGGAGGATCTTGCCGTACCTCTGCCAGCCCTGCCAGAGCCAGGCGGTCGGCTCGGTGGCACGGGGCTGGTCGGGCTGGGCCTGGAGGAGGTAGGCCCAGCGGTCCATCAGGTGCGTGTCGCGGTTGATCCAGGCCCAGTACTCGTCGCCCGGGGTCAGGCCGACGTTGCCGAAGGTCAGGTGGAGCTTGTCGTAGGTGTTGCCCTCGATCTGCTCCGTTCCTTCATAGGAGAGGTTCACCCCCGGGTCCTGGAGCTTGTAGGGCATGAGCAGCCAGTAGGTGTCGTTGATCCAGGCGCCGTAGGCGCGCTCCAGCCACTCCTTGGTCTTTTCCGCGTCCGCTGGCTTGCCGTCGAGCCAGACCTGTCCCTGCCGGGTGTTGAGGTTGTGGAGGACGACGTATTTCTGCCCCTCCGGGGACTGCCCCTCCAGCCGGTGGCGGCCGGACCACTTGTCCCAATAGTGGGTGCGGCGGCCGGCGAAGGTGAAGCGGATGAAGTGCGTGGCATCCCACGCCTCCTTGCCGCCGAGGGCCTGCATGACCTGACCAGCCACATCTGTGGCGGAAGGCTGGGCCACGGCCGGCTGAAGAGCCAGGGTGGAGAGGAGAAGGACGGTTCCGGTCGCCAGAAGTCTGCGTAGGGACATAGCTTGTCTCCTTGAATGGTCGGCGCGAACGATCCTAATACAGCACGGGGTGGGTAGACGGGTCAAACGAGCGGGTAGAGGGGTCTGCCCACTCGCCGGGGGCTCCAAACGAGCGGATGGAGGGGGCTACCCGCTCGTGCCAGGCTCCAAACCAGTGGGTAGAGGGGTCTACCCACTGGTTTCCAGGCTCCAGCGAGTGGGTAGAGGGGTCTACCCGTTCGCCGGAGCCTGCCAACGAGTGGGTGGAGGGGGCTACCCGGTGGGGTATCCTTCCCCGGCCATGGACGGAAAGCTCACCTACGCCGCTCACGTCCCCGAGGGGGACGGTCCCTTCCCCGCCGTCATCCTGCTGCACGGCTGGGGCGCCAACGCTCACGACCTGCTCGGCTTCGCGCCCTATCTGCAAGGCGGCAACGCCCTGGTGCTCTGTCCCCAGGGGCCGGTCTCGCTCCCGATAGGCTACGGCGTGCGGGGCTACGGATGGTTCCCGCTCACCCCCGGCCAGCCCGCGGACCCCGAGGCCTTCCGCAAGGGGGCCGACGCCCTGCGCGCCTTCGTCAAGCAGTCTCTGGAGCATTATCCAATCGACCGCGAGAGGGTGGTGATCATGGGGTTCAGCCAGGGGGGCACGATGGCCTACGACCTGGCGCTGCGCGATCCCGCCCACTATGCCGGACTGGCGGCGCTGGCCTCCTGGCTCCCCGGCATCCTCGCCGAGACGCTGCCGAAGGTACCCGAGCACGAGGGGTTCCCCGTGCTGGTCATCCACGGCACGCGCGACGACCGCATCGCGATCGAGAAGGCCCGGGAATCCCGCGAGGCGCTGCGCCCCTATGGCGTCGCCATGACCTACCGCGAGATCGAAGGCATGGGCCACGAGATCAACCAGGAGTCCCTGAAGCTCATCGTCAAATGGCTGGACGAGAAGGCGTTCGGGCGGGGGCGCTGAACTGCTCAGCGGCAATGCTAGGCTACGACCATGCAGCCTGGCAAACCCACGGCGAGCCTCCGGCTGGAAGCCGAAACCGAGACGGTGGAGGATCTGGTCGGACTGGTCACACGAGGCAGTGTGCGGGTGCCCGCCTTCCAGCGCGGGCTCAGGTGGGAAGGGGAGGATGTCGTCGCCCTGTTCGACAGCATCTATCGCGGCTACCCAGTTGGTTCCGTCCTGCTCCGGAAGGGCCGGGCCGGGGCTGCGCGCATCATGGTCGGGCCTCTTGCGATCGATGCGCCGGAAACGGAAGCAGCCCTGTGGGTCGTAGATGGACAGCAGCGCCTGACGGCTCTTGCCGCTGGTCTCTCTCGCCCAACTCCCATCCCCAAGAGTCCCGACGATCCTTGGGTCGTCTATTTCGACGCCGCAACCCAGGAGTTCCAACGGCCGTCCAGGGACGATGGACACATTCCGTCCACCTGGGTCCCCGTCGCGCAGCTCCTGGATGCGTCGGCGCTCATCGAGTGGGTCTTCCATTGGCAACATGCCGCGGACCAGGTCCTCCGTACCGCCGTCTTTCAGGCGGGAAGCTTGATCCGGCAGTACCGGATACCCTTGTATGTCGTGGAGACGGATGACGAGCAGAAGCTGAGGGACATCTTCTACCGGATCAACAACTTCGGTAAGAGCCTGGAGTGGGGCGAGGTCCACGACGCTCTATTCGGACATCGAGGCAATCATCCTTCGACGCTTCGGGAGCTGGCGGAGGAGCTGCAGAGGCTCGGCATGGGGCGGCCCGAGGAGGAGACGCTACTCTCCTGCTTGGTCGCGTTCAAGGGATTGGACGTCACCCGCAACATTGCCGAGCACTACCGGAAGGATAGCAAGGTGCTCGCGGGTGCTGTCCAGGAGTCGCTGCCCGCGGTCCGTCGTGTACTGTCGTTCTTGAAGCTTCACGCGGAGATCCCTCATCTGCGCCTGCTGCCTCGTTCCATCCCGCTCGTGGTCCTGACAAGGTTCTTCGCTCTCTACCCGGAGCCGAAGGCGCGGACCTTGACCCTCCTTGTACGTTGGACATGGCGCCTGCTGCTGGGGGGGGCCGGCTCTTACGACGAGCGGACGGTTCTGCGGCACGGCGTGACCGCGATTCAGGATTCAGACGAAGAGAAGACCTCCCAAGCCCTGCTGTCCCTGGTTCCCAAGGAGCGCCGCGACCCTTATGTTCTTCCCCGGCGGTTCGACGCCCGGGCGGCAGACAGCCGGATCGCGCTCCTCGGAATGGCATCGCTGTCTCCACGAGACCTCAAGGATGAGTCGCCGATCGACGTAGCCGTGCTCATCGAGCAGCACGGCGTTGCCGCTTTCCGCCGGATTTTCCCGGGAGGGGAAGGGCTCGGCCAAGGGCCGGCGAATCGCATGCTGCTGGCCGGTTCCGGCGCTGCGCGCAGAGACGTCAGCAATTTGATCCTGCTCCAACTCGTCGGAGATCTTGAATCGCCTGTGCTCCTCTCGCATGCCATCCCGCCTCGTGCTGCGGAAGCTCTGAGCGCAGGCGACGAGGAGGGTTTCCTGATCGAGCGGAAAACTGCGGTCGAGGACGCGGTGAATCGTCTGGGCGAACGGCTTGCGGCATGGTCCAGGAGCGATCGGCCGACGATCGGCTATCTGCTCGAACAGTCGGAGATCGAAGCTTGAGCCGGTCGTTGGACGTCCTCTTGGGTGACGTCCTGGTGGGGCGCCTGTCGGAGGACGGCGAGGGCCGCACCACTTTCCGCATCTCCGAGGAGTATCGGCATCTCGCGCGAAGGCCGGTTCTGAGCCAATCGTTCGAGGATGACCTCTTAAAGGTTTATCGTGGGCGGCGGGACGAGCTGCCCGCGTTCTTCGCGAACCTCGTGCCGGAGGGACCGCTTCGGAGCTTGATCGAGGCGAGCCTGGCGATCGCCCCTGGAGATGAGATGGCGCTCTTGGAAGCTGTGGGGGCGGATCTGGCTGGAGCCGTGGAGCTGCGCCCGAGCGCAGGTGAGCCGGAACCCCTGGATGAGAACGGCGGGCAAGATGAGGATCAGCCCCTTCCGGACCCACATTCCGAGGGCGGCCTGCTGCGGTTCTCTCTGGCTGGCGTCCAGCTCAAGTTCTCCGTGCTGCGCGAGGGGGATAAGTTGGCGCTTCCGGTCCGGGGAAGGCTTGGGGAGTGGATCGTCAAGCTGGATTCGTCGCGCTTCCCTCGGGTGGTGGAGAACGAGTTTGCCATGCTCGAATGGGCGCGCGCGGCAGGTTTCGACGTTCCGGAGTGCTTTCTGGCGCATGCGGACGCCCTGGCGCCAGCGCTGCGCGGGTACGCGGGGCCGGAAGGGCACGTGCTCGTGATACGCCGCTACGACCGGAAAGGAGACCGGCGGATTCACCAAGAGGATTTCGCCCAGGTTGTCGGCCAGCTGCCAGAATTGAAGTACGACAACGTCACGTATGAGCAGCTCGCGAGGCTGGTGAAGGAGATCGCTGGCCCCGACGCCTATCTCGAATTCGTCCGGCGCCTTGTGTTCGTTGTGGCCTCCGGCAATGCGGACGCCCATCTGAAGAACTGGTCCCTTCTCTATCCAGACGGAGTCGAGGCCAGGTTGACACCACTTTACGACCAAGTATGTACGGTCGCATGGCGCGAGGTCCCACGGGACCTCGCGCTCAAGTTCGCTGGATTGAAGAGCCTCCAGCAGGTGGACGAGCGATCGTTCAGGCGTCTGGCTGAGAAGGCCGAGAGTGATCCTGCTCAAACGATTGCCGCCGTGCACGATTGTCTGGAGGTGATCGCCAGGGTATGGCGCGAATCGGTGGCTCCGGAAATCATGCCGGAAAATCACACGGCAGCGCTCCGTGATTACTGGGCGAGCGCGCCTCTGCTGAGGCAGCATCTCTTGTCCGGATGATTCGGAGATTCCGCCTCAAACGCTAAGTCCTTCACTGCTGAAAGATAGTCTCCCGCGGAACCGGGTGGAGCGGGCCCGGGTTGTCCCGCTGACGGCTTTCTGGGACACTCCCTCTTCTTAGGGGGCTCGCCATATCGCGATGCCTCTCTGCAGTTCCACCTCGCCCGACCTCCATGGACAAAAGGAGAGGCACATGCAGGGTATTACCGAGCGACTCGAGGAGAACCCGCTCCGCAAGGAGCTGATCCATCATCCCTTCTTCAAGGAAGTGCGGACCTCCGACCTCACCCGCGAGCAGGTCGGCGCCTTCCTGGGCCAGTGGTGGCATCCGCTGCACTACTTCCCGAACTTCCTCTCGCGCACGATCGATCAGGTGCCGGTCCTGGAGATGAAGACGGCCATCTGCAAGATCCTCTACCAGGAGCTCGGCGAGGGCGATCCGGCCCGGGCGCACGAGCGCATGTACATCTCCACCATGGTCGACGCGGGATTCGACCGCGCCACCGTGTCCGAGGCGCCGCCGTATGAGGAGACCCGCCGGCTGGTGCAGCGCTACGAGGAGGCTTCGGCCGAGCGCCTGAGCGCCCTCGGCTTCGTCTATGGCACCGAGGTGGCGGACCTCGCCATGGTGGCCGGAATTGGCAATGCCGTCCGCCGGGTTTCCGGTCTTGAGACCCTGCCGTGGGTGGACATCCACATCCTGCAGGAGCCCGACCACGTCGATCAGGCCAACGAGGCACTGGAGGCCGGGTTCTCCCCCGAGGAGATCGATGTGATCGTAGCCAGCGCCGAGGAGATGTGGACCCTCTGGACCGCCTTTTTCAACCGCCTGCGCCAGGTGATGTTCGGCAAAGCCCCGGTGAACGCCGAGGCCGAAGCCGTCACTGCCTGAGGATGCCAAGTGATCGCCTCTGAAGTCCGGCCCGCGACCCTGGCCGGCCTGCTCAAGGCCCGCGCCGCGGAAAGCCCGGACCGCGAGGCTTACGTTTTCCTTGCTGAGGGTGAGATCGAGGCCGAGCGCCTCACCTGGGGGGAGCTGGATGTCCGGGCCCGGGCCATCGCCTGGGCTCTGCGCCAGTCGGTCCCTCCAGGCGAGCGGGCGCTGCTCCTGTACCCCCCCGGCCTCGACTTCGTCCCCGCCTTCTTCGGCTGCCTGTATGCCGGCGTGGTGGCGGTGCCGGCCTATCCGCCGCGCCTCAACGACCGGTCGCAGTCGCGGCTGCGAGCCATCGCCGCGGATGCCGCGCCCAGGGCGGCGCTGACGACAAAGAGCATTGCCGAGCGGGTGCCGGAGCTGCCCGGCGTGCGCTGGATCGCCACGGACGGCCTGAATGGGACCGCGCCCGAGCTGGTCGATCCCGACCCGGAGGCGGTCGCCTTCCTGCAGTACACCTCGGGCTCGACCTCGACCCCCAAGGGGGTGATGGTCACCCACGCCAACCTCGTCCACAACGAGCGGATGATCGGCCAGGCGTTCGCCATGGACGAGGCCTCCGTGGTGGTGGGCTGGCTGCCGCTCTACCACGACATGGGATTGATCGGGAACGTGCTGCAGCCGCTCCACGCCCGCGCCCGCTGCGTGCTGATGTCGCCGGTCGCCTTCCTGCAGCGCCCGCGCCGCTGGCTGGAGGCGATCCACCGCTACCGGGGGACGACCAGCGGCGGCCCGAACTTCGCCTACGAGCTGTGCGTGAGAAAGATCCCGCCCGCCGAGCGCGAGGGTCTCGACCTGTCGAGCTGGCGGGTGGCCTTCAACGGCGCCGAGCCGGTGCGCGCCCACACGCTCGAAGCCTTTGCCGAAGCCTTCGCCCCCTCTGGCTTCCGGGCCTCTTCCTTCTACCCCTGCTACGGATTGGCCGAGGCCACCCTGTTCGTGAGCGGCGGCGATCCGGGGCGGGCGCCCCGCGTCGAGGAAGGCCGGGTGAGCAGCGGCCATGCGTGGGATGCGCAGCGCATCGCGATCGTCCACCCCGACACCCGGGAGGAGCTGCCGAGGGGGAGCGAGGGGGAGGTCTGGATCGCGGGACCGAGCGTGGCGGCTGGCTATTGGGGCAACCCGGAGGCCACGGAGCGGGATTTCCGCGCCCGCCTGGGCAGCGGAGGGGGGCCGTTCCTGCGCACCGGGGATCTTGGCATTCTGCACGGCGGCGAGCTGTTCGTCACCGGGCGGATCAAGGACCTGATCATCCTGCGGGGCCGCAATCACTACCCGCAGGACGTCGAGCTGACCGCCCAGCGGAGCCATCCCGACCTGCGCCCGGGCAGCGGCGCGGCCTTCGCGGTGGAGATCGAGGGCGAGGAGCGGCTCGTGGTGGTGCAGGAGGTGGAAAGGCGGCGCCGGGACGGTCTGGATGAGCTGGCAGCAGCCGTGCGCCGGGCGGTGGCGGAGGAGCACGAGGTCCAGCCATACGAGGTGGTCCTGGTGCGGACCGGCACGGTGCCGAAGACCTCCAGCGGCAAGGTCCGGCGGCAGGCTTGCCGGGCGCAGTATCTGGAAGGGGAGCTGACGGTGCTGGAGCGGAGTGTGATGGCCCCCTCCCCAGCCCTCCCCCGCTGCGCGGGAGAGGGGGTCCGGATCCCGGCCGGGGAAGGGAGGGGGCTCCCTCTCCCGCGCAGCGGGGGAGGGCTGGGGAGGGGGTCCGTCGAAGACCTCATCCGTGCCATCGCCGCCCAGGCGCTGGGTATTCCTGTCGAGCTCGTGGACCCGGACCGTCCCCTCACCGAGCTCGGCCTCGATTCTCTTTCCGCCGTGGAGCTCAAGGGCGGGATCGAGGCCGCGCTCGGCGTGTCGGTCCCCCTGGCCGATCTCCTGGAAGGCGCGAGCCTCCGGTCTCTGAACCTCGAGAGGGCCGAAGCGGCGCCGCTGCCTGCGCCGGACCTCTCGCCGGACCAGCCGCTGTCCGTGGGACAGAAGGCGCTCTGGTTCCTGGAGCGCCTGGCGCCGGAGGCAGGGGCCTACAACGTGGCCGTGGCGGCGCGGGTTCGGGATCTGGATGCCGGCGCCCTGCGACGCGCGCTGGAGCGCCTGGTGGAGCGCCATCCGGCTCTGCGCACGGTCTTCCCGACGGTGGGGGATGAGCCGGTGCAGCGGGTGCTGCCGGCGGGTGAGGTGGATTTCGCCGAAGGGACGGAAGATGCCTGGCGCCCCTTCGATCTGGCTCACGGTCCCCTGCTGCGGGTGCGGGTCTCCGGCGACCTGCTTCTCTTCGCCGTCCATCACATCGTCTCGGACTTCTGGTCCCTGGCCGTGCTGGCCCGGGAGCTGGGCGCGCTCTACCAGGGAGAGGAATCCCTTCCTCCCCTGCCCTTGCGCTACACCGACTTCGCGCGCTGGCAGGCCGAGCGGCTGGCCGGTCCTCGGGGAGAACGAGGTTGGGCCTACTGGCGTGAAGCCTTGGAGGGTGTGCCCGACCTCGCGCTGACGCCGGACCGTCCGCGTCCGGCCTTGCAGACCTGGCGCGGGCTGGCCCGGGCCGCGGAGCTGCCGGCCGACGTGACGGATGGGCTGCGGCAGCTCGCCGCCTCGCGAGGCGCAACCCTCTTTGCTGCCCTCCTTGCCGCCTTCCAGGCGCAGCTCGGCCGGTACGCGGATCAGGATGACTTTTCTGTAGGCACCCCCACCTCCGGCCGCGGTGCTCCGGAGTGGGCTGGCGTCGTGGGTTACTTCGTGAACCCCGTTGCGCTGCGGGCCGATCTATCCGGCGATCCGGGCTTCCTCGATCTCCTGGATCGCGCCCGGCGGACCGCGCTCGCCGGGCTGGAGCATTCGGATCATCCCTTCGTCCTCCTGGCCGAGCGGCTGCGGCCGATGCGCGACCCGGCCCGCCCGCCGATCTTCCAGGTGATGCTCGCGCTCCAGCAGCGCCGCCCCGGGGACGACCCCGCGCTGCCTGCCTTTGCGCTGGGCGAGGACGGCATCCGCATCTCCCTGGGAGGCCTGGAGCTGGAGTCCGTGGCGCTTCCGGACCGCCGGGCGCAGTTCGAGGTCGCGCTCAACGCGGCGGAGCTGCCCTCGGGCGGCCTCGAGCTCTCCCTGGAGGTCAACGCCGACCTCTTCGATCCTGCGACGGCAGAGCGGATGCTCGGGCATTTCCGGACCCTCCTCGCAACAGCCGTGGCCGAGCCGGACCGCCGGCTTTCCGACCTCCCTCTGCTGACCCCGGCCGAGTGCGGCGAGCTGCTCCAGGACCGCATCGAGCCCTCGGGAGTGGCCCTGGACGCCTGCCTCCACGAGCTGGTGAGGGAGCAGGCGAGCCGCAGGCCGGAGGCCACGGCGGTGATCGTGGGAGAGGACCAGGTGACCTACGCCGAGCTCGTGGCGAGGGCCGGTGAGCTGGCTGCCCGCCTGCGGGAAATGGGCGTGGGGCCGGAGGTTGCGGTGGCCCTCTGCGTGGAGCGTTCGGTAGATCTCATCGCCGGGGCGCTGGGCATCCTCGAGGCCGGGGGCGTCTACCTCCCCCTGGAGCCGGATCATTCCGCCGCGCGGATGGCATTCATCCTGGAGGATGCCCGGGTGGCTGTAGTGGTGACGCAGGAGCGTGTGGTGGACCGGCTGCCAGAAACAGGCGTGCCGGCCCTTCTGTTGGATGGGCTCCCTCTCCCGCGTAGCGGGGGAGGGCAGGGGAGGGGGTCTTTCCCCGGCAACACCGCCTACCTCATCTACACCTCCGGCTCCACCGGCCATCCCAAGGGTGTGGCTGTCCCCCACGCCGCGGCCGTGGAGCACTTCCTGACCGTTTCGCGGCTCTATGGGATCACCGAGGACGACCGGGTGCTCCAGTTCTCCTCCGCCGGTTTCGACACCTCGGTCGAGCAGATCTTCACGGCTCTGCTTCGGGGGGCCACCCTGGTCCTGCGCGGCCCGGAGACGTGGGGTCCGAAGGAGCTGTCCGAGAAGATCGCCGAGTACGGCGTCACGGTCACGGACCAACCGACCGCTGTTTTCGCCCGCTGGGTGCAGGAAGCGGAGGAGCTGCTGCCGACCCTGCGGGTGATCCCGATCGGCGGCGAGGAACTGCTGCCGGAGACGGCCCGGCGCTGGAGCCGCTCGCCGCTGGCCGGAGCCCTGGTCCTCAACGGCTACGGCCCCACCGAGGCCGTGGTCTCCGCCATCTTCCACGAGATGCGGCCGGACGAGGTGGAGGAAGGCTCGGTGCCGATCGGCCGGGCGCTGGCCGGGCGCGTGGCCCGGGTGCTCGACCGCCACGGCAACCCGCAGCCCGCGGGCGTGCCCGGCGAGCTCTGCCTGGGCGGCGTGCTGGCCCGCGGCTACCTGGGTCGGCCGGACCTCACGGCGGAGCGCTTCGTTCCCGATCCGTTCGGAGACCCGGGTTCCCGCCTGTACCGGACGGGCGACCTGGCCCGGTGGCGTCCGGACAGGTCGCTCGAGTTCCTCGGCCGGATCGATGACCAGGTGAAGATCCGCGGGGTCCGCGTGGAGCCCGGCGAGATCGAGGCTGTTCTGGCTGCCCATCCCGGACTGCGGGAGGTGGCGGTGCTGGCTCCGGGAGTGGGAGAGGAGAAGCGGCTCGTGGCGTTCGTGGCCCCTGGGCTGCCGGACGGTCTCCGCTCCTACCTCCGGGAGCGCCTGCCGGAGGCCATGATTCCCTCGGCCTGGATGGCCCTGCCCGCGCTGCCCCTCAACACCAACGGCAAGGTGGACCGCGCCGCGCTCGCCCGCCGGTTGGAGGAGACCGGGGCGCTGGTGGCGGGAGCCGGCGACGGGCCCCGGACTCCCGACGAGGAGCTGCTGGCCGGGATCTGGGCCGGCCTGCTGGGACGAGAGCGGGTGGGCATCCACGACGATTTCTTCGCCCTGGGCGGGCATTCGCTGCTCGCCACCCGGGTGGTCGCCCACGTCTCTCGCGTCTTCGGAGCAGACCTGCCGGTGAGCGCAATCTTCCAGGCGCCCACCGTAGCCCAGCTCGCGGAGCGGATCGTTGGTGCTGAGGCCGCGCCGCCAGTGCGGCGGGTCTCGCGAATGGAGCTCTCTTTCGCCCAGCAACGGCTCTGGTTCCTCGAACAGCTCGAACCGGGCACAGCGGCCTACAACGTGCCGGGAGAGGTACGCATCAACGGACCGCTGGATGTCGAAAGGCTTTCCGCCGCCTACGACGAGATCCTCCGCCGCCACGAAGTTTTGCAGACGGTCTACGAGGCAAGGGCCGGGGCTCCCTCTCCCGCGAAGCGGGGGAGGGCAGGGGAGGGGGTCCGACTCATGGATCTCTCAAACCACCCGAAGGAAGCCGACCGCCACGCCCGCGAAGAGGCCCGCCGCCCCTTCGATCTTGCCCAAGGCCCTGTCTGCCGGGCGCTGCTCCTGCGGCTCGGTCCCGAGGACCACCGCCTCCTCGTCACCTTCCATCACATCGCCTCGGACGGCTGGTCCCTCGGCCTGTTCCTCGATGAGTTGTCCGCCCTCTACGCCGGGCAGTCTCTCCCCGAGCTGCCGGTCCAGTACTCCGACTTCGCGGTCTGGCAGCGCGAGTGGATGCAGGGAGAGGTGCTCGAGAAGCAGCTCGACTACTGGCGCGCACGGCTCGTGGGGATACCGGTCCTGGAGCTGCCCGCGGACCGGCCGCGCCCTGCCGTGCGTGATCCCCGCGGCGCCGTCCGGTCGCTGGCCCTGCCCGCGGATACGACGGCGGCGGTTGAGCGACTCGCCCGGCGCGAGGGCGTAACGCTCTTCATGGCGGTCCTGGGCACCTTCCAGGCCCTGCTTTCACGGTACACGGGAGAGGGCACGATCCCGGTGGGCTCGCCCGTGGCGAACCGCCGCCGGCCCGAGGTCGAGCGCCTGATCGGCCTGTTCGTCAACACCCTGGTGCTGGACGCCCGTACGGGGGACGACCCCGATCTGGGGGCGTTCCTGGCGCGGGTGCGGGAGGCCTGCCTGGGCGCCTACGCGCATCAGGACATCCCCTTCGAGCGCCTGGTGGAGGAGCTGCAGCCGAGCCGCGACCTGTCCCAGAACCCGCTCTTCCAGGCCATGCTCGTCCTGGAGGAGCCGCTGCCGGCGCGCAAGGCCGGTGGACTGGCGCTCTCGCCGGTGAGGGCCGAGACGGGGACGGCCAAGTTCGATCTCCTCGTGGCGGTCTCACCCCGTCCGGACGGCGGCTGGGACGTGCTGGCCGAGTATGCCGCCGCGCTGTTCGACCCGGCCACGATCGACCGCCTCCTCGCCCACTGGCGGACCCTGCTGGAAGGAGCCGATCCCGGACTCCACCTCTCGGAGCTTCCGGTCCTCACCATCCCCGAGCGGCAGCAGGCGATTGCGGAGTGGAACGACACCCGGGCGGACTACCCGTCCGGCCTCTGCCTGCACGACCTCGTGGCTGCCCAGGTGCAGCGCACGCCGGACGCCGTAGCCGTGGTGGGGGAGACGGAGCGCCTGACCTACCGCGAGCTGATGGACCGGGCAGGCCGCATCTCCGAGCTCCTGCCGGGCGCGGGACCCGAGGTGAGGATCGGCCTCTGCCTGGAACGCACGCCCGACCTGATCGCCGCCATTCTGGGCGTGCTCCAGACCGGAGCGGCCTACGTGCCCCTCGATCCCGGCTATCCCCAGGATCGCCTGGAAGTGATGCTCACGGACTCCGGGGCGGAGGTGCTGCTGACGCAGTCCTCGCTGGCGGACCGGCTGAGCTTCTTTGAAGGGACCACGGTCCTTCTGGATGGAGCCCCCTCCCCTGCCCTCCCCCGCTTCGCGGGAGAGGGAGTCCCGGACAACCTGGCCTACGTCATCTACACCTCCGGCTCCACCGGCCGTCCGAAGCCCGTGGGCATCTCCCACCGCAGCGCCGTGGCGCTTGTCCACTGGTCGCTGGAAGTCTTCCCTCACGACGACCTCCAGGGCGTGCTCGCGGCCACCTCGGTCTGCTTCGATCTCTCCATCTGGGAGTTCTTCGTGCCGCTCGCGATGGGTGGCCGGGTGATCCTGGCGCCGAATGTGGTCGGCCTGCCGCAGCTCGGGGCCATCGGCGAGGTCACCCTGGTCAACGCCGTGCCGTCGCCCATGGCCGAGCTGGTGGGAGGCCGGCTGCCCGCGGGCCTGCGGACCGTGAACCTGGCGGGCGAGGCCTTGAAGCCCGACCTCGCAGAGCGGATCTACGCCCACCCCCAGGTCGAGCGGGTGATCAACCTCTACGGTCCCACCGAGGACACGACCTACTCCACGTGGACGGTCGTGCCGCGGGGCGCCCGGCTGGTCACCATCGGCCGGCCGCTCGCGAACAGCCGGGCGCGGGTGCTAGGGCCGCACGGCGAGCTGCTGCCGGTGGGAGTGCCCGGCGAGCTGTTCCTGTCCGGCGACGGCCTCGCCCGCGGCTACCTGGGACGGCCCGAGCTGACCGCCGACCGCTTCGTGCCCGATCCGTTCAGCCCGGCCGGCGCGCGCATGTACCGCACCGGCGACCGGGTCCGCCTGCTGCCGGACGGCCAGATCGATTTCCTCGGCCGGCTCGACCACCAGGTGAAGCTGCACGGCATCCGCATCGAGCTGGGGGAGATCGAGGCCGCCCTCGCGAGCCACCCGCAGGTGCGGCAGTGCGTGACCGCGCTGCGTTCCGACGGCCCGGAGGGGGCCCGGCTCGTGGGCTACGTGGTGCCTGGAGACGAATGTGGTGAGGAGCTGATCCCGGAGGTGGCGGTGTACCTGCGCGGCCTGCTGCCCGGGATCATGGTGCCCACCGCCTGGGTCCTCCTGGAGGCGCTGCCTCTGTCCCCGAACGGCAAGGTGGACCGCAAGGCGCTGCCCGCGCCGTCCCGCGCCGGTCACGTGGACACGGTGGCGCCGCGCAACCCTGCCGAGGAGCGGGTCGCCGCGGTCTTCCGTGAGGTGCTGGGTCTGGAGAGCGTGGGCGTCCATGACAACTTCTTCGAGCTGGGGGGCCACTCGCTGCTGGCGGTGCGAGCGGCCTTCCGGCTGGGCGAGGCCTTCGAGGTCGAGCTGCCGGTGTCGGCGCTGTTCCAGGCGCCCACCGTGGCAGGCCTCGCGCAGCGGCTGGCGGACGCTGCCTCCCTGGAAGCGTTGACGCCTCTGGAGGAGAGACTGGAGGACGGCCTCTACCCGCTCTCCTTCGCCCAGCAGCGCATCTGGTTCCTCGACCGCCTGGAGCCCGGCTCGAACGCCTACAACCTCCAGATCACCGTGCGCTTCGAAGGGGTCCTGGACGCGGCCGTGCTGGGCCGGGCGCTGGCGGAGATCGTCCGCCGCCACGAGCCGCTGCGCACGATCTATCCCGACGTGGACGGGGAGCCGTTCCAGGAGGTTCTGCCGTCTCTCGCCGCGCCGCCGCTCGCGCACCTCTCCCTGACCGCTCTCCCTGAGGCCCGGCGGAGCGCGGAACTGGAGGCGGCGGTGACCGCGCTGGTGGATCGGCCGTTCGACCTCCGGCAAGGTCCGGTCGCCCGCTTCCTTCTCGTCGAGGCCGGTCCGGAGGAGCACGTGCTCTCCGCGGCGTTCCACCACATCTCCACGGACGGCTGGTCCCTCGGCCTGTTCTCCCGCGAGCTGGCCGCCCTCTACGAGGCATTCACCGAGGGGCGCCCGTCGCCGCTGCCGGCGCTCCCGCTGCGCTACGTGGACGTGGCTGCGGCCGAGCGCGGCGCCATGGGGAGCGAAGAGCAGCTCGGATACTGGCGGCGGCAGCTCGCCGGCGTGCCGCCGCTGGACCTCCCAGCCGACCACCCGCGGCCTCTCTCGCCCGGCTCCGGTGGCGCCTCCCAGGCCGTCGACATCCCCGAGGGGCTGGCCGCGGCGCTCCGTGGCCTGGGAGAGGGGATCACGCCGTTCATGGCCCTGCTCGGCGGTTTCACGGCCCTGCTCTCCCGCATCTCCGGCCAGGAGGACTTCGGCGTGGGCGTGCCCACCGCGGGCCGCAGCCGGCCCGAGACCCAGGGCATGATCGGTCTCTTCGTGAACACCCTGGTGCTGCGCACGCCGCTGGAGGGAGATCCATCCTTCCTCGACCTGGCGCGCCGCGTGCGCAGTGTGGCCGTGGCCGCCCAGGCACACCAGGACGTGCCGTTCGAGAGGCTGGTCGAGGAGCTGCAGCCGGAGCGGGGGACGGGCCTAACGCCGCTGTTCCAGGTGATGTTCGCCTACCTGTCCGATCCGGTGCCGCCGCTGCGCATGCCCGGCCTGACCGCCTCCCTCCAGGACCTCGCGCCCACGGTGGCCAAGTTCGACCTGACGCTCTCCCTGCACGAGTGGGAGGGGCGCCTGCGCGGCTGGCTCACGTACCGCACCAGCCTGTTCGAGGATGCCACCGCGGTCCGTTTGGTGGGCTGGCTGCGGATGCTGTTGGAAGGGGCCGCGGCCGATTTCACGCGCCGGCTCTCCGAGCTGCCGCTCCTATCCAAAACTGAGCGCGGGCAGCTCCTCGCCCGGTGGAGCCGGACGGACGAGCCCCTGCCCCGCGAGCGCCTGTTCCATGAGCTGCTGGAGGAGCGAGCGCGGCGCTCGCCGGACGCTCCGGCGGCGAGCTTCGGGGACGAGGTCCTCACCTACGCCGATCTGAACGCGCGGGCCAACCGTCTGGCGCGCCGCCTCCAACAGACGGGAGCCGGCCCTGAGGCCGTGGTCGGGGTGTGTCTGGAGCGCTCGCTGGAGATGCTGGTGGCGGTTCACGGCGTGCTCAAGGCGGGCGCGGCCTTCCTGCCCCTTTCGCCCTCCCACCCGCCGGCGAGGCTCGCCTGGATGCTCGCGAGCTCCGGGTCGCGGCTGGTGGTGTCGAGGAGCGACGTCCTGCCGGAGATCGGGCAGGACGTCGACCGCATTCTCCTCGACCGGGAGTCTGAGGCCATCGCCTCGCGCGAGGGGACCGATCTCGGGCTCGACCTCGATCCCCGCCACCTCGCCTACGTGCTCTACACGTCGGGCTCGACCGGCGAGCCCAAGGGCGCGGCGGTGAGCCACCAGGGAGTACCCAATCTGGCGGCGGCGCAGTCGCGCCGTTTTGGGCTCAGGCAGGCCGACCGCGTCCTTCAGTTTGCGCCGCTGGTCTTCGACGCCTCCGTGTCCGAGATCGTCATGGCCTGGTGGACGGGCGCGGAGCTTTGCCTCGCCTCCCAGGAGGAGATGATGCCCGGAGAGCCCCTGAGCCGGCTGCTCCGGGAGCGGCGGATCACCTGCGTCACCCTCCCGCCCTCCTCCCTGGCAGTACTACCGCCGGAGGAGCTGCCGGACCTCCGCGTCCTGATCGTGGCGGGGGAGGCCTGTCCGCCGGACCTGGTGGAGCGCTGGGCGGAAGGCCGCGACTTCTTCAATGCCTACGGTCCGACGGAGGCCACGGTCTGCGCCACCATGGCCCGGTACGACGGGGAGAGCCCGCGCCTCCCCCTCGGCGAGCCCATCGCCAACCTCCGGGTCTACCTGCTCGATCATGGTCTGGAGCCGGTGCCGCCGGGGGCTGCCGGAGAGCTCTGTCTTGCCGGGCCGGGGCTCGCCCGCGGGTATTTCGGGCAGCCCGACCTCACGGCCGAGCGCTTCGTCCCCGATCCGTTCGGAAGCCAGCCGGGAGATCGCCTGTACCGCACGGGCGACCTGGGGCGTCTGTCCGGCGGTCGTCTCAAGCTCCTGGGCCGGATGGACCGGCAGATCAAAGTGCGGGGGGTCCGGGTCGAGCCGGGCGAGGTGGAGGCCGCCCTGCGGCAGCACCCCGGCATCCGGGAGGCCGCGGTCGTGGTGCCTGACGCCGCGGCCGACCTGGTCGCCTTTGTCGTCGCCGCCGAGCCCCTGGGCGAAGAGCTGCGGCAATACCTCCGTGGCCGGCTGCCGGAGGCCCTGGTCCCC
>DATLNC010000266.1:0-36405 GCA_035536935.1 Thermoanaerobaculia bacterium
TTGCGCAGTCGCTCACGGAGCTTGTCCATCTTCATAGGCTCTGGGGAATCGCAGGCCGCCGGAGACTCGGTTCCAGGTAAGTCCGACATGGAAGCAGGCTACCTCGATGAGGTTCGGCACTGCAAGTCGAAACCTCCGCCGGCCTTGCCAACTGAGAGAACTCGTCCTATAACTCACCATGGGGGTGCGTATGGCTGCAGATCAATCCGCAAGACGGTGGCCGGTCCAGGACGCGAAGGCACACTTCAGCGAGCTGCTGGAGGCGAGCCTCAACGAAGGTCCGCAGATCGTCACTCAGCAGGGCGTAGAGGCCGCCGTCCTGGTTCCAATCGAGGAGTGGCGCCGGCTCCAGAGCTCGGCACGGCCGACGCTCAAGGAGCTGCTCCTCGCAGAGGCTCCACGAGCCGAGATCCCGGTACCCCCACGCCGCCAGTGGCGTCGGCGGGCTCCCGCGGCGCTCGAGTAGGGCTCGTGTATCTCCTCGACACCAACGTTATCTCGGAGTTGAGACGCCCACGGCCTCATGGAGCCGTGGTGGCTTGGCTTGAAGGGATGGCCGACCACGACCTTCACCTGTCCGCCGTTACCCTGGGCGAGCTACAGGCCGGGGTTGAGATCACCCGCGAACAGGACCCGGAGAAGGCCTCTGAGATCGAGCTGTGGATTGATCAGGTGGCCCGAACCTGGAACGTCCTGCCGCTGGACGGACAGATCTTCCGCGTCTGGGCGAAGCTGATGCACCGGAGATCTGACGACCTAATGGCTGATGCACTGATTGCCGCTACGGCGACCGTTCATCACTTGGTGATAGTGACCCGCAACGTCCGCGACTTCGCATTGCTGAAGGTCATGACTCTGAACCCGTTCGAGTCAGCCTGACCGCTCCCTGAACCACCGATCCGTCCCTGAGGATTCCGTGGTTGTGGAAGAGGTGCCTGAGGATTCCGAAGGAGATTCTGAGAAGGAGGTCCCAAAGGATTCAGGAAGGCCGGCGACAGTCCTCTTCCGATCGGGGATGGGGATATCCCCTATCCCGCTGGGAATTCTGCCCATCGGGATCCTAGTGTTGCCTTTCACGCCGCCTTTTCCAATGACTCCGAGCCGTTCCAGCCGGCTGACTGCCATTCTGAAAAGCTCGGAGCCATTCTGAGGCGGCTCGGAGCCATTCTTGGGAGCTCAGAATCATTCTGAAGCAACTCGGAGGCATTCCTGAGGCTTCAGAACGGCTCCGAGCTTTCTCAGAATCATTCTGAAGAGCTCAGAGCGGCTCTGAAGCGCTCGGAGCCGTTCTCAGATGCTCAGAATAGCTCCGAAGAACTTCAGCGTCATTCTCAGCCGCTGAGAATGGCTCCCAGAACCTCGGAGCCATTCTGGGGGATTCAGAATGGCTTCGAGCTTTCTCAGAGCCATTCCGGGCGGCTCAGAGCGGCTCCGAAGCGCTCAGAACAGCTTTGAGCCGCCCAGAATGGCACCCAGGGACTTCAGAATCGCTCTGAAACTGGGCGAGAGAAGCTGCGTAGGAGACGCCGGCCTCTTCGTTTCGCGAGTCTGAAGAACTCAGAGCAGAAGAAGCGGCGGGCTCCGGCGCTCCAGTCCCGGAGCCCGCCTGCCGTGCTTCTCAGGGTTGACTGCACCACTGCCGCACGCCATTGCTGCAGCCGGCCCACTCCACCGTGTTGCCGCCGCTGGACGTCAACAACTGGCAGGTGATTTCCGGGTTGGTGGGATTGGGCTGGTAGTAGGTGAGCCCTCCGAAGGCGACATGGAGCTGCACCTGATAGTTCTTGGTAAGTGTGCTCGCATCGGCGTAGACGTTGAAGATCGTACCGCTCTGGGTATAGGAGCTCGGATAGGTCACATTGGTGAAGGTCACGAGAGAGACGCCCTTGCCGATCAGTTGGCCGGAAGTGTTGTAGCGCTCCCAATGACAGTGATAGGGGCTGTTCGGCTTCGGCCAGTCGTACTGAGCCTGGGCCGCAGCCGTGCCGAGCAGGGCCAGCACGGCGACGAGTCCGACCTGGAGCGCGATCTTCTTCATTCTTGCCATGACCTTGTACCTCCTTGCCGTCTCCCGACGGCAGATCCGGGAGCCTGGCGCGGCGTATGGCCCATCCACTCGCTCGCCCGGGCTCCGTTGTCCCAGGCCTAAGGCAAGGGAGGAGCCAGGCCGCAAGTGCCTGCAAAGGCGAGCTTTGTAGGAATTCCCCGTTCCGTCTTCGGGACGACAGACGAGCAGAAGGTCGAAAGTGGTCCCGAAAGCGGGACAGGTGTCAGGAGCCGGTTCCGGGCTCCAACAGCCAGCGCCAAGCCGGCACGATGCGGACCGTCCGGCGGAAGGACAAACAGTCAGCTCAGGCGCTCAACACGCTGACCTGCGGCCGGGAGGCGGCGGGGGCGGCGGTTCCTCCCCAGTGGCAGCGGGCGGCGGAGCCTCCACGACCGGCGGCGGCGTGTTCGTGGTCGGCTTGGGCTCGGGCAGGGCGCCCGGCTCGCCCCCGGTGGAATCCTGCATGGGGGTCGTGCCCGGGTTCATCTCGGTCGCGGCCGGCGTCGCGGCCTCGTTCAGCCCGAGCCGCTCGTCCTCCGTGGGCGGACGCGTGCCCAGGAGGCGGCGGAACCCTTCGGCTCCGGGCGGCGGCTCGGCCACGATCAGCGACTTCTTCTCCAGCTCGGCCATGTAGTTGGTGACCTCGCTCTGCATCCGCCGCCGCTGCTCGCGCATGCGGATCTGCTCCTGCACTTCGGCAAAGGCGGGGACCCGCGCCTCGCGGCGCTCCACCACCTGCAAGAGATGCAGGCCGCCGCGCCCCGCCACGGGGTCCGTCAGCGCGCCGGGCGCCAGCTTCCAGACGACCGACTCCAGGCTGGGGTCGAGGTCGCCAGGCGAAACCCAGCCGATGTCAATGACGTTGCTGGTGTGCCCCTTCTGGGCAGGCTCGGCCACGGCGTCGGCGAGCGACTTGCCGCCGCCCCCTGCGGACACCGCCTGCTGGATCGCGGTGGCCAGCGCTGCCCGCTCCTCGGCAGTGGGGAGGCCCCCCTCCTCCAGCACCACGACCTCGCGGAGCTGGAGCTGCTCGGGCAGGCGGAACTCTTCCCGGTTCTTCTGATAGAGGCGCCGCAGGTCGTCCTCGTCGAGTTGGATCTTGCTCTGGACCTCCCGGCCCATCACCTCCCTGGCCCGCAGGTCGCGCCGCAGGCGTTCCCGGAGCTGGGGCTCGGTCATCCCCGACTGGGCGAGCGCTGCCGCGAACTGCTCGTCGTTCTCGATGCCGAAGTTCTTCTTCATCTGCCCGACCTGCTGGTCGACCTGCGTCTCGGCGACTTCGACGCCGAGCTGCTCGGCCCGGGATTCGATGAGGAGCTCTTCGAACATGTCCTTGAAGGCGAGCTCGCCGACCTGGGACAGGAGCTCCCGGCGCTCATCGTCGCCGATATCCTGCTGGCGCAGGATCTCCTGGGCCATGCCGGCGCGCCGCTGCTCGTAGTCGTAGAGCGTGGCGATCTGGTCGTTGACCCGCAGCACGACTTTGTTGACCAGCTCGGCGCGGAGCGCGGCCGGCAGCACGAGCAAGGCGAGAACTGGAAGGGCGAGGAGTCGCTTTTTAGTCATCATCAGAGATAAGAACCCTTGTAGTTGAAGGGAAGATTCCGGCCGTGGACCTCGACATTGTATTGGGTGCGCCCCTCCCGCACCAGTTCCGCGAGATGGCGGTCCGCCCGCTCCTGGCGCAGGCGCTCGGCGATCTCCTCCCGCGCGTCTTCCAGCGGCACGACTCCCGCGGGGGGGTGGTCGATCACCTGGAAGATGTGGAACCCGTACTCCGCGGGCACGATCCGGCTGACTTCCCCAGGCTCCAGGGAGAAGATCACGTCCGCGAAGGCGGGGGGCAGGTCCTCCCGCGAGAGCTCCCCCTGGTAGCCGCCGGTCTGGGCGCTCGGGTCGCGGGAGAGCCGCCGCGCCACCTCGATGAAGTCCTCCCCGGCCGCGAGCTGCTGGAGGGCCTGCTCGGCGGCGGCGCGGTCGTCGGTGAGGATCTGGCGCAGCCGCACCCGTTCCGGCCGGACGAACTCCTGGCGCCGCTGCTCGTAGTAGCGGACGATCTCCCCCTCGGGCGGCTCGTCCTCGAGGTTCTTCTGAAGGAGCGCGTCGATGGCATCCCGTGGGCCGCGCTCGGCCGTCCGGAGCAGCCCGCGGTCGCCCGCCATGCGCACCAGGACCTTCTCGTCGAGGAATTGATCGAAGAGCTGGGAGAGCACGTCGCTCGCGAGCACGCTGTCCGAGTCGCCCGCGGTCTCGGCCACGTACTTCTCGAACTCGGAGTAGCGGACCTGCTGATCGCCGATGCGGGCGACGACGTCCGGGGCGGGGGGTTCGGTGCGGGCGCAGGCGAAGGCTAGGAGGAGAAGGAGGAGAGCCGCCCGCCCGGGACCCTCACCCCCGTCCCCTCTCCCGGTCCCCCGAGCACGCCCTCCCCGGGCGAGGGGCGCCACCGCCCTGCCCAACAGCAAAAACCAACCAAAGCAAGCCTCCCCCTCTCCCGGGGCGGAAGGGCCGGGCGGAAGGCCCGGTGAGGGACCGGGAGAGGGGGCCGGGGGGTGAGGGCCTCTCACTGCGCCAGCTCCTGCAACGTCTCTCGCGCCACGCCGAGCATCTCCCTCGCCCCCCGGGCCGTCAACGTCAGCACTCCGGTCGGGCTGAAGGTCGCGCCGGGACGGGTCGAGACCATCTCGATCAGCCGGTCGACGTCGATGCGCGCGTCGCGCCGCAGCCGGATGATCAGCTCGGTCCCCTTGCTGGAGATCGACTGCACCCGCAGCGTCTCGGCCAGCCGCTTGAGCGCCGCCACCTCGATCAGCGTCGAGACCGCGTCCGGCAGCGGGCCGAAGCGGTCGGTCAGCTCGGCCACGATCTCGCTCTCCGCGTCCTCGGAAGCGGCGATCTTGCGGTAGATCTCCATCCGCAGGTTCGCGTCCTCCACATAGTCCTGCGGGATCGACATCGGCACGGGCAGGTCGATCGCGGTCGAGGGCGCCTCCTCCACCGTCTCGCCGCGCAGCTCGCGCACGGATTCTTCGAGGAGCTTCAGGTAGGTCTCGATGCCCACCGCCGTGATGTGGCCGCTCTGTTCGCCGCCGAGGAGATTGCCGGCGCCGCGGATCTCCAGGTCGCGCGCCGCGATCCGGAATCCCGCGCCGAGCTCGGTGAACTCGCGGATGGCCGCCAGGCGCTTGCGCGCCGTCTCGGAGAGCACCCGGTCCTCCTGCACCAGCAGGTAGCAGTAGGCGAGCTGGTTGCTCCGCCCGACCCGGCCGCGGAGCTGGTAGAGCTGCGCCAGGCCGAAGCGGTCCGCCCGGTGGACGATCATGGTGTTGACGTTGGGGATGTCGATGCCGTTCTCGATGATCGTCGTGGCGAGAAGGAGGTCGAACTCCCGGTTCGAGAAGGCGTGCATCCGCCGGTAGAGCTCTTCCTCGTCGAGCTGGCCGTGGCCGACCGTGATGCGCACTCCGGGCACGAGCTCCCGCAACGCGACCAGCATCTTCTCGATCGTCTCCACCCGGTTGTAGACGTAATAGACCTGCCCGCCGCGCTCAATTTCAAATTCGATCGCCTCGCGCACCAGCTCGGGATTGAACGGCAGGATCGCGGTCTCGACGGCCATGCGGTCTTTTGGAGGAGTTTCGATGACCGACATGTCGCGCACCCCGGCGAGCGAGAGCTGCAGGGTCCGCGGCACCGGAGTCGCCGACATGGCGAGCACGTGGACGTTCTTCTTGACCTGCTTCAGCCGCTCCTTCTGGCCCACGCCGAAGCGCTGCTCCTCGTCCACGATCATGAGTCCCAGCTTGGGGATCTGAATGTCCTTGGAGAGCAGCCGGTGGGTTCCGACGAGGACGTCGATCTTCCCTTCGGCCAGCCTCTTCTTGAGGTCGCGCATCTCCTGGGGTGTGCGGGAGCGCGAAACCATTTCGATGGTGACCGGGAACCCCCCGAAGCGCTTGCGGAAAACCTCCTGGTGCTGGTCGGCCAGGATGGTGGTCGGCGCGAGCACGGCCACCTGATAGCCGCTGTCGACCGCCTTGAAGGCGGCGCGCATGGCCACCTCGGTCTTGCCGTAGCCCACGTCGCCGCACAGGAGGCGGTCCATGGGGCGCTCGCGCTGGAGGTCTTCCTTGATGACGGCGATCGCCTCGAGCTGGTCCGGGGTCTCTTCGTAGGGGAAGGCGGCCTCGAACTGGTGGAGGAGATCGCTGTCGGGGGGCATGGCGGGAGCCTGGGCGATCTGGCGCTCGGCGTAGAGCTTGAGCAGCTCGCCGGCCATGTCGCGCATGCCGCTCTTGACCCGCGCCTTGGTCTTGTTCCACGAGGTGCCGCCGAGCTGGTCGAGCCGCGGCGCGATCCCTTCGATGCCGCTGTACTTCTGGATGAGGTCGAGCCGGCTCAAGGGGAGGAGCAGGCGCTTGCCCCCGGAGTAGGAGATCTCCATGACCTCCGTCTCCCCGGCGCCCCCGTCGCCAGTACCCGCCGCTCCCTCGCGCAGCACCGGAGGGAGATGGCTCGTGCCGTCGCCGTCCCCGCCCACGCTCCGCAGCGCCACGAATTGGCCGATGCCGTGATCGGAATGGACCACGTAGTCCCCCACCCGCAGATCGCGCAGGCTGGAGACGAACGGTCCGTAACGGGTCCGGGTGGCCCGGCGCTGCGCCCGGGCCTGG
The DNA here is from genome assembly GCA_035536935.1 of Thermoanaerobaculia bacterium. Lineage (GTDB taxonomy): Bacteria > Acidobacteriota > Thermoanaerobaculia > Multivoradales > UBA5704 > DATMER01. The sequence goes on from DATLNC010000266.1 coordinate 6,721, forward strand.
GGGAGAAGCTGCTGCTCGCCGTAGACCGCGACCCCCGCGGCCGGAAGCCGGAAACCGCGCCCCAACTCGCCCGTGACCAGCTCGACTCCGCCGCGGCCGACGGTCAGCTCCCGTCCTTCGAGCAGCTCTTCGATCCGGCGGCGATGGGCGGGCGAGACCACGACCAGGCAGCGCTCGCCGCGCGCCCGCGCAGTAGCTACCTCCTGGGGGAAGCGCGGGAGCTGTCCATGGAAGAGATCGGTCAGGGTGCCGTGAAAATCTGCGCCGCCTCCTCTGTTGTCACCTGACAGGACCAGGTCGCGCAATCGGATCTCCGCCCCTTCGAGGATCTCCCGTACCCGGTCCTCGGGGATTTCGAGGTCTTCCGGGGGCAGCGCGAGCTTGCGGTGAGCGCGCCGGGCCTCGAAATCGACCCGTAGCCGGCCAGCGTGATGAGCGACCTCGGCCTCCAGCGCCGGCGGATCCACGGCGAGCACCAGGGCGTCGTCCAGGAGACCGGCGAGGTCCACGGTGCCGGAAGCGAGGAGCGGCAGGTAGTTCTCCCAGCCCGGGAAGCTGCCGCGGGTCCGCAGCGACTCCAGGATCTCCAGCGCCTCGGGTCCCATGTCGAGCTCCGAGAGCCCCCCCACCATCAGGTCGGCCAGGCTGCGAGCCTCCCGTGGGCCGCAGGGGAACAGGCAGAGGGGAAGGACGCGGACGAAGTCGAGCGTGTCCTCGGAGCGCTGCGAGTGGGCGTCGAACCAGCGGATCGACTCGACCGTGTCGCCGAAGAAGTCGAGCCGCACCGGCGACTCCTCGCCCGGGGGATAGAGGTCGACCAGGCCGCCGCGGACCGCGAAATCCCCCACCTCGTAAACCAGGTCCGTGCGCTTGAAGCCGAAGCGCACCAGCCGCTCGGCCAGCTCTTCGAGGGGATGATCCTCCCCGGGGCGCACGTCGAAGGCCGACGCGGCAAAATCTTCACGGCGCGGGAGCCGGCGGAACAGCGCCCGGGGCGTCGCCACCACCGTGGAAACCCGGCCCGACGCGATCCGGTCGATGGCGGCGGACTCCTGGGCGCGGACGAGCAGCGAGGTCTCCGCCTCCTGGTAGGGAGTGAGGGACGGGGCGGGGAAGTAGACCACCCCCTCCTCGCGGCCGAACAGGCGGGCTGCTTCGATCCACGCCAGGGCGTCGGCCTCGCGGGGGACGACTACGAGGAGCTGCCGGCCGAGATCGTGGGCCAGGAGCTCGCCCACCCAGGCGGCTGCGGGGACGGGCAGGCGCACGACATCCCCGAGCCCCCCCTGGAGCAGGGACTTGTAGGGCGCACTTGTGCGCAGCGTCCGTGAGAGCTCCTCCCACACGCGGTCGGTCATACGGAGGGAGTGTATATCGGAGGGGGCCGCCTCAGGCGGCGGTCGTCCGGCGCCGGGATGCGTCGATCCGGGCTATTACCCAGGCCGTTCCGCGCACCAGCGCGGGCGGCAGGAGCAATCCGGTCAGCACGCCGGTCATGAGCTGGGTCATCCACTCGGTCCAGGTGATCTCCTGGGGTCCCAGCACGAAGCCGCGCAGGCTCACGCCGATTCCCCAGAGCAACGCTACCAGGATGCCGCCGCAGAGGGCCGATTCCGTTGCCGCGTCCATTTTCTCTTTCACCGCAACCCCCTAGATGATCGGGCCGGCCTTTCCAGCCCATATTCACCTATACGGCAAAGCGCATGCCAACACGTCACCCCGGCGGCTGTGGTACGTTTCCGATCCCGGAAGGAGGGTTGAATGATGCCTGACCGTTTTCCTCAGGAGGCCGTGTTGCGGGATGGCCGCCGGCTCCTGCTGCGCCTGTTCAATGCAAACGACGTGGACAATCTCTATCAGTTCTTCCATCACCTGCCCGAGGACGTCCGGCGCTTCGCCTGGGACCGCATCGACAACCGGGCCCTGATCGAGAGCTGGGGCCGCGAGCTCGATTACGCCAAGGTCCTGCCGGTGCTCGCCTTCGACGGCGGCAAGCTGGTGGCCGATGCCACCCTCCACCGCCGCCATGGGAGCCCGCTGCGCCTGGTCGGCCGCATCAAGTGGCTGATCGACCCTGAATATCGCGGCCTGGGGCTAGGGACGGTCCTGGTCAACAACTTCATCTCAATCGCCCGCGGCAACGGCCTGCGCCACCTCACCTGCATGTTGATCTCCGACCTGGAAGCCGATGCCGTGCGCACGCTGAGCGACCTGGGCTTCGAGGGCTACACCATCCCCGGCTACGGGACGGACCCCGACGGCAGCCAGCACGACATGATCAAGATGGTTTTGAAGCTGTGAGGGGAAAAGGACCACAAGGACACCAAGGACCTCAAGGACGGCTCTCGGCGCTCCGTTCCTTGAAGTCCTTGTTGTCCCTGGTGTCCTTGTGGTCCTTTAGGTAGGAAGCCTACTCCTCGTCCCGGCCGTGGGCATGAGCCGGCGGCGAGGTGGCCTCCACCGCTTTGAAGCTCTCCAGCACACGGTAGCGGTGCTCCGCTCCGCTGGGCACGACCCAGGAGTTGCCCGGCTCGAGCAGCACCGTCTGCCCCTCGATCGTCAGCTCGGCTTTGCCCTCCAGCACGTAGCCGACCGTCTCGTAATCCCGGCGGCTCGCCACCTTGCCCTCTTCGGGCTCCTCCTCCCACAGCCGCATGGCCACGTTCACCCCGGAAGCGAGGTACTTCTGCCCCATCTTGCCGCGGGGCGAGTGCGTCGAATCGATCTTGGTCACAGTAGTATCCGCCATCTCGTTCCCTCCTCTGCGACCGCTCTTGCACGAGCGTTGCCAGTCGCGCCCGGGTCTGATCCTGACCCACGAATCAGCTTTTGACCCACCCTTCCCGGCTCAAATGCTGACCCGGACCCTCGTAACTCATTGATTCTTCTACGCTGCGTTGTTGGCACATGCCCTGCAAATCTAGAACGCAGGAAGCATGAGAGGGACTTGACAGGCAGCTCCTTCTTGGAGGGATCGGACGGCCGGGGGGCTGAGGCTCCCCGGCCGGGCAAAGATCCACTTTTCTTTTGTAGTTTTCCATGGTCTCGGTTTCTGGAGAATGGCGAGGGGGTCCCGCAAGGGGCCCCCTCGGAACGTCTCTATGGCACGCGGGTTGCTCCTGACAGCCGGCGTGCGAAAGGAGACGAGATGATCCTGCTGAGCAAAGCCCAAGAAATCCTGCTGATGCAGTACCCCGAAGAGAAGGGCGAGCGCGTGGGCGCCCATACGGGACAGACCCTGCCCGAGGAACACTTCCGCGACACCGAGCGCATCACCCCTGGCATCGACTTCGACGGTGCCCTGGAGGACCTTGTGGCCAAAGGCCTGCTGGAGAAGAGCGGGGAGAAGGAGTACAGCCTGACTCAGAAGGGCTACGACTATCTCTATGCCGGCGCAGGCCACCGGACGGGGGAAGGCTAACCTCCCGACCGTTTTGCCCTGTAACCAGCCTTGACCAGCTCGGCGACCAGCCTGTCCGCGTGGTCGCCCTGCACCTCCACTTCGAAGCAGGGATCCCCGGCGGCGGTCTTCGACAGCTTGAGCCCGCCGCCGCCCCCGCAGAGTCGCTTCCACTCCGAGAGAAGGCTCGAGGCGTCCTCCCGCGTCAGGACGAGGGGACCCGCCACGGTCACGGTCTTGCCGCCCCGGCCGGATTTCTCGCGCCGTACACGCACGTCCTGCTCTGCCGGCGCAAGACTGCGCCAGGGGTCTCTCGCCGACGGGGCCGGAGCATCGGCCTTTCTCTCCACCGGCCGGTCTGACGACCAGACCAGCCTCCCTCCCCCCTTCGGCTTCATGGAACATCGCCTCCCGGGTCCGGCGTTATAAGATCAGCGGTCCAAGAACCCCGTTCGAGGCCCTGGAGAGGAAGAACCTGTTTGGACAAGATCCGTAATTTCTGCATCATCGCCCACATCGACCACGGGAAGTCTACCCTGGCCGACCGGCTGATCCAGCGCTGTGGCGGAGTCGAGGACCGCGAGTTCCGGGACCAGATCCTGGACTCCATGGACATCGAGCGCGAGCGTGGCATCACCATCAAGAGCAACACGGTGAGCCTCCTCTACAAGGCCAAGGACGGAGAGCAGTACCAGCTCAACCTGATCGACACGCCCGGCCACGTGGACTTCTCCCACGAGGTCCGCCGCTCGCTCATGTCCGCCGAGGGGGCGCTCCTGCTCGTCGACGCCTCCCAGGGGGTCGAGGCCCAGACCGTCGCGAATCTCTACCTCGCCATGGAGTTCGACCTGGAGATCGTGCCCGTCATCAACAAGATCGACCTCCCGTCTGCTGAAGTCGAGCGGGTGCGCGAGGAGATCGACTCGGACCTCGGCCTCGATCCGTTCGAAGCCGTGCTCTGCTCGGCCAAGCAGGGGATCGGCATCGACGACGTGCTGGAGGCGATCGTCGCCAAGCTGCCGCCCCCCCAGGGCGACGCGGCCGATCCGTTGCGCGCCCTGATTTTCGACGCCCATTACGACGCCTACCGCGGCGTGGTCCTCCTGGTCCGCATCAAGGAGGGGACGGTCCGCCCCGGCGAGACCCTCCGGCTGATGCACACGGAGAAGGAGTACAGGGTGGAGGAGGTGGGGCACCTGCGCCTCCGCCGGGTCAAAACCGACGAGCTCAGCGCCGGCGACGTGGGATACATCATCGCCGGCATCAAGATGGTGCGCGACATCACCATCGGCGACACCGTCACCAACGCCCAGCGCCCGGCGGCCGAGCCGCTGCCCGGATACAAGGAGGCCAAGCCGGTCGTCTTCTCCTCGATCTACCCGATCGCCACGGACGACTACGAAGACCTGGCCCGCGCCCTGGAGAAGCTCCACATCAACGACGCGGCCCTGACCTATGAGAAGGATTCGTCGGCGGCCCTCGGCTTCGGCTTCCGCTGCGGCTTCCTCGGGCTGCTCCACCTGGACGTCGTGCAGGAACGGCTGGAGCGTGAGTACGGCCTCTCCCTGCTGCTCTCGGCCCCCTCCGTCCGCTACGAGGTGACGCTGGAAAAGGGCGAGATCCTCTGGGTGGACAACCCGGCCCACTACCCGGACCCTTCGGCCATATCCTACGTGCGCGAGCCCTACATCAAAGCCACGATCCTGATCCCGGAACGCTACCTGGGCCCGGTCATGGAGCTCTGCCGCGACCGGCGGGGATCCAACCTCACCTACGAGTACCTGTCGCAGGAGCGTTTGCAGGTGAGCGTGGAGCTGCCGCTCGCCGAGATCCTCTTCGACTTCTACGACAGGCTGAAGAGCATGACCCAGGGGTACGGCTCCTTCGACTACGAGCTGACCGACTACCGCGAGGGCGACCTGGTCAAAGTGGACATCCTGGTCAACGGCGAGCCGGTGGACGCCCTGTCGCAGCTCGTCCACCGCGAAAAGGCGCGCCCGCGGGCACTGCACTACTGCGAGCGGCTCGCCGAGACGATCCCCCGCCAGCAGTTCAAGATCGCCATCCAGGGTGCGATCGGCGGCAACATCATCGCCCGCTCCACGATCACCGCCTTCCGCAAGGACGTCACGGCCAAGTGCTACGGCGGCGACATCAGCCGCAAGCGCAAGCTGCTCGAAAAGCAGAAGGAAGGCAAGAAGCGGATGAAGATGGTCGGCGCGGTCGAGATCCCGCAGGAAGCCTTCCTCGCCGTCCTGAAGTCGGACACGGGGTCCTGAAATGAGTGAAGCTCCGGCGATCCTCCCCATCTTTCCCCTGACCGGCTCGTTGCTTCTGCCCGGCAACCTGCTGCCGCTCAACGTCTTCGAGCCGCGCTACCGGAACATGGTGTCCGACGCCATGGCCGGGGAGCGTCACATCGGCATGATCCAGCCCGTCGTCCCGCGCCCGGACAACTGGGTCGAAGCCGCGCAGGAGCCGGACACCCCGGACCTCTACCCCATTGGCTGCGCCGGCCGCATCGAGCGTTGTGAGCCGCAGTCCGACGGGCGCTACCTGATCGTCCTGCGGGGGGTTGGCCGCTTCCGCGTAGCGCGCGAGCTGCCGCAGCGGCGCGGCTACCGGCAGGTGGAGGCCGACTACTCGACGTTCACGGCCGACGCGGCCGAGCCTGCCATCCTGCTCGACCCGTCGCGGATGCTCCGCGCGCTCCGCGGCTTCTCCGAGGTGCAGGGATTGGAGTTCGACTTCGACCTCCTCGGCGCGCTGCCGGGCGTCTCCCTGCTCAACGGGCTGGCCGCGGCCCTGCCCTTCCGCCCGGCTGAAAAGCAGGCTCTTCTCGAGGCTCCGGGCCCCATGGAAAGAGAAGAGCTGCTTTTAACGTTGATGGGTATGGGAAGCGAGCCGCTTTCGGCCGACGAGTATTACTCCCCGCCGATGGTCAATTGAGGCGGGGTCTAGAAGGAGACTGTCATTTCCAATCAGATCACCGGGGATACCCGGGGCATCAAGGCATCCGAAATCAGCGCGCTGGAGCGCACCTACCGCCGCCGCGTCGATCCGCGGCAGGTGGTTTCACCCGAGTTGGCCCGCCATCTGACCGAGGTTTCGCGTCAGCTCGGCCGCCAGGTCGGCGTGATGCTCGACCGCGATGGGACTGTACGCAATGTCATCCTGGGCGACGCCAGCACCCTGGAGCTGCCGGACGTCGGCCGTCTGCGCGGCGGCATCAGCCGCTTCCGCGGTCTGCGCCTCGTCCACACGCATCTCAAGGGCGAGCCGCTCACCAAGGACGACCTGAACGACCTGGCGCTGCTCCGCCTCGACCTCGTCGCCATGATCGAGGTCCTGGGCGACGGCCTGCCCGGCCGCGTCGAGGTCGCCCACCTTGCGCCGGAAGCTTCGGTCGAGGATGGCGACGGCCAGGCTGACAGTGAGCCCTTCGAGCGCCTCCGGATGCGGGACGTCTATCAGCTCACGACCGAGATGGACTTCCAGGCCACCATGCGCGCCCTGGAGCAGGAGGTCTCGCGAGTTTCCAGCGACGCGGGCGAGACCGAGAAGGAGCGCGCCCTGGTCATCGGCATCGTCCCGGACGACGATCACTTCGAGGAGATGCTGGAGCTGGTCCGCTCGGCGGACGTGGCCGTCGCGGGCACGATGCGCCAGAAACGCTCCAAGGTCCATCCGCGGACGGTCGTGGGCTCGGGCAAGCTTCAGGAGATCGTGCTCGAAGCCATGCGCCGCCGGGCGACCGTGGCCATCTTCGACATCGATCTGAAGCCCGGCCAGGCGCGGGCCTTCGAGGACGCGACCGGCCTCAAGGCGATCGACCGCACGCAGCTCATCCTGGACGTGTTCGCCCAGCGTGCCCGCAGCCGGGACGGCAAGCTGCAGGTCGAGCTCGCGCAGCTCAAGTACTCGGTGCCCCGACTGACGGAGAGAGACGCCGGCCTCTCGCGTCTGTCCGGCGGCATCGGCGGCCGGGGTCCTGGTGAAACCGTGATGGAAGTGGGCCGCCGGCGGATCCGCGACCGCATCCGGGCGCTCGAGAAGCAGGTCGAAGGCCTGTCGAAGCAGCGTGACCTGCGTCGGCGCCGCCGCCGGGAGGAGGGCGTGCCCGTCCTCTCGATCATCGGCTACACGAACGCGGGCAAGAGCACGCTGCTCAATGCCCTGACCGGCAGCGAGATCGAGGCCGCGGACAAGCTGTTCATGACCCTCGACCCCACGAGCCGCCGCCTGCGTTTCCCGCGCGAGGGAGAGGTTGTCATCACCGACACGGTGGGCTTCATCGCCGACCTGCCGAAGGACCTGGTCGCCGCCTTCCGAGCGACTTTGGAAGAGCTGTCGGACGCCGATCTGCTCCTCCACGTCGTGGACGTCGCCGATCCGCACGTCGAGCAGAAGCTCAAGGCGGTCGAGACGATCCTGGAGGAGCTCCACCTCAACGAGACCCCGCGCCTGCTGGTGCTCAACAAGGCGGATCTCCTCGAAGAGCATGAAGTCGAAGCCTTCGCCAAGCGCTTTGGAGGCATCGCGGTCAGCGCCAAGACGCGCAAGGGTCTCAAGGACCTGATCCACGCAGCCGAGGAGCGTCTGGGCAGGGAGAAGCCGTTCGTGAAGGAGTACGGGGAGAAAAATCCCCCTGAGGATACGCCGGAAGAAGATAACGATCCAGAGATCCAGCGGCTGTGGGTCGAGGAGGCGGAGCGTCGGGATCAGGAGTACATCGAAGGGAAGGCAGAAGCTATTTCAGGGGACGAAGCTATACGTGCCGCTCGCACTGCTTTCGGACAGGGGCCTCAGCGGTAACATCTTGACGACCTCTGCCCCTGGCCTATACCTCCACATCCCCTTCTGCTCGGCCATCTGCCCGTACTGCGACTTCGCCGTCCTTACAGGCGGGGCGGAGCGGCGGGAGCGGTTCACCGATCACTTGATCCGGGAGATCGCCATGTGGTCGTCCGCATCGGAGCCGTTCGGCGGGATGGACACGATCTACTTCGGAGGCGGCACTCCTTCCGCACTTTCCCCGGAGCAACTCGGCCGAATCATTGAAGCTGTCAAGACTTACCTGCCCGTCCGGGAAGATGCCTGGATTTTCCTGGAGGCCAACCCGGAAGACGTCACTCCCGAAAGCGTCCTTGCCTGGCGGGACCTCGGAGTCCGGACCCTCTCACTCGGCATTCAGTCGTTCGACGCCGAGGCTCTCGCCTTTCTAGGCCGCCGGCATTCTCCCGAGCAGGCGCGGCGCAGCGTCGAGCTCGCTCGGGACGCCGGGTTTCACACGGTCGCCCTCGATCTGATTTATGGGCTTCCCGGGCAATCAGCCGAAGGCTGGCGGCGGACTTTGGAAACGGCCGTCTCGCTCCAGCCCGACCACATCTCCTGCTATCAGCTTACGATCCACGAAGGGACGCCGTTCGGGTTTCGAATGGAGCGTGGCAAGTTGGCCGAGGCGCCCGAGGAGGCCCAGGCGGAACTGTTTCTCCTCACCCACTCCTTTCTTCGAGATGCCGGCTGGCCCGGTTACGAGGTCTCGAACTTCGCCCGCTCTCCCGAGCACCAGTCCCGCCACAACCGGAAGTATTGGGACCACACGCCCTATCTCGGAGTGGGACCTTCCGCGCACTCCTTCGATGGTCATCGGCGCTGGTGGAACGAGCGGAAGATCAAGCCTTACGAGGCTCGGATCGATGCAGGCGAGCGGCCCATAGCTGACAGCGAGGAGCTGAGCACCCCGGACCTCGCCCTCGAAGCGTTGATGTTGGAAATTCGGACCGCGGAAGGGATCGACCTGCGGCTCTTCCAGGAGCGTTACGGAGTGGATCTCCTGGAGAGGAACGCCCCTCTCGTCGAGCGGCTGAGCAGAGAGGGTCTGCTGCGGGCTGAAGCGAACCGCCTGGTCCCGACCCTGGGAGGTCTCGCTATCGCTGACTCCATGGCGAGGGATTTCGAGGTCTCCAGACCGTAACGCCCCGCTGGCTCGCGCTGAACAGACGATCACCTGTCAGTACCACATACCTCGCATCTCTCTCGGGCGGGCGTAGCGAATAACGGTACGAGCCCGTCCCCACGTCATAGACGTCCAGCACCCTCTCCCCTGTCAGGACAAACAGGTTGTCCCCAACGACGCTGCTGCTGATCGAGACGACCTTAGCGTCCGGTACGCTCTGCCGGCCTGCCGCGTCGACTCGCACGCTGGGCAGGGGAACGGGATCGATCGTCTGCCGGAGGAAGCGGAGACGGCCATCCCATGTGTACGAAGCGAGGAGGCCGGCATTGCGAAAAGCATAGAAGAACCCAGCACCTTCCGGGACGATCCAGCCATCCGCCGCGATGGAAGTCTGGAGCTCCTCCGGAAAAAGGGCGCCGAACGAACCCTCCAGCTGCCCCTCCGCGGAGTACTTCCTGAAGAGGCCTTCTCCACCGGCGATGCCTGTAGCGACGAAGCCATTGGGAGACAAAGCCAGACGGCCGACCGGCGGGTCCAGGTCAATTCTGCGGACCTGCCTGCCGTCGAACACGGCGATGCCGTTGTGGTCGAGGTCGCAGACCCAGACCTCGCCGTCCGCCCCGATCGCCACATCCGTCGGATTGCCCAGCGCGGGATCTCCGTAGGTCGCCAGGATCCGGCCCTCAGGAGAGAGCCGGAGCACTCGGGAACGGCCGGAGTCCAGGACATACACATCCCCTCCGGGGCCGAGCCGGAGCAACGTGGGGAGACCCACCTCAACCGTGGCGATGCGCTCGAATTCAGCCTCTTTCCAGACTCTCTCGCGAGCCTCCTGAGGACGTGGAGACGGCGCGCCCGGGGCCAATGTCAACGGGTAGGTTCCCGCGCGCCGGCTGAACGAGCCCGCCACGACTCCGACGAGGACCAGCGACGCCAGGACCATCCAGAAAGTGCGCTCGCGGGGCATTTCCAACCCTCGACCCCGGAGCCTTCAGATGGACTGCGTCATTCCGGACGCCGGCAGGAGCTGCCGCCGCACCAGATCGGACCCTGGGGTCCGCAACCGGGCTTGCAATACGACGCGCTGGACTCGGACGGGAAGAAGCTGAGCCCCGCGACCAGTACGGAAGCCAGCAGGAAAACCAGACGGAGCATTGCGAAAATCTTATTCATGAGCACCTCCTTGGAGATTCTGTATCGGATCGAGGGGATCGAGGGTTGGAACAGGCCTCCTCTCGTCGAGCCAGACGCTCACTGCGAGCCCGAGCAGGAGCACGTTCTGCAGGATGTGGGAGGAGGTCGCCTTGCCGAGCGTGACCGTGAACCAGCAGCCGCACTCCACCCCGGGGGCATAGCGCTGGTTCACCGCCAGGGCGACGGTGAAGGCAAGAAGCAGGACGGCGGCGAGCAGCGACGCGGGCGCCCGCCAGGCCTTGATCAGAAGACCCGCGCCTACCAGCAGCTCCGCCAGGATGACCGGCAGGGCCAGATGCCGCTCGAGCCCCTCGGGCACGAGCACGTATCCGCCCAGCGCCTTGACGAAGCCGCCGTAGTGGAAGAGCTTGTCGATCCCTGCGTAGAGGAAGAGCGCGGCGAGAAAGGCGAGCGAGAGCGCGCGGACGATCTTCACATAAGGTAATCGTGCGCCGCGCGGGGAAAGAGGGACAAGGCAGGGGCCGGCGGAGAGCCGCCGGCCCGGAGATGCAGGGGAGTCCCTCCCTTACTTCTTCGTGACCATCATCTCCATGCTCTTCGTTTCGGCGCCGCCGGCGGGCGTCATGTACATCTCCATCTTGAAGCTGTTGTCTCCCGTCCAGGTGACGACGCTGCGGGAGGTGGTCATCTGGCCGGTCATCGGGTCGAGCATCTCGGTCGACGTCGTCGTGCAGACCTTGCCGTTCTGCTCACAGGTTCCGGTCGAGTACATGATACCCGTGCCCATGTTGTCCACCCAGGAGCTGACGTGCTTCTTGGTCAGGTTGTCGTAGCCTTCCGTGGCATGCCCTTCGAAGGACTGGCCCATGAAGGACCCCTTCCAGACCGCGTGGAGATACCGTCCGCCGAGGATCATCTCGCCGTGCATCGTGCCGGACCCCTCGTTCGGGGGAGCCCCCGGGCCCATCCACATCTTGTTCGTGAACGTCCAGTCGCCTGCCATCCGGGCGATGAGCTTGTGCTCCGGTCCGGGCGACATGGCCTTCATCATCGCCTGCATCTCGGGGCTGTTCATGTCCGGCGGCCCCGCGGGCGGCTTGGTGCCGTGCTCATGCTGCGCCAGGACAGGCATGGACATCAGGGCCAGAAGACACAGGATTGCGGTCCCACGTACCTTCATCTCGACCTCCTTCTCATTCGATGTGACGTTGCTGGCTGGATCGGGCCTTGCATTACGCCCAATTACCGCATAGACTACTCCACGACAACTGTAACGTCAAGGGGTCATTCAGACACGGGTTTGCGGTCTTGATCCCCGCGCCGGAGCCTGTATCATGCCGCCCGGATTACCCTGGACGTGACTGACTGATATGGCTGCCCCCATCTACGATTCCTCCGCCATCGAAGTCCTTACCGGGCTCGAGCCGGTGCGCAAGCGCCCCGGCATGTACACCTTCACCGACCGTCCCGACCACTTGGCGCAGGAGGTCGTGGACAACGCCGTCGACGAAGCCATCGCCGGCTACTGCTCGAACATCGTGCTCACCGTGCACGAGGACGGCTCCCTCTCCGTGTCGGACGACGGCCGCGGCATGCCGGTCGATATCCACAAAGGGGAGAAAGTCCCGGGCGTCGAGGTGATCCTCACCCGCCTCCACTCGGGCGCCAAGTTCTCGGACAAGAGCTACAGATTCTCCGGCGGCCTCCACGGCGTCGGCGTGTCCGTGGTCAATGCCCTGTCCAATCGCCTGGAAGTCCGGGTCAAGCGCGACGGCAAGGAGCACCTGATGACCTTCGCCGACGGCCGCAAGGTCTCGAACCTCAAGGTCGTCGGCACGGTGGGATTGCGGAACACGGGCACCACGGTCCACTTCTGGCCGGACCCGGGCTTCTTCGACTCGCCGAAGTTCACGGTCCCCAAGATCAAGCACAACCTGCGCGCCAAGGCCGTGCTCTGCCCGGGGCTGCGCATCCGCTTCGTCCACGAGGGCCATGCCGAAGACGACGCGGAGTGGTACTACGAAGACGGCCTCAAGGCCTACCTGATGGACGAGCTCCACGACGCCGAGCTCGTGCCGGCCCAGCCCTTCGTCGGCCACTTCAAGGGCCCGGACGAGGAGGTGGATTGGGCCGTGGTCTGGCTCGGCGACGAGGGCGACCTGGTCGCGGAGAGCTACGTCAACCTGATCCCCACGGTCCAGGGGGGCACGCACGTCAACGGCTTCCGCTCCGGCCTGACCGACGCCGTCCGCGAGTTCTGCGAGTTCCGCGACCTGCTTCCCCGCGGGGTCAAGATCGCGCCCGAGGACGTCTGGGCCCGCTGCTGCTACGTCCTCTCCGTGCGGATGAAGGACCCGCAGTTCACCGGCCAGACCAAGGAGCGGCTGTCCTCGCGCGATGCCGCGGCGTTCGTCTCGGGAGTGACCAAGGATGCCTTCGCGCTCTGGCTCAACCAGCACGTCGAGGACGCGCAGCGCATCGCCCAGCTCGCGATCGACAGCGCCCAGGCGCGTCTGCGGGCGGGCAAGCGGGTGCAGAGGAAGACGGTCACGTCCGGTCCGGCCCTGCCTGGCAAGCTCGCGGACTGCACCAGCCAGGACTTGAACCTGACCGAGCTGTTCCTGGTCGAGGGCGACTCGGCCGGCGGCTCGGCCAAGCAGGCGCGGAGCCGCGAGTTCCAGGCCATCATGCCGCTCCGGGGCAAGATCCTGAACACCTGGGAGGTCGACTCGTCCGAGGTGCTGGGTTCGCAGGAGGTCCACGACATCGCCGTCGCCATCGGGGTGGACCCCGGGTCGGACAGCCTCAAAGGCCTGCGCTACGGCAAGATCTGCATCCTGGCCGACGCCGACTCCGACGGCGCCCACATCGCGACGCTCCTCTGCGCCCTGTTCCTCAGGCACTTCCGCCGCCTGGTCCTCGACGGCCACGTCTACGTGGCCATGCCGCCGCTCTACCGGATCGACGTGGGCAAGGAGGTCTTCTACGCCCTCGACGAGCACGAGAAGAAGGGCATCCTCGACCGCATCGAAGCGGAGAAGAAGCGCGGCAAGCCGAACGTCCAGCGCTTCAAGGGCCTGGGCGAGATGAACCCCCTTCAGCTCCGCGAGACCACCATGGCCCCGGAGACCCGCCGCCTGGTCAAGCTCATCCTCAAGGAGGAAGAGGACGAGAAGACCCGCGGCATCGTCGACATGCTCCTCGCCAAGGCCCGCTCCGGCGACCGCAAGGAGTGGCTCATGCTGACCGGCGACAAGGCCGACGTGGAGATATAGCTTGGCCCGAACCCGATCCCGTTCCTCCTCCTCTCCCCCGCCGCCGCCCATCCTCCCCTTCATCGACGGGGAGCAGCAGCCGCTCTACGAGTTCACGGAGAAGGCGTACCGCGACTACTCGATGTACGTCATCCTCGACCGGGCGCTGCCGAACATCGCGGACGGCTTGAAGCCCGTGCAGCGGCGGATCATCTACGCCATGTCCGAGCTGGGGCTCGGGCCCAACGCCAAGCACAAGAAGTCGGCGCGCACCGTGGGCGACGTGCTGGGCAAGTACCACCCGCACGGCGACGTCGCCTGCTACGAGGCCATGGTGCTCATGGCGCAGCCGTTCTCCGTCCGCTATCCGCTGGTGGACGGCCAGGGCAACTGGGGCTCGCAGGACGACCCCAAATCGTTCGCCGCCATGCGCTACACCGAGGCGCGCCTCACCCCGGTCGCCCAGGTGCTCCTCTCCGAGCTGGGCCAGGGCACGGTCGACTGGGGGCCGAACTTCGACGGCACCCTCGACGAGCCCAGGCTCCTGCCCGCCCGGCTCCCGCACGTGCTCCTGAACGGCGCCTCGGGCATCGCCGTGGGCATGGCGACCGACATCCCGCCGCACAACGTGGGCGAGGTGGTCGAGGCCTGCGTCCGCATCCTCGACGATCCCAAGCTCCCGGACGAGGAGATCTTCAAGGAGATCCAGGCTCCCGACTATCCGACTTCCGCTGAAATCATCACGCCGCGGGCCGAGATCCGAAAGCTTTATGAGACCGGCTCGGGCTCGATCCGCATGCGCGCCACGTGGGAGCGGGAGGAGGGCGACATCATCCTCACCGCTCTCCCGTACCAGGTTTCCGGCAGCAAGATCATCGAGCAGATCGCCAAGCAGATGGAAGCCAAGAAGCTGCCCATGGTGGAGGACGTCCGCGACGAGTCCGACCATGAGAACCCGACGCGGCTGGTGATCACCCCGCGCTCGAACCGGGTGGATCTCCAGGGTCTGATGGACCATCTCTTCGCCACCACGGACCTGGAGCGGACCTACCGGGTGAACCTGACCATGATCGGCCTGGACGGCCGGCCGAAGCAGTTCAACCTGAGCGATCTGCTCCGCGACTGGCTCACCTTCCGCATCGAGACGGTCCGCCGCCGGCTGCGCTTCCGCTACGACAAGGTCCTGCAGCGCATCCACATCCTCGACGGCTACCTGATCGCCTTCCTGAACATCGACGAGGTGATCCGGATCATCCGCACGGAGGACGAGCCCAAGCCCGTGCTGATGGCCCGCTTCCACCTGACGGACGTGCAGGCCGAGGCGATCCTGGAGCTGAAGCTGCGCCACATCGCCCGTCTGGAGGAGATGAAGATCCGCGGCGAGCAGGCCGAGCTGGTCAAGGAGCGCGACGCCCTGGAGAAGATCCTCAGCTCGGAGAAGCTCCTCCGCCGCAAGGTCAGGGACGAGCTGGTCGAGGACGCGAAGACCTACGGCGATCCCCGCCGCTCGCCGCTCGTGTCGCGAGAGGCCGCCAAGGCCATGGACGAGTCCGTCCTGATCCCGACCGAGCCGGTGACCGTGGTGCTTTCCGAGAAGGGCTGGGTGCGCCAGGCCAAAGGTCACGAGATCGATCCCAGGGAGCTCTCCTACAAGGCCGGGGACGCCTTCCTGCAGGCTGCGAAAGGCCGGAGCAACCAGCTCGCCGTCTTCCTGGATTCGACAGGCCGAACCTACTCCGCCCCGGCGCACAGCCTCCCGTCGGCGAGAGGCCAGGGCGAGCCGCTCTCGAGCCAGTTCACCCCGCCGCCTGGAGCGACCTTTGTGGCGCTGATGATCGGACCCGAGGAGGACCAATACGTCCTGGCCTCCAGCGGCGGCTACGGTTTCGTGGTGAAGCTCGGCGAGCTGCACGGCCGCAACCGCGCGGGCAAAGCGGTCCTGAACGTCTCCGGCTCGCGTCCCCTCACGCCCCAGAAGGTCAACAACCTGGAAACCGAGCTCCTGGCCGCAGCCACGGACGAGGGCCGCCTGCTGATCTTCCCTCTCAACGAGCTGCCCCAGCTCCCCAAAGGCAAAGGGGTGAAGATCATGAGCCTCAAGGGCGAGAACCTGGTCGCCGTGACCCCGCTGCCGCCCAACGCGCACCTGATCGTCAGGGCGGGTCAGCGGTATCTGAACCTGAAGGCGTCGGAGTGGGCCGAGTTCATGGGCAACCGGGCGCTGCGGGGGAACAAGCTGCCGAGAGGATTTCAGAAGGTGGTCGGGTTGGAGGTGGGATAATGGACCTCCTTCGCAAACTTCAGAAACTAACCCCTGCCGAGCGCCTTGACCGGAACTCGCGCTTGGCTGAGCTAGCTGAACAACTTCTCGCAGCTGTAATCACAGAGAAGAATCCGGACGGCTATGTGGCTCGTACCGAGGGGATCGCGGGAGTGGTCGTCGGCCAAGGAGATACCTACGAGGAGGCTCTCGCCGATTTCAAATCGGCAGTCCTGTTCCACGTAGAGACCTTCGGGGAGGAAGCACTCCACTCCATCGACTAACTGCGCCGTAATTTGGATCTTCAGAAAGCCCCCGCAGGGGGCGATAGCGTGTAGCCCGGGGCGTGAGCCCCGGGTACCCCGCCCCACTCCACCTCGAACCCCCGGAGGGGTGACACCTACCTTGGAGCACGCGTGAGATGGTAACATCTGCACAGAAGTCGATTACCACTCAACCTTGAGGCGCGCCTGCCCATGCCTGACGCCTTCACGAACCTCGTCTATCACGTGGTGTTCAGCACCAAGGAACGGGCGCCACTAATCACCGACGACATCCGCGAACGGCTGTACGCCTACATCGGCGGGGTTGTCCGTGGACAGAGAGGCATCCTCCTCGAGATTGGGGGGATGCCGGACCATGTCCACATTCTGGCTCGGTTCCGGTCCGACGCGTCCATCGCGGAGATGGTGCGGCTGATCAAGGCCAACAGTTCGAAATGGATGAACGAGCGCTCGGAGAGGTCCGAGCGTTTCCAGTGGCAGGAGGGGTACGGTGCGTTTTCGGTTAGTGAGTCACGGGTCCCCGCGGTCCGCGCGTATCTGCAGAATCAGCGAGAGCACCATGCCCGAGTGTCCCTGCGGGATGAACTGGTGGCACTGCTGGAGAGGCACCGGATTGCTTTCGACGAGCGGTACCTGCTGGGGGCTCTGGATTGTTTGGGACTCGTTTCCCGGGGCTCACGCCCCGGGCTACACGCTATCGCCCCCGTGGGGGCTCACAGCACGTTCTGTCCCCTTCTCTGGTCCGGGTCTCAGCCCCCGGAGGGGCGTCAGAATGTAGGGAACGAGTCCCACCCATCTCGAACCCCGGAGGGGGGCGGCACCTAACGAATCGGGGCTGAGAGGGGTAGCGCCGCCGCCGGCGGAGCCGGCGGCGTCTCGATCAGCTCAGCGCAGGCTCAAACTGTCGGCGATCTCCTGAACGAGCTCCATGTCTACGCCGGGAGCCGTCAACTGGGGCTCCTCGTCGAGATCCGGGGGCGGGAAGCCCTCGGGGATGCTGTTGTCGACGAGCAGCTCGGAGCCGTCCTCGGGGTGCGGTCCCCTCCAGACTTCGCCGACCCGCTTGTAGTCGTTGGGGCTCCACTGGAACATGATGCGGTGGAGGCCCTTGTCCTCCCACTTCTTCGCCTCGGGGAACTTCTTGTTGCTGATGTCCGGCACCGGGAAGAGCTGCTTGAGGTCCGCTCCCGTCAGGATCTCCAGCGCCCGGGCATAAGCCACGATGTGCACGCCGCCACGCACCAGCAGGAAGCCCACCATCTCGCGCGCGGTCGGGTCGTCCACCATCTCGTAGACGCGGATCTTGTTCGCCCGCGCGCCGCACTCCAGGAAGAAGTTGTGGATCAGGTCGAGCTTGAGGTTGCCGCTCGAAAAGACGTTCGCGCCCGTCCACGGGTTGCCCATCGAGTCCACGGGCAGGGCCGTCTGGCCGCTGGCGATGTAGTGGTAGTGGTTGCGGGCGTCCACGTTTTCCTTGAGCGGCGTGGCCGCGGGGTTCGTCCCCCTCTTGCTCGATCCGGTCAGGAGCAGATTGATCGTGTAGGAGACGAGCTCGATGTGGCTGAACTCCTCGGCCGCGATGTTCGCGATCAGATCGTAGTAAGGACGCAGCTTGTTCCGGCCCCGGAAGTTGAAAGACTGAAAGGTGTAATTCATCAGGGTGGACATCTCTCCGAACTTGCCGCCGAGCAGCTCCTGCACGGCGGAGGCGGAGTTGGGCGAGGGGTTCTTCGGCTGGGGCAGCTCGATGGGTAGCTTGTCGATCCTCACGATCATAGGGAGCACCTCCTGGCGAGTAAGTGGGACGGCATGCCGATTCCCGTGGATGGAAACATCGCAGCAATTGCGGTGCCACTTTGCGGAAATTTCGACAGCAATCTACGGATGGTCCCGCCTCCCCGCCCCGTCTATTCTCACTCCAGGAGGTGAGAGCCATGATTCCATTCCGAGTCGTCGGTATCCCTGAGGAGCTGGCCCGGCAGGCCCGGGCCGAGATGAAGTCGCCGCAGTATGGACATCCCGCCCACGCCGAGGTCGCGAAAGGATACGGACCGTGCCGGTCCTGCCTCGGCAAGTTCGAGACGGGCCGGGACGAGCGGCTCCTCTTCACCTACAACCCCTTCG
Organism: Thermoanaerobaculia bacterium; assembly: GCA_035536935.1. Lineage (GTDB taxonomy): Bacteria > Acidobacteriota > Thermoanaerobaculia > Multivoradales > UBA5704 > DATMER01. The sequence continues at coordinate 25,157 of DATLNC010000266.1, forward strand.
CCGGGCGGGACCCGTATCCGTCGCCGGGGCCGATCTTCGTCCACAGCGAGGCGTGCCCCACCTACGACGCCGCGGCATTTCCTCCAGAGCTGCGAGACCTGCCCCTCACCTTCGAGGGCTACGGCCAGGACCGCTGGATCGTCGCCCGCGAGCGGGTGACGGATGGCGAGGTGGAGCCCGCGCTGGAGCGCCTGCTTGCCAGGGAGGACGTGGAGTACGTCCACGTCCGCAATACGGAGGCGGGATGTTTCATTGCGTTGGTGGAGCGGGCATAATGAAGGATCATGAGCCTGTCCATCGACGAGATCGAAGCTGAAGTCCTGAAACTTCCCGAGGAGGCTCGCACGGAGCTGATTGAGAGGCTGATGAAGGGCTTCCAGAAGACTCGGGGATGGGACGACAAGATCGCTCGCACCTGGGCTGAAGAGGCCGAGCGCAGGAGCCAGGAGATGACGGAGACCGGGGATGAGGGAGTGCCTGCCGAGGAGGTCTTCCGGCGTCTGCGCTCACGGCCTAGATGAAGGGCATCAGCTTCAACAGGCTTGCCGATCGAGAGTTGACCGAAGCAGTCCAGCGTTACGATGCCGAGTCCCCAGGCTTGGGTGACCGCTTCTTGGAAGAGGTCTACGGGGCTCTCGGCATCCTGCTCCGGTTTCCCGGGGCATCCCCGCGCGTTCTTGGCCAGGTCCGCCGGTTCGTCCTGCCCGGGTTCCCCTACTCTCTGCTCTACGAGCTTCGGGACGCAGGCCGCATCCGGATTCTGGCTGTGGCGCACCAGAAGCGCGATCCTCGCTATTGGATCGGCCGCCGCTGAGACTCCGCCGGAGCTTCAGGAGGACTCTTTCGCAGCCGCCGCCCGCCGAACCAGACCAGCGCGGCGACCAGCAGGACCAGGCCGAACATCAGGAAGGCGCTGTCGAGTCGCGCGGCGGTGGCTCCGGTCAGGGCGTAGAGGAGGGCGGCCGGGAGGGTTCCCGCCGCCGAGGCCACCAAGAAGCGCCTCCAGCCGAGCGGCGAGGTGCCCGCCAGGATCGCCACGCTCTCGGCCAGGATCGGGACCGGCCGGGTCACCACGACCGCCAGGTCGCCCCACTGCCTCAGCAGGGCGTCGGCCCGGCGGCGCTCGTCCTCCGGCACCCAGCGGTGGAGCGCGGCGCTCCCCCTGCGGCCCACCGCGAACCCGACTGCCGAGGCGGCCAGGCCTCCAATGAGGGAGAGCAGGGTGCCCCCCGCGATCCCGAACAGCGCGCCGTTGGCCACCATGATCAGGCTCGCCGGCACGGGCAGGAAGATGTCGGCGATCAGGAGCCCGACGCCGATCGCCGCCGCGCCCCAGCGGCCTGCGCCCGAGAGCCACGGACGCGGATCGGAGAGGAGCGGGACGTGCAGCGCCTCCACGATTCCGAAGAGCGCCAGGAAGAGCGCCGACATCAGGGCCAGCAGGATCCAGTACGACCTCATCTCGGGGGCTCCCCAATTTCAAAGGGCAGCCGCTGCCCTCTGAATTCAGACGATCCAATTTCAGGGGGCAGTCATTGCCCTCCGAATTCGTGCGCCCCAATTTCAGGGGGCAACCACTGCCCTGCGAATTTGCGCCTTCCAAATTCAGGGGGCAGCCGCTGCCCCGCGAATTTGCACCGTGCAATTTCAGGGGGCAATCACTGCCCCTTGAATTTGGACGCCCCAATTTCAGAGGGCGGTCGCTGCCCCCTGAATTCGGACCGTGTGATTTCAGGGGGCAGTCGCTGCCCTTTGAATTTGGACGGCGGCGAACCTTTCAGGAAGGGCTCCCCTTCTTTCGGGGACCGTACGGACGCCGGGGGCGGACGTTGAACTCGACCAGGGCCTCGTTCTGAGTTCCGAGGGCAGACTTCAGAATCGATCGGAGACGTCTCGCGGACTCCTGGCCCTCCTCCCTGGCCTGCCGGAGCTCTTGCGTGGCTACCTGGCGGCGGGCCTGCAGGCTCTGGCACTCGGCCCTCAGCGATTTGGAACGGTCCCGCAGCCTCTCCAGCTCTTCGAGAACCGGCGCGATCTCGGGGTGCTTCGCTACCCGCCTGCGCGCCGCCGCGATGAGCGAGTCCCAGTCGACGAGCGTATCCGCCAGGGCCACCTTGGGCATTCCGCCTCCTTGAGAGATGTGCCCCATTCTACCTGCTAGACTCCGCCGTCCGTTCACCCAAGGAGACGTAGACAGGAGAAACAGATGTCGATTCAGTTGGACCGTGAGATTACGCAGGACCTCGAACGCGCCGCGCGCCTGGAGTGGCTGGAGACCAACGGCCTCGGCGGCTGGGCCGGCACCACCGTCGCCGGCCTGAACAGCCGCCGTTCCCATGGCCTCCTGGTCGCGGCCACGCCGGCCGGCCGGCAGGTCCTGCTTTCCCGCCTCGACGAGACCCTCCACGTCGACGGCGGCAGCTTCGATCTGGGCTGCAACCAGTTCCCCGGCACCATCGCCCCCCAGGGCTTCCAGCACCTGGCGTCCTTCACGCAGGATCTTTTCCCGGTGTTCGAGTACGAGGCCGGCGGCGTGCGCCTGCGCAAGACCGTCGCCGCCGTGGACGGCGAGAACACCACCCTGGTCCTCTACGAGGTGCTGGAGGCGCCCGGGCCGTTCATCCTCTCGCTGCGGCCTTTTATCGCTGCGCGCGACCTGGAGGCCCTGGCTTCCGCCAACGGCGAGATCTCGCAGGAAATCTCCTTTGCCGACGGCACCCTCCGGCTCCACCCCTACGCGAGCACTCCGGAGGTCTTCCTCCTCGTTCCCGGCGCGGAATTCCACTCCCAGCCGCAGTGGTGGTACCGCTTCGAGTACGAGGCCGACCGGCGCCGGGGCTTCGACTTCCAGGAGGATCTCTGGACGCCCGGCCTCTTCGGCCGCGAGCTCGGGGCGGGGGACAGGTTCGGCGTGATCGTGTCGACCGGGAGCCCCGCGGGCCGCGACGCCTTCGTCCTGTTCGCGAAGGAACAGAAGCGCCGCGAGAAGATCCTGCATGCCTTGCCGGTCCAGGACAGCATCGCCCGCTTCCTGGGCCTGGCCGCCGATTCCTTTCTCATCCGCAAGGGTTCCGCCGTGGTGGCGGGCTATCCGTGGTCGGGGGAGGACAGCCGCGAGGCGCTGATCGCGCTGCCGGGCCTGTGTCTCGTGACCGGCCGCCACGACGAGGCGCGCAAGATCCTGAAGACCCTGTCCAAGACGAGCAAGGACCCGTGGCTGTTCGTCGCCTCCTGGAAATACCTGCAGGCCACTGGCGACGAAGCGTTCGTGCGCGGCACGCTGCTGCCCGCCCTGCGCAAGATTCAGATCGAGGAGACCGGCGCCCTCGGGTACAACGCGCTGCGCATCCTCTCGGAGCTGGAGACTCGGCTCGGCGATCCGGTGGAGGCGATCCATCTCGCCAAGCAGGCGAAGGCGGTCCAGAAGAGCTTTCAGGAAACGGTACAGGCAGAGGAGGTCCTCGCCCTGAGCCTGCCCTTCCCGATCCTGCCCAAGGCGCGGGCGGTCCGGCTGCTGGAGGGGTTGACACGGCTCTACACGCCGGCGGGATTGGACGGACAGGCGTGGCTGCTCGGCCCCTACATGACCGCGCTGGTGCGGGTGAACGGGGCGGCCGGGAAGAAGCAGGCCCGGAAGGTGATCGAGGCGCTGGAGCTCGGCTCGCTCTCCAATCTCTATGGAGCCGAGCCCCGGGCGATCAACGTGGCCGAGGTGCTGCGGGCTTATGTGGAGGACGTGGGGGGCGAGGAGGCGAAGAGGGAGCGGAAAGCGAAGGTGTGATGAAGTCGGTCGCCCCGGACCAAGGCTAGGAGATCGCCCTCTCGGGCTCCACCACTTCGACACCCTGGTTCGGGAAGCGCCCGTCGAAGGAGTAGATGCGCTCCACCCCCAACTCACGCGCCTGTGCCCAGAGCAGCGCATCCGTGAACGAGTAGCGCTTCGATTCGCGGCAAAGGCGAAGCGCTTCGACGACGCGGGCTTTCGGCAACGCCGCCAGGATAAGGTTCGGCTTCTCGACGAGGGCCACCAGTGCGTCCACCAGGGCCGGACGCGGCACCTTGTAGAAGCTGGAGAGCACATACGCGGTCTCCAGCAGCGCAATCTCGCTGAGGCGGAGCGTTTCCTCGGAGTCGAGGAGCCGAGCGGCCTGCTCCGCCATCTGCGGCGGATCGCCAGTCATATAGCGGACGATGACGCTGGTATCAAGGAAGCCTGACGAGCCCCGCTCCCTCACCTATCTTCTTCCTTGCCGGTCCAGTCCTCGAGGGCTGCCTGAGCCCAAGAATCCTCCCGGACCTTCGGCCATTCCTCAGAGGTCAAAGATCGCTGGACGTAACTCGCAAGGATGCCCTTGAGGGAGCGCTGGTGCTCCGGAGGGAAGAACCGGATCTCGATATGGTCGCCGACCAGGGTCTGTACGGCTACAAAGCCGGGCTCGACCCCAAGGGCCTCCCGAATGGGTTGCTCGATGACGACCTGTCCCTTCTCCCCGACTTTCGTGGCCATGGCCTCAATACTCTAACCGATCCTGCCCTCCGGATCGCCATGAAGGTCGAAAGCTGCGGGCTTACTCTCTCGGAGGTACCCCTCGTCGTGAGGAAGCCTCCGCGCAAGCTCCGAGAAGAAACGCCTGCTTCGCCAACGCTTTCGATTGCCTACTACGTAAAGCCTTCTCCTGGCACGCGTGACGGCGACGTTCAACAGATTGGGACGACTTGCGGCCCAATCGAGCGGCCCCTCTGCATTCAGGTTTCCACCCAGGACCAGGATGACCGCTTCGGCTTCCTTTCCCTGGTAAGTATGAACCGTCCCGACATGAACAGGTGGAAACTTGGTACGCAACGCATCCCGCAAGCCGAAAACGACATGGCGGAAGGGACTCAAGCAGACGACGGATTCCGTGCTCGGCAAGGACTTCATCAAGTCCAGGACGATGCGGCCCTCCTCCGGAATCCAGTTGCCCTCACAGTCGCCCGCCTCGATATCGATCCACCGGCTGGGTGACCACTCTGGAAGCTCTGCCCGGGTTCCTGTGCCGAAGACCATCAGGCCGTCATACGCGATCCCATTCGCGATAGAGAACATCGGCTCGTCACAACGACGGTGGACTCGAAGGGGAGCACCGACCCAGATCGACCCCTCGGGCCCGGGGAGGCTCGTCCCCAAGCGGGTGGCGCGATCCGCTAGGCTCTGAACCGAAAGAGCATTCGGCTGCCAGACCGGATCGACCGCGAAATAGGACCGCAGAGCCGCGACCGCACTTTCTGAAATGGTCACGACAGGCTCCAACTGCTGGGGATCCCCCACCACAACCACTCTTCGGGCTCGCCAGATCGCTCCCACAGCTGCCTGCGGAACTGCCTGACCCGCCTCGTCGATCAGAAGCCAGCCCAGATCCTCCTGACCCAGCGACGAAAACAGGCGGTCGAAGGATGCGAAGGTCGTCGAAACTACCGGAATCACCAGAAACAGGGTGGCCCATGCCGCTTTAATGCCTCCGAGAGGAGCCTTGTCAGGCAAGTTTCCCGTCAGAATGTCGACCGCACCCTGTAGGTTCCTCCGGATGATTTCGGGTACGGATAGAATCCAGGAGCGGTGGAGGTCCAGCGCGGCCAGGAACAGCCGGGCTCGGACGTCGTTCCAGGCGCAGTCCGCCCAAGGGGACCGGCGTTCCCGGTCCTCTTCGTCCTGCTCCCAGAAGGAGGTGTCCGGGACAATGGCCTGGAACCGAGCCCGGAATTCAGAGATCAGCGTCCGCGCGTTCTGAAGCTCGATCTCGGCCAGTTCTTTCGCTTTGAGGGCAGCCTCGATCTCTCCGCAGAGATTCTTATAAGCAGCCTCGGCACGGTCCAGCTCGCTCCCGGCAGCCTGCTGAAACCGGCAAGCCTCTTCGAAACGGCCTCGGGCCGCCTTCGCCTCCGCCGACCACTCCTTGAATGCCTTTCCCCAGGAGAGCAAAACCGGGAGGAACCCTGGACGTGCCAGGTTGATCGAGCGGAGCTGCTCTTCGAGCATACGCCGTTGCTCGGCGAGCCTCTGGAGCTCGAGCCGCCGCTGCTCCACCATTGAACGGGCATCCGCCAGCCGCGGCTCAAGATCCTCCAGGGTCTTCCCCGACCGGAAGATCTTCATTTCCAGCTCCGCAATCCGTTCCAGAGCATCTGCAATGCCTTGACGCTCCTCCGTCATTGCCTCGACCGCGCGGCGAGCCTCCTTGTACCGGCGCACCGCTCGAGGCCAGGATGCCGGCCGAGCCTCTTCCGCCTGCTTCAGCAGTTTTAGAAACGCAATCGGTGCCTCATGGAGCGCGTCCTGCTCTGTACCCCCGAGACCAGGCACCTCGTCCTCACTCTCCAAGCCGTACCAAAAGCGGGAAGCGAAAATGGAGCGGTTCTGCTTGTTGCCAAGGGGAGCGGCCAGAAGTGCCCACGCGGCGTCACCAATGACGGCGGTGCCAACCTCGGCGAAGTAGGAAGACTCTGCCAGCCAACTCTCGTCGACTGCTCTGCGAGAGGGTATCTCCCGGGTCACATTCTCGACCGCACCGTTGTTCGAGGAGGCGACGACGATCTCATGCCCCAGGAGGTTCTCCTGCAAGCCACGGATGGAGCGCCAGTACTGGCCCACTCGCCACCTGTGTGTCTGGGTGAATGCCGCCTCCGGCGAAGCCAGCCGGGCCAGGGAATCGGCGCGACGGACGACGATGGCGGCGATCAAATCGCGCAGCAGGGTTGTCTTGCCGGAACCCGGAGGGCCGTTGACGGCAAAGATTCCGGCCCGCTCGGAGAGCTCCTGGAAGGTTGCGTTGACGGCGACCTGCTGCGAGAGGACGAGAGGCCAATGGCCCGGGCTCGGCCAGCGGCCGGAGGGAAAGCGCTTCGGCTGCAGCCTCTCTTGAAGTGCTCTCGTATCCCTGCGTACATCCTCGCGCTCCAGGCCCGCGGCACTCTCAGGGGAAGAAAGGTACGTCCGGAGCGCCTCCCCTGCCCTGCCTGCCGCGACTGCATCTCCAACTCGACGAAGATCGTTGACAAAAAAGCTATTGAGGAAGTCGAAGTCGTCGACCGAGTACTTCTTCCGGCTCGCCACGGGAGCGCTCCGGATGTACGCGAAAGCTCGTACGTCGGAGGCACTGGCTGGCCAGCTGAGGAAGTCCTGGAGCCAGATCAGCTCTCTTTCCAAGGCCGCGGCATCAATCGGTGTCCCGATCTTGAAGCCCTTGCCGGCGATCCGTTGCCCCTCTTCATCCTCGGGCAATAAGGAAACACGGCCGGCAAAGGAATCCCGCGCGTCCGACGAGGCGCCGTCGAATCCTTCGAGCCAATCAGACGCAAAAGGTCCCACGCACCGCGTCCGACCCAGTGCCCAGGCGAGGCTCGAGATCGTATAGGAATCGATCAGCGGGCGTCCTGAATCCGTAACGGCAAAGGCCGCGAGACAAGCCTGGCCCAAAGGAGACCTCTCTACGAAAGACTCGGCACCCGTACCAAAGCGGCTCTCCATCTCCCGAGCTGCCAAGTCGAGATCGAAGACTCCAAGATAGACAAAGTGACGCCAAGCCGTCCGTGGGCCAGGCCTCCTCATGGAGAGCAGGTGGTCGGGTTGCCAGGGGAGGAGGTCAAGCCTGCGCCACTCGGCGACGGGCTCAGAGCGCCGAGAGTCCTTTGGTTTCGGGAGTGGTTGGGGGGTGAAGAGCTCGACCGCTCGCCAGAATCGAAGGATGATCTCCGGCGAATGCGCTGGCGCTCGAGAGCTGGCGGGACGGTTGGAAGAGGTCATGGCTGCGCTTCAAAGCCGAGGGAAGGCTACCTCTGTTGAGACACGGTTCTCGCTCGGCAAGTTTAGGATACAGGGCTCCCGGAGCAGCTCCGACATCAGGAGCCGTCCGATTTCGGTTGCGCCGGTCCAGGCCCTTACTTCCGCCACCCCTCCCCGCGGCGCGGGGCTCCCGGAGGACGGCGCGAAGGGCCGCGGTCGGAGCCGGAGCCCTCGCCGGGACGATCCGGACGCCTAGGGCTGCCGGGACCCTCGGGACGGGCGATCCGGGCCTCCACGGGACGGTTCCGGATCGTCGCCCGGGACATCCGCTCCAGCACCTGGTCCCGATACTGCTCCGGGACTTCCACGAAGGTGAAGTTGTCGTAGATGTCGATGGAGCCGATGGCCTTGCCCGGCACGCCGGCCTCGTTGGCGATGGCGCCGACGATGTCGGCGGGCCGGACCCCGTTGCGCCGGCCCGCGGAGAGGAAGAGGCGCGCCATCCCCCCCTCCACCGGGGCCATGTCCCGCGCCTCGGGCTCGATCTCCACGTCGAGCGGCTTGTCCCCCCGGGCCAGGCGGGCGGCGGCGGCGGCGATCTCCGCCATGTCGAGCCCCTCCTCCTCGGCCAGCTCTTCGACCAGGGCGAGGTAGAGGTCCAGGTCGCCTTCCTTGAGCGTCTTGCGAAGGCTCTCCTTGAACAGGGCCACGCGCCGGGCAGCCACGTCGGCCTGGGTAGGCATCCGCATGGGCTCGATGCGCTGTTTCGTGAAGCGCTCGATCTCCTGGAGCATCCGGCGCTCGCGCGGCGCCACGAAAAGGATCGCCACTCCCGTGCGGCCGGCCCGGCCGGTGCGGCCGATCCGGTGGACGTAGGACTCGACGTCGTGCGGCATGTCGTAGTTCACCACGTGGCTGATGCGCTCGACGTCCAGCCCGCGGGCCGCCACGTCCGTGGCCACCACGATCTCCGCCTGCCCGCCGCGCAGACGGCGGATGACGGTCTCGCGCTGGGCCTGGTTCATGTCGCCGTGCATCGCCTCGGCGGCATAGCCGCGGCCCGCGAGCTTCTCGGCCAGCTCCGCGGCGCCGGTCTTCATGCGCGTGAACACCAGGACGGCCGTGACCGGCTCGGTTTCCAGAATGCGCGTGAGGGCCTCCAGCTTCTGCGGCCCGTGGACGTTCAGGTAGCGCTGCTCGGTCTCCGGCACGGTGAGGGTGCGGCGCTCGATCTCCACCATCACGGGATTGCGCAGGTGGCGGGAGGCCACGCGGCGGATCTCCGGCGGCAGGGTCGCGGAGAAGAGCGCTGTCCGGCGCTCCTCCGGCATCTGGGAGAGGATCCACTCCACGTCCTCGAGGAAGCCCATCTTGAGCATCTCGTCGGCTTCGTCGAGGGCAACCATGCGCACCTGATCGAGGCGCAGGGTGCCGCGCCGCAGGTGGTCCATGATCCGGCCCGGGGTGCCCACGACCACGTGGACCCCGCGCTGGAGCCGCTGCTGCTGGCGGTCGATGGGCTGGCCGCCATAGACCGGGAGCACGTTGATCCGGCCCACGTAGCGGGAGTAGGTGTGGAACGCCTCCGAGACCTGGATCGCCAGCTCGCGGGTGGGAGCGAGGACGAGCGCCTGCACCCCGGAGACGCTAAGATCGAGCTGCTGCAGCATGGGCAGCGCGAAGGCCGCGGTCTTGCCCGTGCCGGTCTGCGCCTGCCCGATCAGGTCGCGCCCCTGGAGCAGCGCGGGGATGGTCTTGGCCTGGATCGGCGTCGGCGCCTCGTACCCCACCTCGGAGAGCACCCGGAGGAGCGGATCCGACAGTCCAAGGTCCGCGAAAGTCGGCGACGGTATTTGCGCCATCATTGTGCTCTCTTCGTCCATATCCCTCTGTTCCTTCCTGTGAACTTCGTCACACCCCTGCATCCCCAGATGGAGTACCCTATCAGTCGGACTCCCGTTCATGAGCCGTCCTATGCCGAAGCAGGTCATCCAGGTGGGGGGCCATATGGTCTCTCTGCCCGAGGGCATCACCGCCCTCGAGTGGGCATTGGAGCGCGTCAACTACCAGAATCCACGCATCCGCGCCTTCCTCGGGTCGATCCGGCTCCTGGACGGCGTGATGGAGAGCAACTACGCGATCCTGCACTGCTCGCCCGAGCGGTTGTTGGACATCTGGCGCAAGGTGCGCCAGGTGGCCGACCTGATCCGCCACCGGATCGCGCCGCTGGTGGACGCGCCATCCAAGATCCCGGCCCTGGAAGAAGCGCGCCAGAGCGCCGAGACTTCGCTCGGCATGCTCGACTACCAGGTGCTGCGCCGGCTGGAAAGCTTCCCCGAGGACGTCCCCGAGGAGCAGCTCATGGACGTCCGCAAGCTGCTCTGCATCTCGATCGGCCAGATCCATGCGTTCCTCGTGGACACGTTCGGCGAGTTCATGGCCAAGGACCCCCGCAGCCTGCACGACTCCGACTACTTCCTCTCCCGGCGCTTCCCGCAGGACATCGAGGAGGCCGAGTGGCTGCATGCAACTCTCGTGCGGCTGGGCGAGTACATGCAGCGGCTCGACGAGGCCCGCGCCCTCCACATGACCGCGCAAGCCGAGCGCATGCGCCAGGAGGAGACCGTCCCCACCCGGCACGGCTGGTCCGAGACCCGGGCCTTCCTGAACGTCCTCCTCGCCGGGCTCACCCCGAAGCTCAAGGAGGTGCTCGCCCTGCGCGGCGTGCGCTTCTACGAGATGGAGATCCTCGACCGGCTGGCTTTCGACATCCCGTGCAACTGCCGCACGGCCCTGGAGATCCACGAGGTGGCCTCCGAGATGCTCGACGCGCTCAAGGCATCGGTGGGCGCGTCGCAGGCGGAGCGGACCCAGAACGTCCAGGACCTGCTGCACTGCCACGCCGCCTTCAGCCGCCGGCTGGCGACCCTGGTGACGGACGTGGACAAGGCCCTTCAGGACCTCGTGGCCTTCATCCCGCTCTGGCTGGAAGGGGTGGAGAAGCGCCGGGCGCTGCTGCTCAAGAGGGAGTTCGGCCAGCAGCAGGCCAGGTCTGAGGAGCTCGAGCCGGTCGCGGCAAAGGCGAAGCGGGGGTAGGGAGGTTGAGCGGCCCGACCGCCTGGGGTTGAAACCCCAGGCTAGAAGAATATCGCCCTCTCCGAGGGCGAGTGGCCAGCCCCCGGGGGGGCTGCACTTTTCTAGCCTGGGATTTCAACCCCAGGCTGCCCAAGGCGCAGGACCCTACTCGTCGTCGTCCTGCACGAACGCCGACCAGGGGCTTTCCCCCCTGCGGCGCAGAATCCGCATCCGCATCCGCTTGACCCGGCTCCACCTCACCAGGGGAACCCCGACCTGCTGCTCCAGCATGAACCCGAGAACTGCGCCGAAAATCAACGTGCTGACGAATGTAACCATGACAACTTCCTCGATCGTTACTGATAGTTCTGCCCCGGGCGGGCAGATGCTGCCCACTCCGGAACGACCCTGCCTA
>DATLNC010000267.1:0-28925 GCA_035536935.1 Thermoanaerobaculia bacterium
GGCACGTTCTACGACGAGGTGCGCGTGTATGTGAAGGATGTGTCCACCGGAGTGACGGAGCTGGTCGGTTCGGCCCATGGCAGCCAGCTCACGAGCGGCTGCAAGAGGTTCAGCCTGCAGACGTCGACCAACTACGCCGGCAAGACCGTCGAGCTGAAATTCGTCACCGGCTCGCTCACCAACAAGATCTGGTACCTGGACCGCGTGAGCTTCTGGGCAGGCTACTCCTGCTGACGGCAGCCCTGACCAGCCGACCAGCCAGAAACGCGCTCGCGCTCCGCAAAACGACAGGGAGCGCGAGCGCCCTGGAGCTCACCGCCGGCGCGTTTTCGGCTGCTGCGCACTACGGCGCCGCACCGGCGCCTTGCGCTGGCGGACGCGCGCGATCGCTTCCGACAGCACGACAGGCTCGACGTCCACCACCTGTCCCCTCGACGCGATCGTCTCCAGCCGCGTGATGCCAGCGTCGTACACGCGCTGGGCGGCGCGCGCGTAGTCGAGCGCCTGCGCTGCATCGATCAGCGTCAGCTTCGACGGCGGCTTCGTCTCGCCGCAGCAACCGCCGAGGCGGCGGCGGCTCGGGCTGTTGATGTGCCGCGTCGCCCGCAGCTTGCGGCAGTCGGCATCGGTGGCGATGATCACGATCGAGCCGACGAGGTTCACCCCCTCCGGCGCGACGAGCGTCAGCAGCGGGCTGGCCTCGTCGTGCGTGACCTCGACCGAGCCGACCATCGTCCTTCCGGTGCCGCCGATGCGGGTGCCGAAGACTTCCCATCGATACTTGATCGGCGCAGACAGACCGCCCGGCAGCGCCTGGATCGTCGCCTTCTGCTTCCGGTCGACGATCTGCCACTGCTCCTGAATCAGCTCGACCGTCGTGTGCTCACCGCAGGTCGCCTGCGGCGGGCTCTGGGGCGCCAGCTTGACGCCGCCCCGCCTCACCAGCTCGAGCGCCGCGGGGTTGAGCGTCAGGACCTGCTGCTTGCCGATGACGAGGTCAGGGACGAGCACCGGCTGCGGGCGCACGTCGGTACAGATCTGCGTTCCGGAGCTCACGACCGTCTGGGACAGCGTTTCCAGCGTGACCAGACTGCCGAGGCAGAGCGGCGGACGGGCGTAGACCACGTACTCGAGCGTGACGTTGCCCGAGCTCTCGCGGCGCGCGCGGCACTTCGCGTAGCGCGCTTCGTCGGTCCGTACCGCGAACGGCACCCAGCCGCTGCTGGTGACCTGCACCGAGTTGCCGGTGTACGAGAAGCCTTCGAGGTCAGTCAGCGACAGCGTGTCGAAGGCATCCGAGCCGACGCCGAACACCGGACCGATGACTGCACCGGGCAGCGTCCGCAGGCGCGTCCCGTACCAGACGAGATCCGCCGTATCGTCGCTGACGCCGGTGAGCGCCGGGCGAACGACTCCGAGGTCGAGATCGAAACCCGCGCCGCCGGCGAACTGGACAGAACCGGAGCGATGCCGCTCCGCGAGGTCGACGTAGACGAGCCGCCCTCCGACCGCCAGATCGTCGAAATCGCAGTTCTCGACGAGGAAGCCGGCCGCGCCGACCGGCAGCGGCAGCGTCAGGCCGCCGAGGACCGAGAGGCTGTCGAGCGAGACGCCCTCGAGCGCGAGCGGATCGATCAGCGCGTCGGCCGCGATGCCGCCCACGATGCCGCCGACCACGGCGCCGATGATCCCTCCGATCAGCGCGCCCCAGCCACCGCCGGCGATCGCCCCAATGATCGCCCCGACGATGAAGCCGCCGATCGCACCGACGATGATGCCGAGGATGATGCACCAGATGTCCTTGTGCGTATCGATCGTGACGTTCGGCACGCTCGACCCCGCCACCACCGCGCCGGTCGCCGGATCGCACGTGAAGGTGAAAACGAAGTCGAAATCGATCGACGCCGTCCAGCAGCCGCCGGCGGCCGTGGCGTGACCGTCGATGAGCAGGCCGCCGCCGGGATTCACGCCGATGCTCATCCTGTCGACGGTGATCGGCTCGTCGCCTCCCGGCAGCGTGACCGCGCCGGTGAACGTGGCGGAGACGGGATCGCGGTTGACCGAGAACGACATCCCTGGATGGGCGGTGTTGAGCGCCGTCGTCAGGAGATGGAGCGTCCAGTAGTTCGAGACCCAGACGAGCGCGCCGAGGGTGTTCAGATCGGCAGGCGGCCCCGGAATCGTGCCGCCGGGGCTCGCCGGCTCGACGCCGGTGAGGACGCCGAGACTGATCGCCACCGGCGAGCCGGCCGGCGAGATCCTCGCAACCACGTCGCGCACCGTCTGAACCGGCCGTGGCCCGGAGTTCAGGCGGACCGGATTCGTCAGCGGAAGGTCGCCGATCGAGTCGCCGACGTTGGTGAACGCGGTCTGAAGCGCCGTCCGGATGTCACCCGCCGGAATCGTGATGGCCGCGGCGCTGATGACGGAGGTGGCGACTCTCACGTTGCCGGCCGGCGTCGTGAGCGTGATCGTCCCGTTCACGCCGGCCGCACGTGCGACCGCCGCGCGTCCGGCGACCGGCATGCTCCCCCACATCGTCGAGATGTCGGCCACGCCGAACGGGCAGTCGAGCTGGATCGAGCCGCCGAGCGGGATCTGCGGGACAGCGCCGGTGAGGAGCGACGTGTCGACGGCATTGGCGGCATGGAGAAACGTGAGCTGGCTGGCCGGGGAGAGCTCGCAGACGACCCCGACCCGGCCCGTGGTCTGATTGAGCGTGATCTGCGGCCGTTCGAATTCGAGAAAGGCGTCGTAGACCAGCGGTACGTTGCGCGAGCCGACGGCGGAGATCGGTACGTTCAACGCGGTCAGGGTGATGTTCCCCCGCTTCTGGATCGGGAACGTCGATCCTCCGGGAAGCAGCTCGAGCCCCCGATTGATGACGCTCTCCGCGAGATGGATGACGACGTCGAAACCGCCAAGATTGAGGTTGCTCATTGCTTCCTCCTCGCCGGCTGGACCTTCCCGCGTGGCGGCTTCTTCGGGTCGTCAGCGACTTTGACATTGATCGCGACCAGCTCCACGCCCGGAGGAAGGATTTCCGTCGGCCCGACGGTGCGCACGTGCTTCTGCAGCGCCCGCGCGTCGACGCGCGAGAGCTTCGCTCCCAGCCGCGCCGCGGCCGCCATCGGGTCGACGAGCAGCATCGCGGCGTTCTCGTTGCTCTGCCTGGCCCAGTCGAGAACCGCCGGCGTGTACTTCGTCAGCCGCGACTCGAGATCCGCGCCGCGCTGGTGCTGGCACTCCGGCTCCTCATCCCCCAGCGTGTTGCGCAGCCCGGGATGGATCGTGACGTTCAGCGTCAGTCGCATGGGCAGGACCGCCCCCGCGAGCAGATCGGCCGTCGTGACCATCCCTTTTGGGCGCTCCTGCTGCCTCGCGTTCGGATCGTTCGGTTTCTTCATGTTCATGCTGGCTCCTTTCATCGTTGATGAAGAGGTGAGTCGGGAGGTGAGACAATCCCGACCTGAACGAACGGTGTCGATAATCATTATGTACGCAAGTCTAAGCTGCGGAGAATCGTGAACTTCACCCTGGCTGGCCGGCGGTTGGCAGCCGGAGCGGGAAGTCGGGCGGGGAGGGTTGGGGCGCGCGGGTTGAGCCGGCTCAGCCCGCGTAGATCTGCAGTTCCCGGAGCTCCCTGAGCTGGTCGCGGAGGGCCGCGGCTTCCTCGAACTCCAGGCGCTTGGCGGCGGCGCGCATGTCCTTTTCCAGACGGGAGATGCGCTCGGCGAGGGGAATGTCCATGCCATCGGGCGCTTCGGAGAGGCGCGCCGGGCCGGCCGAGTAGAGGTCCAGGTTGCTCATCTGGACCAGCGGGTTGTGGATGTCCTTGAGAATCGACTGCGGCTCGATGCCGTGCTCTTCGTTGTACTCCCGCTGCTTGCGGCGGCGGCGCTCGGTCTCTTCCAGCGTCCGCTTCATCGAGTCGGTCATGCGGTCGGCGTAGAGGATCGCCCGGCCGCTCAGGTTGCGGGCGGCGCGGCCCACGGTCTGGATCAGCGAGGTGGTGCTGCGGAGGAATCCTTCCTTGTCCGCGTCCAGGATGGTCACCAGCGAGACTTCGGGCAGGTCGAGCCCTTCGCGCAGGAGGTTGATCCCGACCAGCACGTCGAAGTCGCCGCGGCGCAGGCCGGTCACGATCTCGACGCGCTCCAGCGTCTCGACGTCGCTGTGCATGTAGCGCACCTTGATCCCGAGCTCGCTCAGGTACTGGGTCAGCTCCTCGGCCATGCGCTTGGTCAGGGTGGTGACCAGGACCCGCTCCTTGCGGTCGACGACCTTGCGCACCTCGCCGATCAGGTCGTCCACCTGCCCCTGGGCCGGACGGATCTCGATCACCGGGTCGATCAGGCCCGTGGGACGGATGACCTGCTCCACCACCACGCCGCCGGTGCGCTCCAGCTCCCAGGGGGCGGGCGTCGCCGAAACGTAGATGCGCTGGCCGATCCGCTCGTCGAATTCCGGGAAGGTGAGCGGCCGGTTGTCGAGCGCCGAGGGGAGGCGGAAGCCGAAGCTCACCAGCGTCTCCTTGCGCGAGCGGTCGCCGTGGTACATGCCGCGGACCTGCGGGATCGTCTGGTGGCTCTCGTCGAGCACGAGCAGGAAGTCGTCCGGGAAGTAGTCGAACAGGGTCGGCGGCGGCTCTCCGGCGGAGCGTCCGGAGAGGTGGCGCGAGTAGTTCTCGATGCCGTGGCAGTAGCCGATCTCCTGGAGCATCTCCAGATCGAAGCGCGTGCGCTGTTCCAGGCGCTGGCGCTCCAGCAGCTTGCCCTCGGCTTCCAGCTCCGCCAGCCGCTCGACGAGCTCGGTCTTGATCCCGTCGATGGCGCGCTCCAGCTTGTCCTTGGGGGTGACGTAGTGCGTGCGGGGGTAGACCGCGATCTTGTCGATCTCCTGCACGGCCTCGCCGCGCAGCACGTCGAAGCGGCTGATGCGCTCGATCTCGTCGCCAAAATACTCGACCCGGATGCCCAGCTCTTCGTAGGCAGGGAGGATCTCCAGCACGTCGCCGCGCACCCGGAAGCTCCCCGGAAACAGGTCGAGCTGGGTGCGCTGGTATTGCATGTCAACCAGCCGCTTGAGCGGCCTGTCCATGCCCTCGATGTCACCCTTGCTGAAGAACTGGAGCATGCCGAAGAAGGCTTCCGGCGAGCCCAGGCCGTAGATGCAGGAGACCGAGGCGACGATGATCACGTCCCGCCGCTCGAACAGGGACTTGGTCGCCCGCAGCCGGAGGCGGTCGATCTCCTCGTTGATGCTCGTCTCCTTCTCGATGTACGTGTCCGTCGAGGGCAGGTACGCCTCGGGTTGGTAGTAATCGTAGTAGGAGACGAAATACTCGACCGCGTTGTGCGGGAAGAAGCTGCGGAACTCCTGGAAGAGCTGCGCGGCCAGGATCTTGTTGTGGGACAGGATCAGGGTCGGGCGGTTGATCGACTCGATGAGCTTGGCGATCGTGAAGGTCTTGCCCGAGCCGGTGACGCCGAGGAGCACCTGTTCCTTGTCGCCCCGCTGGATGCCTTCGAGGAGCTGCTGGATGGCCTCGGGTTGATCTCCCTGAGGCGTGAAGCGCGAAACGATCTGAAAGCCGGCCATTGCCTGAGCCTAAACGTCAGGCTCCGCCTGCTTCTTCCCTGCCACTTCCTCCAGGGCTCGGGTCAGCTTGAGGACGTCTTCGCGGGTGATCTTTCGGCCTCCCTGGGCGACGTCCAGGAGCACGGGGTTGAGCTGTTCCGCCTTGGCCGGGTCGGCCTTGCCCGAGCCGATGGCATCGGCCGCGGCATCGAAGGCCTGGTCCAGGCGCTGGCGCTCCTCCGGAGTCACGTCCTCCGGCAGCTTGGCGACGACCTGCGCCTCCAGCTTGTCGAACATCCAGCCCATGAACTCCGCCCGCTTGGCCACGAGGGCCACCGCCGCGATGCCCAGCAGCACGAGGAGCGCGCCGCAGCCGATCAGCAACGGCCGGGCGCGCGAGGCGCCGCCCGCGGAGCGGGATCGTCCCGGGTTGAAGGGGGACGCGGGAGTCGAGGGTGGGATTGGCGGTTCCATGTCCGGTCGCTGTTTCTACCACGAACCGGACGGCTTGGGGATAGTTGGAGGATAATAGAGGCGTGAGATACGACCCGCTGAACGAAGCAGCTCCCGAGAAAACTCCCCCCGTGGTCCCCCCGTCCCGCAGGCCGCGCAGGATGATTCGCTGGGTCCTCCCCCTGCTGGTCTCCCTGCTCGTGGGAGCCATTACCGGGGTGGCGGTGGCCGCCGCCATCCACATGCCCCGGGTGGATGCCCTGGCGGATTACACGCCGAGCCTCGTCACCCAGCTCTACGCCCGCGACGGCAGCATCTTCGCCACTTTCGCCCGCGAGCGCCGGGTCATGCTGAAGGAGGGGCAGATCCCGGCCATGCTGCAGCAGGCGGTGCTCGCCTCCGAGGATTCCAACTTCTTCCATCATGGCGGCATCGACGCCCTCGGCATCGCCCGCGCCGGCCTGGCCGACCTGCGCGCCGGCAAGGTGGTCGAGGGAGCCTCGACGATCACCATGCAGCTCTCCCGCACCCTGTTCCTCAGCCGCGAGCGCACCTGGCGCCGCAAGGTCGAGGAGGCCTTCCTCGCCGTCGAGCTGGAGAAGAACTACAGCAAGCCACAGCTCCTCACGCTCTACTTGAACCTGGTGAACCTCGGCCACGGCAACTACGGCGTCGAGGCGGCCTCGCGCTACTACTTCGGCAAGCCCGCAGCCAAGCTCACGCTCGCCGAGGCGGCCACCCTGGTCGGAATCATCCCGGCGCCGAGCCGCTACAGCCCGTACCGCACGGGGGAGCAGGTGGTCAAGAACCGCAACCGCGTGCTGCGCCGCATGCTGGACGAGGGCTACATCAACCGCCGGCAGCACGACGAGGCCGTGGCCCAGCCGCTCCTGGTCGCGACCCAGCAGGCCGAGAAGATGTTCGCCCCCTACTTCTCCGAGGACATCCGCAAGGTCCTGGAGGGGACGTACGGCGCCACCGCCCTCTACGAAGGCGGCATGCAGGTGCGGACGACGCTCGACCGCCAGATCCAGGAGGCGGCGGAGAAAGCCGTTCGCTCCGGCCTGCTTCGCCTCGACCACCGGCGCGGCTGGCGCGGTCCCATTGCCCATCTCGAGGCCGCCGATCTGGACAGCCAGGAGCTCCCGACCTGGAGCGGGGGCGACCCGGTGCCCGGGCGCTGGTACCAGGGTGTCGTGCTGGACTCCGCGGGAGCCACAGCGCGGGTCAAGATCGGTCAAGGGACCTATACGCTCGACGCGAAAGGCATCACCTGGACGCGGCGCAGCACGCCGGGCAGCCTCCTCAAGAAAGGGGACGTGGCCTGGTTCCGCCTGGATTATCCCGAGGTGAAAGGCAAGAAAAAGGACGAGACGACGGCCGAGGCCAAGCCGGAGCTCAAGCTGTTCCTGGAGCAGGAGCCCCGGATGGAGGCCGCGGCCGTGGTCATCGAGCACCGCACCGGCGCCGTGCGCGCCATGGTCGGCGGCTGGGACTTCGATCGCAACAAGTTCAACCGCATCACCCAGGCGCGGCGGCAGGTGGGCTCGGCCTTCAAGCCGATGGTCTACGGCGCCGCCCTGGAGGCCGGGTGGACCCCGTCCGACACCCTGCTCGACGCCCCCACCTACTTCCGCGGCGGCGACGGCCGGATGAGCTACCGGCCCGAGAACTACTACAAGAAGCACGCCGGCATCGTGACCCTGCGCCGTGCCCTGGAGCAGTCGATCAACGTGCCCGCGGTGAAGCTCTGGGACCTCGTCGGCGGCCGGAAGGTGATCGACTTTGCCCAGCGCTGCGGCATCCGTACCCGGCTGCCGAATTACCCCAGCATCTCGCTGGGTGCCGCCGACCTGATCCCCATGGAGCTGGCCTCGGCCTACGCCACGATTGCCAACCAGGGGGTCTACATCGAGCCCCGCCTGTTCGATCGGATCACGGGCTCGGACGGCCAGGTGCTGCAGCAGCGCTTCCCCGGCACCTACAGCTCCACGACCCCGGCGACCGCCTACGTGCTGACCCACATGATGGAGGGGGTCATCGACCACGGCACGGCCTACGACATCCACGACCTGCCGATCGACATCGCCGGCAAGACCGGCACCACGGACGACTTCTCCGACGCCTGGTTCGTGGGCTACACGCCGCGCTACACGATCCTGACCTGGATCGGCTACGACCAGAAGCGCTCCCTCGGCAGCGGCATGAGCGGCGCGGTCGCCGCCCTGCCGCTCTGGCGGACGATCGCCGAGGAGGGCCTGAAGACCGGCTGGCTGAAGAAGGGCGAGGAGTTCCCGGTGCCGCCGGGCGTGCTCAAGAAGAACGTCGAGTATTACAGCGGACTGCTCGCGTCGGGCAGCGGCCGCAACTTCCAGGAGGCGTTCGTGGCCGGCACCGAGCCGGCCCGGGAGTACAGCAGCCAGTGGTCGACGATCACCAGCCTCCCCTGGTACCAGCAGAAGGCTTTCTATATCCCCAAGGAGGGGGAGAACATGCCGGGCAAGAAGCCGGAGCCCGAGTCGCCCCCCGCCGCGACGGACGCGACTCCCGATCCTGGTCCGCAGGAGAGCCCGCTGGAGGAGAGCCCGGCCCCGGAAGCGACGCCGCCGGGCTGATCCCGTTCCCCCTCTCCCCAACCCTCTCCCCCGTGCCGGGGGAGAGGGAGCTACGGACTGAGGGGCTTGGTCCCAACCATCCCGAAGTCCTGATACCCGAAGAGCAGCTCGTCCAGCCGGTCGCGCAGACGGTTGACGCGGTCGGCGAGGACGCGCTGCTCTTCGGGGAGCTGCGCGAGATCGATCTCGGGCAGCCGCTCGGAGTCGGGATAGGGACGGAGGTCCAGGCGCTCGACCGGGTCGAAGCCGGCGAGCTCGTACATGAGCTTCAGGCTCTCGGGGTGGACCGGGCGGACGTGGGTCGGGTCAAGCCAGAAGCTGCGGGCCGCGACCAGCATGGAGAGCGGGTTCGGGGTCTCCAGGATCAGGACGCCGCCCGGCTTCAAGGCCCGGTAGGCGAGGCGGACCAGGCGGTCGAGCGATGCCGCGGGGAGATGCTCGATGACGTGGAAGGAGACCACGCCGCCCAGGCTGCCCTCGGGCAGGGCGGCGAGAGCCGCGAAGGCGTCCCCCTCCTCCGCTTCCAGGCCCCGCTCATGGCAGAGCGCCACCATGCGGGCGCTGGTGTCGATCCCCCGGGCCGCGACGCCGCGGTCCCGCAGAAGGGCGAGCGCCTCGCCCCGGCCGCAGCCAATGTCCAGGACTGGTCCCGGAGCTTTTTCCAGCCACGGAAGGTAGGCCGAGATCCGCTCCCGGATCTCCTCCTCGGTGCCGCGGTAGCGGCGCTCCAGCTCGAGATAGCCGTGCTCCTCGTGGGCGCGGGAGACGCTCTCGACGGGAGATGCCGTCTGCACCACCGACAGCGCGGCGCCGAGGCTGCCGAGCAGGTCGCGGACCTCGCGTCGGTAGCGGTCGAGCTTCTGGTCGGCGCGGGCGAAGAGGGCGTCGTTGTGCCGCATGATCTCGTGGATGCCCTCGGCGTTGAGAGCTTCCAGGTACTCCAGGCGGCGGCGGTGCTCGTCCCGGACCTCCTCGGCGCGGCCGAGGTGCTCCAGGAGGATGACGTTGAAGATCTGCTGGCGCTCCCAGAGGTCGTTCTGGGGCACCCTGACGAGCGGGCGGAAGAGGCGCTTGAACGCGACGAGGAGCTTGCCGAAAGGGCCGCGGTGGCTGCGGATGGGGAACGGGTGATCCCCCTTCCAGAGCCACTCCCAGTCCGCGAGGTCGCGGGTGGGCTCGTCCAGGAACTCGTCGATGGACGGCGAGCGACGCTCCTTGGAGTCTTCGCTCGCCGTCATCTCAGATGGTACCGAGTTCGGAGGGGTTCAGAGAGGAAAGGGATTACTCCTCGGCCACGACGGAGACGGTGATCTCGGCCGTGACTTCGGAGTGGAGATCGACGCGCACGGGGTGGTCGCCGAGGGTCTTGATGCCGCCCTCGAGATCGATCCGCCGGCGGTCGACGGTGACGCCCTTGGCTTCGAGGGCCTCGGCCACGTCGCCGGCAGTCACCGAGCCGTAGAGCGTGCCGGTCTCGCCGACGCGCTTCGGAATGGTGATCTGCAGGCCCGAGAGACGGTCCGCGAACTGCTGCGCTTCGTCCCGTTCCTTGGCGTGGTGGGCATCGATCTTCTTGCGCTGCTGCTCGAAGAGCTTCTGGTTGCCGGGGGTCGCTTCCAGGGCGACGCCCTGCGGAAGCAGGAAGTTGCGGCCGTAGCCGGGCTTGACCTCGACGGTCTCGCCGCGCCGGCCGAGGTGGCGCTGGTCGGAGAGCAGAATGACTTTCACGCTGGCCTCCTAGTCCGTGGTGAAGGGGATCAGCGCCAGGTGGCGCGCCCGTTTGATCGCCTGCTGAAGCGGGCGCTGATGCGTGGCGCAGGTCCCGGAGATCCGGCGTGGCAGGATCTTCGAGCGCTCGGGGATGAACTGCTGGAGCAGCTTCACGTCTTTGTAGTCGATGTAGTCGATCTTGTCGGCGCAGAACTTACAGACCTTGCGCCGGCGGAAGAAGACCTTTCTCGGTCGCGACATAGTCATACTTCGTCTCCGGTGTCGAGATCGTCGTCAACAGCTTCGTCGTTCATGCCCGGCGCACCCATACCGCCGGTTCCCGCCGGACCTCTCCCGGACGGCTTGCGGCGGGCGGCCCGCTTGAGATCCTCGTCGGTGCGCACCGTCAGGTAACGCAGGATCTTGTCGTTCTGGCGCATGCGGTGCTCGACCTCGGGCAGCGACGTCTTGCCGCCCTGGCTGGTGACGCCGAGGAAGACGTACTTGCCTTCGGTCAGCTTCTCGATCGGGTAGGCGAGCTTGCGCCGGCCCCAGTTCTCTTCCGTGCTGATCTCGGAGCCGCCGGCAGAGATCATCTGCTTGTACTCCTGAGTCAGGGTTACGACATCCTCATCGGAGACACGGGGGTCCACGATGAAGATGAGCTCATAAGTACGCATAGGTACGCTTGACCTCCCTATGGCCTTTGCAGTCCCGCTCTTCGCGGAACAGAGAGGTGAATGGTGTCGGTCCGGGGACACACCCCGGCCGGCGATGACAAGGGGGGTAATTATACAGATCGGGGGTCTTAGCGCAAGGCCCTACCCTCTGGCTCCCTCTCCCCCGGCACGGGGGAGAGGGCTGGGGAGAGGGGGAATGGGATCAATTGAACTTGGCCATTGCCGCTTCTGCCCCTTCATTCAGCCACAGCTCGCAGGCATCGGCAGCCCGGCGGACCATCTCGTCAACCACCTCGCGCTGGTCGGGCGGAAAGGGGGCGAGCACGAACTCGACCAGGTCTTCCCCCCGCGGCGGACCGTCCTCGGGCGAGACCCCCAGCCGCAGCCGGGGCACCTGGTCCGTGCGCAGGTTCTCGATCACCGATTCCAGGCCGCGATGCCCGCCAGGGCTCCCCGACTTGCGCAGGCGCAGCTTGCCCAGGGGCAGCGCAACCTCGTCATAGACCACCAGCACGCCTGCCGGATCGAGCCCGTGGCTCTCCAGCAGGCAGCGGGCGGCCCAGCCGCTCCGGTTCATGTAGGTCTGGGGCAAAGCCAGGAGAGGGGATTTCCCTCCGACAAACGCATTGCACTCCCGGCGGTCGAGCCGGACGCCCCAGCGGCGGGCCAGCTCCTCGACGACGAGGAAGCCCACGTTGTGGCGGGTGTCGCAGTACCGCTCGCCGGGATTGCCCAGCCCGAGGATGAGCCTCTCCATGCGCGGGGAGGACTAGTCCTCGTCCGTCTTGCCCTTCTTGACGACCTCGGGCTCGTCGCGGTCCGTCGCGGTACCCTCGGCACCCGTGTCCTCGGCCTTGGCGTGCGTCACGGAGACGATCACCTTCTCGGGGGAGTCGTACAGAACGACCCCCTCGGGCAGCTTCACGGCGCCGGCCTCGGCGTGCTGGCCGGCGTGCAGCTCGGTGACGTCGAGCTCGTCGTGGCCCGGGATGTCGCCGGGGAGGCACTCCACCTCGATCTCGCGGGTCACGAAGTCGAGCACGGCGCCCTGGGTCTTCACGCCGTAGGAGATGCCCACCAGCTCGACCGGCACCTTCACGTGAATCTTCTGGTCCATCAACACGCGCTGGAAGTCGATGTGGACCACCTGGCGGGAGATGGGGTGCGTCTGCACCTCGCGGATCATGGCGTGGCGCTCGTTGTCTCCCAGCTTCAGCAGGTAGACCGGGTTCTCGCTGCCGGCCTTCTTCATCAGGTCCAGCATGGACTTGCGGTCGATCTCGATGGAGACGCTCTCCTTGCCGCCGCCGTAGACGACGGCCGGGATCAGCCCTCCGGAACGGGCGCGACGGTTCGCCCCCTTGCCGGTCTTTTCGCGCTTCTTGACGTCAATCTTCAGTTCACTCATGGTTTCCTCACTTTATACGAACAGGGAGCTCACGGAGCTGTTCTCGTGGATCCGGCGGATCGCCTCGCCCAGCAGGGGGGCGACCGAGAGGGCCTTCAGCTTCGGCGAGCGCGATAGCTTTTCTTCCAGGGGCGTGGTGTTGGTGATGAGCACCTGCTCCAGGGGCGACTCGTTGATGCGCTGGAGCGCCGGACCGGAGAGCACGCCGTGCACGCCCGCGGCGATCACCCGGCGCGCGCCCTTCCTGGTCAGGGCGTCCACCGCCTTGGTCATGGTCCCGGCCGTGTCGATGATGTCGTCCACGATCAGGGTGTTGCAGCCCTCCACGTCGCCGATGACGTGCAGCACCTCGGCCTCGTTGGGGGCCGTGCGGCGCTTGTCCAGGATGGCCAGGCCGACTTCCAGGCGCTTGGCGATGGCCCGCGCTCTCTCGACGCCGCCGGCGTCAGGGGAGACGATGACCAGGTCCGGGATCTCCATCTCGCGGATCGCTTCGAGCAGCACCGGCGCGGCGAACAGGTGGTCCACCGGGATGTCGAAGAAGCCCTGGATCTGGTCGGCGTGCAGGTCCATGGTCAGGACGCGGTCGGCGCCCGCGCGGGAGATCAGGTCGGCCACCAGCTTCGCCGTGATGGGCACGCGCGGCCGGTCCTTCTTGTCCTGGCGCGCGTAGCCGTAGTAGGGGATCACGGCGGTGATCCGCGACGCCGAGGAGCGCTTGAAGCTGTCGAGCAGGATCAGGAGCTCCATCAGGTTGTCGTTGACCGGCTTGCTGGTCGGCTGGACGATGAACACGTCGGAGCCGCGGACGTTCTCGTCGATCTGGCAGAACGTCTCGCCGTCGGAGAAGTTGAGAGCGGAAGCCCGCCCGGGCTCCAGGTTGAGGAAATCGCAGATTTCCTGCACCAGGGACGGGTGAGCGCGCCCCCCGAAAATCTTCATGTCTCCCGCCATGTTCCCCCGCTGATAGGCACGCTGGTACGTGAATATTTCGGGACACGCCGCAGCGGCGTCCCCGAAAAGAGTCAGGGATGTTCTTCACTCGGCACTTCGGCGATCTGGTTGGGGCGGGAGGATTCGAACCTCCGGTAACCAGATCCAAAGTCTGGCGCCTTACCGCTTGGCTACGCCCCAGTCTCGGGTGCTCCCACCCTGAGCCTTCGCTCTCCTCGACTGGGGAGCGCCCGGGCTCAGGGCACGGTCCAGAAGGAGTCGCGGAGATGCATCTCCTGGACTTCCTCCATCGACTTCTCGGAAGGCGGAGGGGCTGACGCGGCCATAGGCACCCGCTCCTCCCTCTCCTCCCCCAATACCGGCATTGCCGGCATGGCCATCGGCTCGTCCCCCCGCTCCTCGAGCACTCTATGGTACTCCCCCAGCACCTGTTCTTCGATCATCCGCCGAGTCTCGTTGTTCAACGGGTGAGCCACGTCCTTGAACTCCCCGTTCTTCTTCTTGCGGCTCGGCATGCTGATGAAGAGGCCATCCCTCCCCTGGATGATCTTGATGTCGTTGACCATGAAGCATTGGTCGAAGACGATCGAGACGAAGGCCTTGAGCTTCTCTTCCTGAATCGGGAAGACCTTGACTTCTGTGATCTCCATGTCGTTCCTCTCCATCCGTCCCGCTGAAACCCTCGGCGGTTGGGGGGCGGGCGCTACGGGAAACACGCGCCCGCTCCGGGTGGCGCCTTGGGCGACCCGCCCTACGCTTGGGCGGCCTCGCCGGATGTGGACGGACTCTGGACCGCCCAGGCTCTGGAAGACCGCTTCAGACACGCGCCAGCATCAATGGGACGATTATATACCTATGCCGGCTCCGTGGGATATGGAGAGAAACACGCTTTGCGCGACCTCGCGCGGAACCCCGCCTCTTCGCAGCGGCGTAAATGCTAGAGGGGAAAGGCCGCTCTGTCAACCGGGGCCAACTTCACGGTGTGGATACAGATCGCGGCACGGCGCCTCCCGGTAGCCCGCGGGCGGGTTCAGGGGGGCCGGCTCTTCCTTCAAATTCTCGTGCACGGTCTCCCGCCAGCGCACCTGCACGCCCCGCGTACGGTCCGAAAGGTAGCCCCAATTGTCCCGGCGGATGAACCAGACCGTCGGCTGCTCCTGATCCCAGAGCCTCCAGCCATCCACCCGGCCGCCGTCGCCCACCTCCACGGCCCAGCGCCGGCCGATGTCGTCGCGGAACTCGACCTGCTTTCCCTTGCGCTCGGGCTCCGCCTCACCCGAGGGCTCGGCCGGCACCCGCCCCATGAGCAGCGAGGGCAGCGACAGCAGGGGGAACGGTCCGAGGGCAATCCCGGAGACGTCGAAGCTCCCCTCGAACGAGCAGGTGGCCTTGTTGCGGTGGTCGAGCCAGACTCCCCGCTCCGCGGTGACGTCCAGTGCCCAGAGCGACCGCCCCACGGGGTCTCCAGCCACGATCTGGTAGCGCAGCGGCGAGGCGAGCCGCAGGGTCACGTGGAACGACCCCTCCCCCTCCGGGCCCGAGTAGTGGGCCCGGTAGAGGCGCTGCGTGCCGTAGGCGTCCTCGGGGATCTGCCAGGGAGGGGTGGTGTCGCCGGCCGGAGGCCGGAGGCCGCCGCCGGTGGCGCAGGCAGTCAGGAGAAGAGTCAGGAGAACGAGAAGAAGCTCACGGGCGGGGCCGCGGGACGTCCTCCTGAAGCCGTTCCAGCTTGCGCTGCACCTGCTCCGCGTTGTCATCCGCCAGATCCAGCGCCCGCCGGTACGCCTCACTCGCCCTCTCTTTCTGCCCCAGCGCCACATACACATCCCCCAGATGCTCCTGCAACGTCGCGTCGGCGGGCTCCAGCCTCACGGCCCTTTCCAGGGTGTCGCGCGCCTGCTCGTGACGGCCGAGCTGATAGTAGGTCCAGCCCAAGGAATCGACGTACGAACCGTTGTCCGGCTCCAGCGCCACGGCGCGGCCCACCAGCGACAGGGCCTCCTCGAGGTTCTCGCCCGTCTCGGCATAGGTGTAGCCGAGGTAGTTCAGGGCGGCGTGGAAGTCGGGGTCGAGCTCCAGGACGCGGCGGAACTCGGTCACCGCCTTGGCGCGCTGCTCCGTGCGCTCGTAGGCGACACCGAGCAGGAAGCCCGCCGCGATCGAGTCCTTCTGCTTCGCGGCCAGCCGCTCCAGCACCGGGATCGACTCCTGGTAGCGGTCCAGCCGCTGGTACGCCTGCGCGGCAGCCAGGGCGGACGGCAGATCGCCCGATTCGGACAGCGCGCCGAGCAGCTTGCGGCCTTCGCGCTCGTCGCCCGAGCGGAACAGCACCTCGGCCCGGCGGCTCTGGATCGCCGGCGACGAGCCCCCCTGGTCCAGGGCGGCCAGCGCCTCGGCGTGGCGGCCCGCGCCGACCAGGGCCTCGGTCCGCAGCAGCAGGGTCTGGTTGCGCAGCGACTCGTCGGCTGTCGCCTGTCCCTGCCCCGCCTGTCCCTGGCTGAACTGCGCCAGCGCCTTTTCGGCCTGGTCCCATTCCTTGGCGTCGAGGTAGGCCTGCACCAGCTCCATGCGCACGTCGCGCTCGTCGTCGGGCTTGCCTTCCTTGGCGAGGCGCTCGGCAAGCTCGGAGAGCAGCTTCGCGGCATCGGCGCGCCGGCCCTCCCGCTGCATCACCCGCGCGACCGTGAGGGCCAGGGGGAGGTTGTCCGGCTGCGACACACGCAGCGGAGCGAGCAGGGCCAGGGCTTCGCGGTGCCGCCCCTCGGCCGTGAATACGAGCCCCTTGACCAGCGAGAGGAAGGGCCGGTCCGCGCCGGCCTCCCCCTGGACGGCGAGGAGGGCGTCCGCGGTCTCCAGGGCGGCCTCGAGCTCGCCAGTGCGGTAGAGCTCCCAGGCGAGCTGCCGGCGCACCCGCGCCTCCTCGCGCGCCGGCTCCGGCGCGCCGCGCAGGGTGTCGACCGCGGAGCGGTGATCGCCGCGCTGGCTCTGCAGCTCGACCAGGGTGAGCCGTGCCTCCAGCGAGCCGGGATCGAAGCCGAGGATGTCGCCGAGCACCTTCTCGGCCTCGGCCGACTTGTCCGACCGCAACAGCGCCTCCACGAGCAGGGCGTAGGCCATGCGCTGCTGCGGCAGCCGCGTCACGAGGTCGCGCAGGACCTCGGCCGCCTTCTCGGGCTGGCGCTGGTCCATGTAGATCTGGCCCAGGGTGAGGGCGGCCTGCGGATCGTTGGGATCGCGCCTGCGCACCGTCTCCAGCGCTTCCTGGGCGGTGGCGAGCGCCGCGGGGTCCTGCGCGGAGAGGTCGAGGTAGACCTCGCCCACGGCGCGCAGCACGTCGAGGTTCTCCGGCGCGATCTGCCGCGCCTTGCCCAGCGTCTCGGCGGCGCGCTGGAGATACTCCTCGCGCACCCCCGGAGCGCGCGAGTACTGCGCCAGGCGCGCCAGGAGCTGGCCGTGCTCCAGCCGCACGTAAGGCGAGTCGGGAGCCAGCCGCTCCGCCTCTTCATAGGCGGTGAGCGCCTCGGGCAGCGAGCCCTCCACCGACAGCAGCTTGGCCAGCGCAAACTGATATGCTGCCGTCGATTGAGGCTCCGACAGCGAAGCGGACGGAGGAGGGCTCACCGGCTGCGGAAGCTGCGCAGCCAGCGCATGGCAGGACAACAGGGCGATTGGAAGCGCAGTAGAGAAACCCTTCACAGCACGCAGGATATCAGCGGCACGAGCCGCTTTACAAGGCCGCCGGGCCGACTCTATAATAACGCCTCATCAGTTAAGTCACCTAAGATGAATAGGTTAGAAGCAAGCGGGTCGAAGAGAGGATAGGCGCAGGCTTTTACGCATGGGCAAGCTCGGACAGCTCCTCGTGGCTCGCGGCTGGATCACGGTCCAGCAGCTCAACCGCGCCCTGACGACCCAGCAGGTGGTCGGCGGCCGCCTGGGCACCTGCCTCATCGAGATGGACTTCATCAGCGAGGACAACCTCCTCAAGGGCCTCTCGGAGCAGCACGGCGTGCCCACGGTCAGCCTGGACGACCTGCGCGGCATCCCCGACGAGGTGATCGCCCTGCTCCCGGACAAGCTCGCCCGCCGCTGCCGCGCCGTCCCCTTCCGGGTCGTGGGCACCCGGCTGGACGTGGCCATGCTCGAGCCGCGCAACCTCGCCCTCCAGGACGAGATCGCCTTCGCGTCGGGCAAGCGGGTCATGGTCCACGTGGCTCACGAGCTGCGCATCGTGGAGGCGCTGGAGCGCTACTACCGCGAGGAGGCTTCGTCGCGGTACAGCATGCTCGCGGAGCGCCTGAACCGCGCCCGCTACTTCTGGGAGCGCGACAAGCAGCCCGAGCCGCCGAAGGCCGAGGACGAGCTGGGCCGGCTGCCTCCGCTGGTCCGGCCGGTGCAGCGTCCGGCGGCCCCGGCGCCGGTTGCAGCGAAGACCGAAGCCCCGCCGGCTCCGGCGCCCCGGCGGCCGTCGATCCAGACCGTCTCGATGACCGAGGAGGAGCGCAGCGCGCTGGGCAGCCTTTCCAGGCCCGTGCCCGCCGCGCCGCCTGCGGCTCCCTCACCGGCTACCCTTCCGGTATTCCCCCCGGCTGGCCCCCCGGCTGGCCCCCCGGCCGGGCCGGCCATGCCTCCGTCCCTCCCCACGCTGGCCTCGATCGACGAGGTGGACGCGGCGTTCACCCGTACCCATGACCGAGAGGAGGTGGCGCGGATCGCGCTGAGCTTCCTCGCCCACAATTATCGCCGCGCGGCCCTGTTCCTGGTCAGCAAGGACAAGGTCTCAGCCTGGATGGGCCAGGGCGAGCTCGACCTCCCGATCTTCCAGAAGTTCTCGGCCAGCCTCGACCAGCCGTCCCTGTTCCTGAACCTGCGCAACGGGAGCAGCATTCACATCGGTCCCCTGCCCCCGATGCCGGCCCACAGGGAGCTCGCCCGCGCCTGGGGAGGCGAGTTGCCCAAGGACGCCGTGGCGCTGCCGGTGCGCATCAACGACCGCGTGGTGGCCGTGCTCTACGCGGACGGCGGGTTCAAGGGGGCCAAGGGGGGCGCCGGTGTCGGCGGGTTGGGCGGCATGGACCTCCCCCACCTGCAGCGTCTCGCCGCCGCAACCGGCGCGGCGCTGGAGCGTTGTATCCTGCACAGGAAACGCGCCGAGGCGAAGTCGTGAAAGGTTTTGTTTCGTTGACACCTGCAGGACCCATTGTTAGACTCTGCGCCGCCTCGGAGCACTCATGATCAAGTCGGACATCGTAGACCGCGTTGCGGAGATCACGGACGTACCCCGGGTGAAAGCCGCCCAGGCCGTGGACACCATCATCGACGCCATGAAGGACGCGCTCTGCGATGGCAAGCGCATCGAGCTCCGCGGGTTCGGCGTTTTTCAAGTGCGCGACCGCAAGAAGGGTGTGGGGCGAAACCCCAAGACCGGGGTCGAGGTGGCGATCTCCCCCGGCAAGACGGTCCGATTCAAGCCCGGCAAGGATCTGAAGAATCTCTGAGACAGACGGACCCCGGCCCCCCGGCCCGGTACTGGTACCCGAGCTGCTGCCCTCGCACGGCTACGCTCCCCCCTCCTGGGCATCGCCCCCGCCGTCGCCGCCGTCGCCCCCGTCGCAGTACCAGCCGCGCTGGTTCCTCGCCATCGCGCTCTTCGCGCTGACCTTCCTCTCCACCACGACACTCGGGCCCGCTTTCTGGGCGATGACCCGCACCGACGTCTCCACTCCCCATGCGCCGTTCCTCACTCCCACGCTGGCAGCGGCGGTCTGGACCGATCCCGCGATGCTCAGGCTCGGCCTCTCCTTCTCGGTTCCAGCCCTGCTGATCCTGCTGGCGCACGAGATGGGGCACTATGTGGCCTGCCGGCGCTACCGCCTGTCGGCGACGCTGCCCTACTTCATCCCCCTTCCTACCATGCTGGGGACGCTCGGCGCGTTCATCCGCATCCGCGCTCCGCTGCGCGACCGCCGGGAGCTGTTCGACGTGGGCATCGCCGGCCCGATCGCCGGCTTCGTGATGCTGATCCCGTTCCTGTTCTACGGCGTCGCCCACTCCGAGCCCGCGCCCCTCCATCTCCGTCCGGGCGAGATCGTTTTCCTGCCCGGAAGGAGCCTGGCCATCGGCCTGGTAGGCCGGATCTTTCATGGACCTCTGGGGGATGGGATGGTCCTGAACCTCCACCCCTTCGCCCTGGCGGCCTGGTTCGGGCTCCTGGCGACCTCGATCAACCTCCTCCCCCTCGGGCAGCTCGACGGCGGGCACATTCTTTACGCCGTGTCCCGGCGCTGGCAGCGGCGGCTGGCCCCGCTGGTCTGGATCGGGCTCGCGGCAGCCGGTTTCCTCTGGCCGGGATGGTGGGTCTGGTGCGTGCTGTCGCTGGTGTTCGGCATCTTCCACCCCCGGCTCCAGAACGAGACCCTGCCGCTCACCCGGGGCCGCAAGATCCTGGCCGCCATGGCCATCGTGATCCTCATCCTCTCCTTCATGCCCCGGGGCCTCGCCCAGGTGGGGGATTTTGAAACGCCAAGACCATCCGGGGAATGGGTGGGGACGGGATCAATCGTTCAAAGGTCCACGACGAAGGTCACCGGCCCGTCGTTGACCAGCGACACCTCCATGTAGGCGCGAAAGCGTCCCGTCTCGACGCGGAATCCTCGTCCGCGCAGATCTTCAACCAGAGCCTCCACGAGAGGCGCGGCCTCTTCGGGAGGCGCGGCGTTGTCGAAGGACGGTCTTCTTCCCCGGGCGAGCGATCCCGCCAGGGTGAACTGGGAGACCACCAGGAAGGCTCCGCCGGCCGCCGCCGTGTCGAGGTTCATCTTCCCGGCCTCATCCTCGAACACCCGCAGGCCGGCCAGCTTGTCCGCGGCGGCCCGCACCATCTCGATGCCATCCCCCCGCTCCACCCCGGCCAGGACGAGGAGACCGCGGCCGATCTCCCCGACGATTTCTCCTTCGACCCGCACCGCCGCCGAGCTCACTCTCTGAATGACCAGTCGCATCTTCCCGCCCCTTTTTCTCCGCCTTGAGGACATCTCCCCGCCCGTCCGGCGTGTGATAGCGTAGCCGGTCAAAATCGGGGAGGATTCGGAGCATGTTGAACAAAGTCATCCTGATCGGCAACCTCGGCAAGGACCCCGAGGTGCGGTCCCTGCCGTCGGGGCAGCCGGTCGCGACCTGGACGATGGCCACGAGCCGGCGCTGGCGCGACAAGAACGGGCAGAAGCAGGAGCAGACCGAGTGGCACCAGATCGTCTGCTTCGGCAAGCAGGCGGAGATCGCCGGCCAGTACCTGCAGAAGGGCAAGCAGATCTACGTCGAGGGCCGCATCCAGACCCGCTCCTGGGACGACCGCAACAGCGGCGAGAAGAAGTACCGCACCGAGATCGTCTGCGACAACTTCCAGATGCTCGGCCAGCGCGGCGGCGACTTCGACGGCTCCGACCGCCAGGCCGCCCAGGCCGGCCCCACCTATGACGAGGGGAGCTACGGCGGCGGTGGCGGCGGCGGCGCGGACATCGAGGACGACGACATCCCGTTCTAGAGAAGACAAAGGACAGCAGGGACACCAAGGACATCAAGGACAGTCGAAGTCCGGGCCTGTGTCCCTGGTGTCTTTGTTGTCCTTGCTGTCCTTTTGCTATCCTTGCCTCACAGGAGGCAATCATGAGCCAGGAACCGTCGTCGGAGATGGTTACGGTGTTGGTGGTCGAGGAACCCGGCACGCAGGCTCTTGCCGAGTCCGTGCTGCGCGAGGCCGGCGTGCCCTTCGCCGTTCGCAACGCCGGAGTCCAGCACCTGGTGGGCGGCGGCCAGATCGGCGGCGTCAACGTCGCGACCGGCCCGCCGCAGATCCAGGTCGCTTCTTCGGACGCCCTCCGCGCCAACACCCTCCTCCGCGAAGCCTTCGGCCCGGTCGAGCCGCTCGAAGATGAAGAGGATACTGTGGCGGAAGTGGAGGCCCGGGCACTGGCTGTCCGCTACGCGCGCTACAGCGCCGTCTGGGCTGTCCTCTCCCTCTGGGGAGTCGGCTCGCTGCTGGGCGTCTTTTTCGGCATCCAGGCTCTCCGGCGCTCCCGCGGCGCTCTCACCCTCACCAAGGGCCTGGCCGTCTTCGGCCTTTGCCTGGGGCTCCTCGGGGTCGTCGGCCTGATCGCCATGCTGTGGGGCACGCCGCACATGCCCGAGGCCCTCGCCTACCTGCCTCCTTTCTAGGTCCCCAACCTCCAGCGTGAGACGCGCGGGCTCGGGCGGCTGCCGCGCAGGGTCTTGCACGAGCCGCCCGGGGTCGAGCGGCGGCGGCTGACCCTCAAGCGGCAGCGCTCGGGCGTGGCGGGCGCCCGCTGGAGGCCGGGTGCAGCGTCCCAAGGTCGGGCGAAACGCGCTGGAGCTCGAGCGGCAGCGTCTGGAGGCCGGGGGAAACGCGCAAGGGGTCGAGCGCATCCGCTGGAGGCCGGGCGGCACCCTGTGGCGCTCGTTCGGGGGAGTGACATCCCCGCCTGTACCGGGCTCCTCCCAGGGCATCGGCCTTGGGCCTTTCTCAGGCGTATAGTCTTTCGATCTCGTTTGCGTACTTCTCGTAGATCACCCGCCGCTTGAGCTTCATCGTGGGGGTGAGCTCGCCCCCCTCGATGCTCAGCTCTTCGGGGAGGATGATGAAGCGCTTGATGGTCTCGTAGCGCGCCAGGGTCTTGTTGACCTCCTCCACCTGCCGCTCCAGGTGCTGGTGGAAGACGGCGCACCTGGCCAGGTCCTTGGGCTCGCGCACGGGGCTGCCGGCAGCCTCGGCTTCCGCGGAAGCACGCAGCGGATCGAGCGTGACCAGGGCCGCCAGGTAGTTGCGGCGGTCCCCCAGGACGACCGCCTGCGAGACGACCGGGATCTGCTTGAGCTTGCTCTCCAGGATCTGGGGGCCGATGTTCTTGCCGCCCGAGGTGATGAGCAGCTCCTTCTTGCGGTCGGTGATGCGCAGGAAGCCTTCCTTGTCGACCTCGCCGATGTCGCCCGAGTGGAGCCAACCTTCGTCGTCCACCGTCTCCCTGGTGGCCGCCTCGTTCTTGTAGTAGCCCGGGAAGACATGGGGGCCGCGCATCATGACCTCGCCGTCCTCGCCGGTCCTGATCTCGGTGCCCTCGATGGCGAGGCCGACCTTGCCCAGGCGGTAGCGGTCCGGGTACGAGAAAGTCGCCGGGCCGGTGCACTCGCTCATCCCGTAGACCTCGAGGATCGGGATGCCGAGGCTGCTGAAGAAGCGCAGCGTTTCCACGGAGATCGGCGCGGTCGATGTGGAGCAGACGCGCGCCCGGTCGAGCCCCAGCCGCTCGCGCACCTTGGAGAAGACCAGCTTGTGGGCGAGCCCGTAGAAGAGCGGCTTGCCGCGCCCGGCCTGCTCCGCCTCCCCTCCCTGAAGACCCACGCCGCGCGCCCAGGCCGAGATCTTCTTCTTGAGCGGCGGGTTCTGCGCCCCCGCGGCCATGATGGCGGCCTGCATCTTCTCCCATACCCGCGGCACGGCGAAGAAGAAGTGCGGTTTCACTTCCCGCAGGTTCTCGCCCAGCTTCTCCAGGCTCTCGGCGAACCAGGAGCAGCCCCCCATCGCCATCGGCGAGTGGAGGGAGACCACCTGCTCGGCGATGTGGCTGAGCGGCAGGTAGCTGATCAGGTCGTCGTCCGGATTGACGCCGTACGCCTCGGCGACCCGCCGGGCCGTCCAGGTGACGTTGTGGTGGGTCAGCATGACCGCCTTGGGCGGGCCGGTGGTGCCGGACGTGTAGATCAGGGTGCAGACGTCCTCGGGCTTCTGCGCGTCCAGGCGGGCCTGCAGATCGCTCTCGGGCACTTCCTTCGCGAGCTCCAGGAGCTGCTTCCAGGAGGTCGTCCCTTCGCGCTCGCCTTCCATGAGGACGATGGCCTTGAGGGCCGGCAGCCGGTCGCGGATGGCGAGGAAGGCCTCCAGGTAGCGCGCATTCTCCAGCACGGCCACCGTGGCCCCGGCGTGCTCCGCGATGTACTGGCACTGCTCGGGAGTGCTGGTGACGTAGATGCCCGCGGGCAGCCCGCCGGCCATGATGGCCCCCAGGTCCGCGAGGAACCACTCGGGCCGGTTGTAGCCCATGATCACCACGCCTTCGCGGGGTTGGAGGCCGAGGCGCAGGAAGCCGCGGGCGGCGAGCCTCGACTGATCGCGGTACTCCTTCCAGGTGGTGGCCTGCCAGCGGCCGTCCCGCTTCACGCGCATGGCCGGACGGTCGGCGTGCTCGCCGGCCCTCCGCTCCAGAACCTCGAACACGGTTTCAGCCATGGGGCCTCCTCGAATGATCGAAATCTAGCATCTAGGCCTCAGCCACTGGCGCCTGCATCTGCTCGAACGCCTGCTTCACGTTCTCCAGGCGCTCGCCCGGTTTGCCGTCGCGCATCAGGTTGATGTAGTCGCGGGCGGAGCGCAGGGTGCGCAGGCGCTGGCGGTAGACCTCCAGCCGGCGGCGGGCCTGGGTGCGCCGCTCCTCGAGCTGCGGGTCTTCCAGGCGCGCCACCACGTCGGGCAGCGCCGCCAGCGTGTGGCAGAGGAGGAGCACGTCGCAGCCCGCGGCGAAAGCCAGGACCGAGCGCTCGGCCAGATCCCCCCAGTCGTCCAGCGCCTTCATCTCCAGGTCATCGCTGAAGCAGAGGCCGTCGAACTGGAGACGGCCACGGAGCAGGCCGCCGATGATCGGCGGCGACAGCGTCGCGGGCCGCTGCTCGGCGTCGTAGGCGGGATAGATCGCATGGCTCACCATGACCGAGCCCGCGAGCCGCGCCAGGGCGTCGAAGGGATCGAGGTCCGCCTGCAGGACGACGGAGGGGAGGTAGACGCAGGCGAGCTTGAAGTGGGTGTCCGCGGCCGCGCCGCCGAGCCCGGGGAAGTGCTTCAGCGAGCCGCCCGCCCCGCCCATGTGCAGGCCGCGCAGGAACGCCCTGGCGCGCGGGATGATCTCGGCCGGCGTCGCCCCCAGGTAGCGGCCGTCGAGGGCGTTGTCGGTCTCGTTGCGGTCGAGGTCCACGACCGGCGCGAAGTCCACGTCCAGGTCGAAGAGGCGCAGCGACTGGGCGATCCAGAGCCCGGCCTGGAGCGAGAGGCTCGTCGGCCTCCGGCGCAGCAGCTCCGCGGACGGGGCCGGCGCAATGATGTCCTTGAGGCGGTCCACCTTCCCCCCCTCGGCATCGATGCACAGGACCGCGTCGGGAAGGATCGAGCGGATGGCGCGCACCAGCTCCCCGAGCTGCTCGACGGCGTGGATGTTGCGCTTGAACAGGACGATCCCGCCGGGCTGATGCTCGGCGAGCAACGCGGCCGAGGCGGAATCCAGCTCGGTCCCGGGGATTCCTACGAAGACATGCTCGGCAGCGCTCATGATGGATCGGGGCCCCCCTCGTGCCCCACGCTCGTCAGGCGAGCCGTGATTTTAGACTATGGAGGAGGTTCAATGCTGCTATGGGCGTCAAGCGCTCGACATCCAAGTCTTTGAGAATGGATGCAACAACCTGTTCGGGCGGCGCGAACAGGGTGAGCTGCGCGGGCTGATCGCTCTCGGGCGCGTTCCCTTTCGCGAGGCGCGGCTTGCCCGAGGGATCGTATTCATGGGCCTCCAGGTTGCCGAGGATCTCCCCCGCCCGCTCGATCACCTGGGGAGGCAATCCGGCCAGCCGCGCCACGTGCAGGCCGTAGGACTTGTCCGCGGCCCCGGGCACCACCCGGCGCAGGAAGACGATCCGCTCGTCCCACTCCTTGACCGCCATGGTGCGGTTGACCACCCGCGGCAGCAGGGCCGACAGCTCGGTCAGCTCGTGGTAGTGCGTGGCGAAGAGGGTCTTGGGCTTCCGGTGCTCGTGCAGGTACTCGACGATCGCCCAGGCGAGCGAGAGCCCGTCGAAGGTGGCCGTGCCCCGCCCCACCTCGTCCAGGATGACCAGGCTGCGGTCCGTGGCATGGCGCAGGATGTTCGCGGTCTCGATCATCTCCACCATGAAGGTGGACTCGCCGCGGGCCAGGTCGTCCGAGGCGCCGACGCGGGTGAAGATCCGGTCGGCGACCCCGATCTCCGCCTGCTCGGCAGGGACGAAGCTGCCGGCCTGGGCCATGAGGACGATCAGCGCCACCTGGCGCAGGTAGGTGGATTTGCCCCCCATGTTCGGCCCGGTGAGGAGGACGATCCCCGAGTGCTCGCCGTCCAATTCGGCATCGTTGGGGATGAAGGCGTCGCGGCTCGCCAGCTCGACGACCGGATGGCGGCCCTCGCGGATGCAGATCCGGCTCCCCGGCGGTCCCATCACCGGTCGCACGTAGCGATGACGGGCCGCCGCCTCGGCGAACGAGGCCAGGACGTCGAGCGTGCCCAGGGCGGAGGCGAGCGCCGTCAGGCCCGGGGCCTCCGCGGCGATCACGCCCGTGAGCTTGCGGAAATACTCCCCTTCCAGGTGGATCTGGCGCTCCTCGGCGGAGAGGATCTGCTCTTCCAGCTCCTTGATCTCCGGCGTGACGTAGCGCTCCGCGTTGACCAGGGTCTGCTTGCGGATGTAGTCCGGCGGCACCCGCAGCTGGTTGGCCTTGGTGATCTCCAGGTAATAGCCGAAGACCTTGTTGTAGCGGATCTTGAGCGACGAGATCCCGGTGCGCTCCCGCTCGCGCAGCTCCAGGGCCAGGATGTGCCGCTTGCTGTCCCGGGCGAGCGACCGGTACCTGTCCAGCTCGGCATCGACCCCGGCCGCGATCACGCCCCCCTCCTGAAGGTTGTGCGCCGGTGCCTCTTCCAGGACACGGGCCAGCTCGGCATGGAGGGCCGAGAGAGGATCGGTCGAGGCAATCTGGGCGAGGAGAGCGGAGTGAGAATCCGCCAGCTCCGCGAGGATTGCGGGCACCTCGGCCAGTCCGTCGCGCAGCGCCCCCGCCTCGCGGGGGGTGAGCGTGCCGAGGACGGCGCGGGCCAGGATGCGCTCCGGGTCGCCCACCCGCGACAGTCGGTCGCGCAGCCGCTCCCGCCGCGGGTTGTCGCCCACCAGCTCCCCCACCGCCCGGTGGCGCTCGGCGATGGCCTCGGGGTCGACCAGTGGCCTTCTCAGCCATTCGCGAATGGTCCGCCCGCCTGGAGGGGTCGCGGTACGGTCGAGGACCGAAAGGAGGGTCGTGCGCCGCTTGCCGGCTGCCAGCTCCTGGCGTTGCGGCCGGAACACCTCCAGGTTGGCGAGCGTGGCGGCGTCGAGGACCAGGCGGTCGCGGGCTTCGCGGACGGCGATCCCGCGCACATGGGAGAGCAGGCTCTTCTGGGTCTCCTGGGCATACGCGAGGGCGGAGGCCGCCGCGCGGACAGCCGGCTCCCCTTCGACGAGGCCGAAGCCGCGCAGGCTACCCACCTGGAACTGGCGCATGAGCAGGTCCTCGGCCCGGCGCGGGTCGTACAGGCGGTCGCCGGCCAGAGGGGTGCGGCACGGGCACTCGCGCTCGGCCCACTCGCGGATGGCGACCGGGAAGCCCTCCTCCCCCCGGTCCGAGTGGAAGAGCACCTCGCGGGGCCGCAGCAGAGCGAGATCGTCCACCCCCTCGTCGGCGTTCCCCCATCGCCGCACGAAGAAGGTCCCCGTCGAAAGATCGAGAAAGGCACCCGCCCCCACACCGCTTGCGCGGCCCTCTTCCCACGTCAAGCCGGCGAGAAGGTTCTCCTCCTTGCCATCCAGGAGGCCGGGGTCGCTGATCGTGCCCGGGGTGACGACGCGGGTGACCTCGCGGCGGACGAGCCCCTTGGCCTGGGCGGGATCCTCGACCTGGTCGCAGATCGCCACCTTGAGCCCGGCGGCGAGCAGCTTGGCCAGGTAGGCATCCAGAGCGTGGTGGGGGACACCGCACATCGGCGCCTCGTTCTCGCTGCCCCGGTTGCGCGCCGTGAGCTGCACCTCCAGGATGGGCGCGGCCTGGCGGGCGTCGTCGAAAAACATCTCGAAGAAGTCGCCCATGCGATACAGCAGGATGGCGTCGGGATGCTCCGCCTTGATCTCCAGGTACTGGCGGAGCATGGGGGTAAGCGAGCCGAGGGAGAGGCTCGGAAGGGCAGGGGGCGACGACATGGAAAGGGAGTATATCCGGAGGTCCGGCGAGACCTCACCCGCCTGGGGTTGAAACCCCAGGCTAGAAGGGTATCGCCCCCGTCCGGGGGCGAGTTGCCAGCCTCCGGTGGAGGCTGTACTTTTCTAGCCTGGGGTTTTCAACCCCAGGCGGCCCCCTATACTCCCCCACCATGGCCGGCCTCCTCCTAGCCCTCGACACCGGATCCCCCCAGGTGAGCGTGGCCCTGGGCCGAGACGGCGAGCTGCTCGCCGAGCGCTCCGTGGAGATCGACCGCTCCTCGGGCCGCCTCCTGGAGATGATCGCCGAGGTGCTCGCCGAAGCCGGTGCGAAGCCGGCGGACCTCGGAGGCGTCCTGGCCCTCCAGGGACCCGGGAGCTTCACCGGCCTGCGTATCGGGCTGGCCACGGCCCTGGGGCTGCACCAGGCATTGGGGGTCCCGGCCACGGCCATCTCCACCCTGCGGGTTCTGGCCGCCCGGGCTGCCGAGCCGGGGACGGTCGTCGCCGCAGTGGATGCCCTCCGGGGCGAGTGGAGCGCCCAGGCGTTCCGGGGAGACGAGCCGCTGACCGGGATGGAACTGGTCCATGGCAGCAATCTCCACTCTCTCGTCCCCGGGATCACATCTGTAACCGGTTTCGGGATCTCGCGGCTGGCGGAGCTTCCGGACTGGCCCGCGGAGATCCGGCTGATCGAAGGAGAACCGCTCGCCGCCACGGCTCTCCGTTTGATCCCTGCTTGGGATACCGACCTCCTGATCCATCCCCTCTATTCACGTCCCCCTGCGATTACGAAGCCTCGTCCTCGAAACCTGTCATAAGATCAGGGGGATGCAAGCCCTGAAGCCTGTTCTCTCCATCCGCCAGGCCAGCGCGGAGGACTTGCCGCGCATTGCCTGGCTGGAAGACGCCGCTTTCGCCGATCCCTGGCCCTTCGACCTCCTCGCTTACGAATTCGGCCATCCGCGGGGGTTCCTGCTGGTGGCGAGCTGGGACGACGGCCCGCCCTCAGGGTACGTGGCCTTCCGCCATGGCGGCGGCGAGTCCGAGCTGCTGCGCCTCGCGGTCGATCCGGCGGAACAACGGCGCGGCGTGGCCCGGACCCTCGTCGAGCACGGCCTCCAGAGGCTGCGGGAAGAAGGGAAGATCGACTCCTGCCACCTGGAAGTCCGCATGGACAACGAAGGGGCGATCGCCTTCTACCAGGCCCTCGGCTTCGTGCGCGCCGGCCGCCGCAAGAGCTACTACCGGGACGGCACGGATGCGGCGATCTACTCGCTAGCGCTGTGAGGGCGCCCGGTGCTATCCTGAAATCGACCTCGGCATGACGACACGTCAAACATCCCCCGCGCTCCGTCCGCTTCATCACATCCACATTTCTGCAGTCAAGGAGGCTATGCCATGCCCAACCGCGACGAGCTGAAGGAGGAGTTGATT
>DATLNC010000268.1:0-29969 GCA_035536935.1 Thermoanaerobaculia bacterium
CGCTCGGGTATATACCCGAGCCGCTGAGTTATATGCCCGAGTCACTCGGGTATATCCCCGAGTCGCCCGGGGCGGGGTGAGGGCCTCTGCTACACTTCCTCATGGCCAGAAGCACGGTCCTCCTGCTCCTCGCAGCCCTCCTTTTTCCGACCCTCGCCACCGCCCAGGACCAGAAGCTCGAGGACCAGTTCGGGGAAGAGATCACGGTCTCGCTGATCTCCATGACGGTCCGCGCCGTGGATGGCCGGGGCCGCCCGATCACCGGCCTCGGGCCCGAGGACTTCCGTGTCCGGGTGGGGAAGAAGGAGGTGCCGGTGGTGGGGGTCGACTGGTTCTCGTCCGGCGAGACGCCTCCGGCCGTCGAGGCACCGAGTGTGCCGGATGCGGCTTCGGTGGTGGTGGTGGAACCCCGGCCGGCGGGGAAGCTGGTGGTCTTCTGGGTCCAGTCCGACTTCGACCCGTCGCGGGTCAGCGGACAGCTCCGGCTCTGGCCCTACATCGACGAGTTCATCCAGACCCTCCATCCGGCCGACCGGATGGCCGTGATCTCCTACGACTCGCACCTCCATCTGCGGCAGGACTTCACCCGGGACCTGGAGACCGTCCACGCCGCCGTCTACCGCGGAATGCTGCACGGGGATTCGGAGACCGGAACCGGCAGCGGAGACGTCTCTCTGACCGGATCGTTCGATATCCAGGCCGCGGCCGGGGCCGCCTCGCCGGAGCGGGCGCTGGAGGTCACGGCTGAAGCCCTCGCGGCGCTGCCCGGAGAAAAGATCATCGTCTACCTGGGCTGGGGCCTGGGCCGTTTCGGCTCCTTCGGCGTTCAGATGACCCCCGCGTTCTATCCCGCCGTGCGCGCGCTGCGGCGGGCCAACATTCCGGTCTTCGTCCTCGACGTCACGAGCGCCGACTACCACTCGCTGGAAGTCGGCCTCGAAGCCGTGGCGCATGCCACCGGCGGCACCTATCAGAAGACCCATGTGCTCACCGGGCTCGCCACCGATTTCCTCGCCCAGGCCATCTCCGGCCGCTACGTCATCACCATCGACCCCGATACCGTGCCCTCCAAGGGCGGGCCGGTGACTGTCGAACTGCGCGACCGGAAGAAGGGCTCCGTCATCACCCGGCCGTTGACGCTGCGATAGGTTGCCTTATTTGGTGTGGCAGGGCTAAACTGTCACTTCAGGGCTATGGCATTAACCATCGAAGATGTAAGGAAAATCGCCGCTCTCGCCCGACTCCGTTTCAAACCGGAGGAGGAAGCCGTCTTCGTCGGACAGCTGGGCAAGATCGTGGACTACATCGATCAGCTCCAGCGCTACGAGAGCGGTTCCGAGCTGGAGGCTACCCAGGGAGCCCCGGAGGCCGAGGACGCCGCTCGCGAATGCCTCCCCCGCGAGCAGTTCCTGGCCAACGCCCCGGCCGCTTTGGACGGTTTCCTGCTCGTTCCCGAGGTGAAGGGTGAGTGAGCTCTGGGAGCTCTCCGCGGAGGAGACCGCCCGCCGGGTGCGCGCCCGCGAGGTCTCGGCCGTCGAGGTGACCGAGGCCGCCCTGGCCCGGACCGCGCGCGTCGAGCCGCTGATCCATGCCTGGCTGGAGCTGTTCGAGGACGAGGCGCGCGAGCGCGCGGCCGAGATCGACAGGAATCCAGTCGGGCCGCTGGCCGGAGTCACGGTCTCGCTCAAGGACAACATGAACGTGGCCGGATGGCCGCTCACCTGCGGCTCGAAGATCCTCTCCGGCTATGTGGCCCCGTATACCGCGACCGCGATCCAGCAACTGATCGACGCGGGCGCCGTGATCCTCGGCCGGGCCAACATGGACGAGTTCGCCATGGGCTCGTCGTGCGAGAACTCGGCGTACCAGATCACCCGCAACCCGTGGGACCTCGGCACCGTGCCCGGCGGATCGAGCGGCGGTCCGGCCGCCGCGGTCGCCGCGGGGAGCGCGGCCCTCGGCATCGGCTCGGACACCGGCGGCTCCGTGCGCCAGCCCGCCGCGCTCTGCGGACTGGTGGGGGCCAAGCCGACCTGGGGACGGGTCTCGCGCTACGGGCTCGTGGCGTTCGCCTCGTCGACCGACCAGATCGCTCCCCTGGCCCGCGGAGTGCGCGACGCGGCCCTCGCCACGAGCGTCCTCGCCGGTCCCGATCCCAGGGATTCCACCTGCTCGACCCTTCCCGCCGAGGACTATCTCGCGCACATCGAGGAGGGGATCGAGGGGCTGCGGGTCGGAGTGATCAAGGAGATCGATGCGTCCACGTTCGACCCCGCGAGCGGCAGGATCTGGCGCGAGGCCCTGGAGCGCCTCCAGGCCGCGGGCGCGGAGCTGGTGGAGGTTTCGGTTCCCAGCCTGGATGCGGCCATCGCCGTCTACTATGTAATTGCCATGTCCGAGGCGAGCGCCAACCTGGCCCGCTTCGACGGCGTGCGCTACGGCAGGCGGGCGGAGCAGGCGGACAACCTGCTCGACATGTATCTCGCCAGCCGCAGCGAGGGCTTCGGGCCGGAGGTCAAGCGCCGGATCATGCTCGGTACGTTCGCGCTGTCGTCCGGTTATTACCAGGCCTACTACGGGAAGGCCCGCGGCGTCCTGGAGCGCATGCGGCAGGAGCTGCACGCGGCCCTGAAGACGGCGGACTTGGTGGCGACCCCGACGGCTCCGGGCGCGGCCTTCGGCATCGGCGAGAAGACGGACGATCCGCTGGCCATGTACCTTTCCGACATCTTCACCGCCCCGGCCTCTCTCACCGGGCTCCCCGCCGTGTCGGTGCCCTCGGGTCTGGACGACCGCGGCCTGCCGCTGTCGCTGCAGCTCATGGGCCGGCCGTTCGAGGAATCCACCGTGTTCCGCGCTGCGCGGGCCTTCGAGCTCCAGGGGAGCTTCCGGCTGGCGCCCACGTTCAGGGAAGGGCAGCTGACCGCATGAAGGGACGGGTGGCGGTGGTCTGGGTGTTGGCTGTGCTCGCGGCTCTGTCTTTGGCAGCGCTCGATCCCAAGCTCGCGGCTCCGCGCTCGCTCCGGGTGGACCTCGGCGGCGGTGTCGTCGGCACGCTCACGGAGAAGGAAGGGATCTTCCTGGAGGCCGTCCCCCAGAAGGGGGAGGGGCTCATGTCCTTCACCCGCCGGCTGTGCGGGGACTCGCGCCTCTATCCCCAGGTGCTGGAAGCCAATGGGAGCACCGATTCCACCACCCTCGTCGCCGGGATGCGCTACCGCATCCCCTTCGACCTGCTCTCCCAGGAATGGCATCTCAAGCTGGCGAAGGCCCTGTTCCCCAGGGACAGCGGCCAGGCGGACGGCTGGAAGCACGAGGCGCACGGGGTCGGGGCCATGCAGCGCGAGAGCCTCTGGCAGCTCTCCATGTGGTTCACGGGCACGGGGGAGAACTTCCGCGCCATCCGCGAATACAACGAGCTGCTGGACGACGATGTATCCCGCGGCACGGCCGTGGTGATCCCGTCCGAGCTGCTGCGGCCGGCGTTCAAGGCGGTGCTTCCGGTCCCGGAGAAGCCTTTCCATCTTACCTACGGCAAGGATGAGGACGGGGAGTACGCGGTCTATCGGCTGCGCCCGGGCGAGGCGCTGTACTCCAGCGTGGTGGTGCGGTTCACGGGCCGCGTCCATGCCCAGGACGTGAACCAGCTCGCCTCCGAGATCGCCGCGCGCAGCGGCGTGGCGGATGTGACCGACATGCCGATCGGCTACCGCGTCAAGATCCCGTTCGACGTGTTGCAGCCCGAGTTCCTGCCCGAGGGCCATCCGCGCCGGCTGGAGTACGAGGCGAGCCTGCGCGCCAGCGCCCAGTTCAGCAACCAGGTCAAGGCGAGCGGGCTGGCCGGGATCACGGTGGTGCTCGACGCGGGCCACGGCGGCCAGGACCCGGGCGCGTCCATGGGCGGAGTCTGGGAGAGCACCTACGTCTACGACATCGCGCTGCGGGTGAAGCGGCTGTTGGAGACCCAGACCGCGGCCAGGGTGGTGATAACCACGCGCGACGGCTCGGAGTTCAAAGTTCAGGAGGCGGACGTGCTGCCCTTCTCCCGCCGGCACGCGGTGCTGACCACGCCGCCGTATCCGATCGAGGATGCCCGGGTGGGCACGAACCTGCGCTGGTACCTGGCGAACAGCGTGTTCCGCAAGACGGTCAAGGAGAGCAAGGACCCGCAGAAGGTGGTCTTCCTCTCGATCCACGCGGACTCGCTCCACCCGTCGCTGCGCGGAGCGATGGCTTATATCCCCTCGGCGGAGGAGCGGGACGGCACCTACGGCAAGAACGGCACGGTCTACACCTCGCGCAAGGAGGTGCAGGAGGACCAGCACGTGAGCTTCCCCTTGCAGCAGCGGGTGGAGAGCGAGGGCCTCTCCCGCGAGCTGGCCAAGGAGGTGATCGCCGCATTTCATGCCAACGGGCTGCCGGTGCATCCGTTCAAGCCCGTGCGCGACAAGATCATCCGCAACAAGAGCGCCTGGGTGCCCGCGGTGCTCCGTTACAACTCGGTGCCCGCCAAGATGCTGCTGGAAGTCTGCAACCTCGCCAACGACCAGGACCGCCGCCTGATCCAGACCCGCGCCTGGCGCCAGAAAGTCTCCGAAGCCGTCGTCAAGGGGCTGCTGGCGTACTATGGCGAAGAGCAGGGGGGAGCGGGGGCGGCGGTGAAGACTGCGAAGTAAGCTGAGAAAAGGACATCAAGGACACCAAGGACAGCAAGGACCCGGAGCAGGTCCTTGTTGTCCTTGAGGTCCTTGGTGTCCTTGTGGTCCTTTCCCCTTCCCAGGTGTAAACTTTACC
Source organism: Thermoanaerobaculia bacterium (assembly GCA_035536935.1). Lineage (GTDB taxonomy): Bacteria > Acidobacteriota > Thermoanaerobaculia > Multivoradales > UBA5704 > DATMER01. The sequence goes on from DATLNC010000268.1 coordinate 4,795, forward strand.
CCTCGGGAACTTTTTAGCCCGGAGAACCGTCATAGTAAGTAGAAGGATGCTACGCATGCATCCTGGGAGGACCCGGTGGGGGTAGCCACGGTTTCCGCAGTCGTCCGTGATCTCGATCTCGACCTGGAGCTGGTCGAACGCCACCGCTACGGTGACGATCGGGCATTCAACGAGGTCTATGCCCGGTTCGAAGATATGGTCTACAACCTCTCCTACCGCCTCGCGGGCAACCGCGAGGAGGCTGCCGACCTCACGCAGGAGATCTTCCTGCGCGTGTTCCGGCACCTCGGGAGCTTCGGGGGTCGTTCCACCCTGAAGACCTGGATCTTCCGGATCGCGGTGAATCACTGCCGCGACAGGCTCTCCCGCTGGCACCCGCCGACGCAGCCGATCGGCGAGGAATCGGGAGAGGGCGTCGCCGTCTATGCCGACCCGTCACGCGGGCCGGAAGAGCTGGCGGTCGCCGCCGACGACAAGCGCCGGGTGGAACAGGCGCTGATCCGTCTGCCGCAAGTGTTCCGGGAGGTCGTCGTCCTGCGGGACATCGAAGGGCTCTCCTACGAGGAAATCGCCGACGTTCTGGGAGTCAGGATCGGCACGGTGCGCTCGCGGATCGCCCGCGGCCGTGACCAGCTCCGGACCCTCTTGGAGACTTGAACATGATTCGCCATCTATCATCCGAGCAGCTTTCCGCCTACCTGGACGGAGAGGCTGCATTCCATGAATCGCGGGAGATCGAGGGTCACCTCGCTGCCTGCGCAAATTGCCGCGACCGCTTCAAGTCCATGCAGCGCACCATCAGCGGGGTCTGGCATCTGGAGCGGGTCGCGCCGCCGCCGGGACTTTCGACGCGGGTCAGGGCCGAGGTCGCCGCGGCGAGCCGGCCGGAGCCCACCCTCGTCCGCACGATCGGCGCGTACATCTTCGGCCTGCCGAACCAGAGGGCGTTCCGCACCGCCGCCGCCATCGCCCTGCCCCTGGTGCTCAGCCTGTTCCTGTTCACGAACGGGATGGAGCAGAAGGCCGTGGAGCAGAGCCTGATGCCCCCGCCGGCCCTGGTGGAGGTCGTCACCGTCGTGCCCGTGGCCGACCTGCCTCTCGTCCTTCCGCAGACCACGAGCAGGGTGGCCGGCCGGGAGTTCGTCTGGCGGGAGGTGGTCGGAGGGGACGTCTGGGTGCAGAAGGGTCTCGAAGGCGAGGTGCCCGAGTTCCGGGTCTCGGCCCAGAGCCCCCAGGGGCGCGAGCTTCTGGCGCGGTACCCTGCTGTTGGCCTTCTGTTGGCCGACGGGTCGAGGGTCGTGCTGCGCTACAGGTTGGAGACCGTCGAGCTGTCGCAGGGGGTTTGATTGATCGATCCCATCCCCCCTCTCCCCATCCCTCTCCCCCGCCTTCGCGGGGGAGAGGGGGCCGGGTCACTTCACCGCCAGGGTTCGATCGCTTCGATCCGCCAGGTCTCGCCGGCGAGGCTGATCTCGTCGCCCGCCTTCTTGCCCAGCAGACTTATGACCTGCTCCGACTCGTAGGAGAGGATGTCCTCCTCGGGCTTGCTCTCCCAGGGGCCGAGGATGGTGATCACCCGGCTGCCGTCCTTCCCTGACAAACGCACCTTGGTGCCGATGCGCACCTCGGCCACGTCCATGTTCGCGGTCTCGATCGGCCGCGCCCTTGAGAGGTCGGCGTTGAGCGCCGCGGCGCGGGCGTTCAAGTACTCGTGCCGCTGCCGGGCCGACTTGTACTCGAAGTTCTCGCGCAGGTCGCCCATGGCGCGGGCCTCTTCGATCGCCTTGCGGTTCGCCGGCACCTCGACCGTCATGATCCTGTGCAGCTCGGCCTGCTTGGCCTCGATCGACTCGGTCGTGGCGTAGAGGGCCTCCGGGCCGCTGTCCTTGCGCTGCGCCGGGAAGCGGAGCTGGATGGCGTTGACGAGCTGCTCGCGCTGGAAGGGCTCCAGGTTCGAGCTGCGCTGCACCGCGTCCTCAGCCTGGGCCGCCTGGTCGTGCGTGAGATGGGTCAGGAGGCGGGGCACCGTGCCGCCGGATTCGGCCAGCGCCAGGAGGCGGAGCCGGTAGGCCGCGAACTCGTCCCGCGCCGGCGCGCCGAGGATCTGCTGCAACAGGCGCAGAGGGTTGCGGGCGCGCATCATCTCATCCACCGCGGCGCGCTCGGCCAGCCAGGTGAAAGCGGCAGGGTAGCGGTGCGGCTGGGCGAACAGCGTGTCGTAGAAGCGCTCCAGCTCCTTGAGCCCCGCCGGGGTCGCATCCCGGAGCCCGTCGGCCAGGAGATCGAGGGCGCGGGGATCGGTCTCCTTGTTCATGGCGCCGCGATAGACGTCGGGCCAGTCTTCCCGGCGCTCGCGGACCATCGTATAGGCGCGCTCCCGCAGCAGCCGGTCCTCGATGCCGGCGAAGAGCCGCGTGGGATCGCGCAGAAGGAGGAGCTCCTCGGGCGACCAGTCCACGTCCTCGGGTGCGCCGCCGGTGCGCTCCAGGGCGAACCAGATCTCGAAGGCGAGGCCCGGGTCCTGGTTGTAGATGCGTTCGGCGACCGCCTCCAGGCTCTCCGCCATCAGCGCCCGCAGGCCGGGATCGCGGGCGCCGTCGCGCTTCAGGCGCTCGATCTTCTTGCGCGGATCGGCCTTCTCGAACGCCTTCCAGAGCGTATCGACCGCGTCCGAGCTGCTCTCGGCCCAGCGGTAGGTCTGGCGGCTGCCCGTGCCGGTCGCGACCACGTGGCCGTGCTTGCGCGCCGCGGACCACCAGGAGGTCCACTGCGACTCGCTGACGATGCCGTTCAGGATCTCGCGGATCTCGCCGGCGGTGAGCGGCCGGTCGTAGCTCTGAAGGACCGCCTGCAGCAGCTGCGGCGGCTTGAGCGCGCAGAGGGCCTCGCGGTCCTCCAGCTTGCGGCGCAGCACGTGGTCCGGCGAGAGCGGCTGGAGCAGCTTGGCGGCTGCCTTGAAGCCGACCGTCATGCCCTTGATCCGCTCGAAGTCGACCTTGAAGCTCTCCAACCCCAGGTTCGCCTCGGCGATGCGGCCGACGCCCTTGCCTTCCATGGCCACGACCGTGCCGACGTCGAAGGCGAGGAGGCTCTCGAGCTTCTCGACCTTCTCCCAGGTCTTGGGGATGTCGTTCGTGGCGCGCTGGAGGCCGACGGCATCGGCGAGCCCCTGGAAGATGGAGCGGTCGCCGTAAAGGCGTTTCAGAGTGGCGAAGATTGCGGGGTGGAGCTTGTCGGGGGGGAGGAGCATGGAGCCGCCGCGTTGCAGCAGCTTGCGGCGCATGTCCCATCGTCCGCTTTCGCGGAGTTGATCGTCGAGCATCTCCAGCAGGAGGCGGGCGCGCTCCTCCTGGCCGGTGCCGGTCAGGGCGCGAGCCACGCCGATGAAGTAGTCGAGGTCCAAGGGATCCTGGCCCATCGCGGCCAGCCATTCTCCCTCGATCGCGTCGAACTCTCCTTTGGCGAGGTGGGTTTGCGTGTCTCTTGTGATCGCCATTGTCGAAGGAAGATACCATAGGGCCATGATCGAGCCGGTCCAGGGAGAGGCCCCTTCGGAGCTCCCCTCGCAGATCGATGACATTTTGCGCCGAATGCGCGACGCCGGCTCCGAGGAGCTGTTGGCCCTGGTGCGCGAGCATGCCGGGCTTCTCGATCCGCCGGCCGTTCGCAACGTGTTGCGCAGCTCCTTCATCACGGCCGAGGTGATCGAGGTCCTCGCCCAGCCGCGCCTGCTCTCGTTCTACGAGGTGCGGCGCGACCTCGCGTTCCACCCGCGCACGCCGCAGGTGCTGGCGCAGCAGCTCATCCCCGGTCTCTATTGGCGCGACCTGGCCGCGCTCGGCGGGGATACGCGCCTGCACCCCCGGCTGCGCCGCATGGCCGACCAGTACCTGTCGATGCGCTTGCCCGAGCTGGCGATGGGAGAAAAGATTTCGATCGCCCGCCGCGCGGGTCCGGGCCTGCTGGCGCAGCTGCGCCACGACCCCAGTCCGCGAGTGATTGGCGCGTTGTTGGACAATCCACGCCTTACCGAGGATATCCTTGCTCCCGTCGTGCACGGCGCGGGTACCCCCGGACCGGTGCTGGCGCTGATCGCTGCGGACCGCCGGTGGGGGGCGCGCTACGGGCTGCAGGCGGCGATCTGCCGGAATCCGGGCACCCCGCTCGCCACCGGGCTGAAGCTTCTGCCGCTGCTGCGGAAGACCGAGCTGAGGGCCGTCGCCGCCGATCCACGCCTGTCTGCCGCGGTCCGGCAGCGGGCGCGGGTCTTGCTGGGTGAACCGTGATGGAAGAAACACTGGAAGAAACACTGGAAGGATTTGACGTAAAGCCAAGTGCCGCGTAAAGTTATGACTCGCGTGCCGCCTAAAGACATGGACAGACGAGAGCGAGCCCCACAGCGCCGCAATGGCGGCGATGGCCAAGGTACCGGACCGGCGGAGACGCCTCCCGGCGGCAATGCTGGCGGCAATGCTGGAGGCATGGGCACGCCCAAGCGTCAACCCCCCTGGGACAAACCGCCCGAGGTCGAGAGCACTGCCGCCTTCGGCGATTGGCTCCGGCGCCAGCGGGAGATGCGCGAGATCAGCCTGCGCGACATCGCGGACCGCACCAAGATCAGCCTGCGCTACCTGCAGGCGATGGAGGACGACCGGTTCGACCTCCTGCCCGCGCCGATCTTCGCCAAGGGGTTCCTCCGCGAGTACGCCCGCTATGTCGGCCTCTCTCCCGACGAGGTCGTCAACCACTATCTTTCGGTCCAGCAGCAGGGGACTTCCCAGGACGAGGGGGTCAAAGAGGGGGTCAAGAGGGATTCGACCCTCTCCAGCCAGCGTCCGGCCCGCCCCAAGCCGGTGCGGAACTGGACCTACGGCCTGTTCCTCCTGCTCGCCGTGCTCGTCCTGATCGGACTGGTGGCGGCGCTCGCCTGGTACGCCGAGCGTCGCCGGGATGATCCCGCCGCCGACGTGACCCCGCCGCCCATCGCCGCTCCCCCCGCGGAGACCGTGGAGGCCTCGGCACCCCTGGCCACGCTGGAAAAGCCCAAGGCTCCGCTGGAGGTCACCCTCGACTTCACGTCCGCCTGCTGGGTGGAGGTGGCGGCGGACGGCAAGCGTGTCCTGGCCCAGGAGATGGCGCAGGGCGAGTCGCTCCCCGTCGAGGCGCAGCAGAGCGTGCAGGTCACGCTCGGCGACACCGGCGCGGCAGAGATCCAGGTCAACGGCTTCTCCTACCCGCTGAACGGCAAGGTCGGTGAGGTGCGGGAGTTCGTCATCGACCTGGAGACGGTCCGGCAGCTCGCAGAGAAGAAAGAGGCCCCCTGACCGTGGCCGACTCCCAGGCCTCGCTGCTCGATCAGGTCCGGTCGGGCGCCAATCGCCAGCTTCAGGTCCTGGCGGCGAGCGGTTTCCTGCCCCTGGCTCCCGAAGACCTCATCCCCCTGCAGGTCCAGTTCGCCCGCGGCCGTGATATCGAGCTCGCCGGCAAGGCGTCGGAAGCCCTGCGCCAGGTGGACGTGCGGGTCGCGGCGCCCTTCCTGGAATACCAGGCGGGGGAGGATGTGCTCGCGTTCTTTGCGGTCCAGATTTCCCATCCGCGGCTGATCGAAACGATCCTGCGGCGGCGCGACGTGCCCCGGCAGCTCCTGGTCGATCTGGCGCGCCGCCTCCCTCCCGACCTCCAGGAGATCCTGGTCCTGCGCCAGGACGCGATCCTGGACGAGCCGGAGATCCTGTCGGCCCTGGAGGCGAACCCGCAGCTCTCCAACTACGTTCAGCGGCGGATCACCGAGTACCGCGAGCACCTGCTGCCCCGGGAGCGCACGGCGCGTCCGGTTCGCGTGCCCGAGGAGCCGGAGGAGATCGACGACGACGCCCTGGCGGCCGCGGTGGCCGCGGTCCGCTCCCTCCCGGTCGAAGGGGAGATCGAGGAGAAGACCGGCCTCTCCGAAGGTCAGATCCGCATGCTCTCGGTGCCGGCCCGGCTGAAGCTGGCGCGCGGCGCGCCGCGCAATCTGCGCAACCTCCTGCTGCGGGACACGAACCCGCAGGTGGCCTGTGCGGCGCTCCTCTTCAACAACCTTTCGGACCAGGAGATCGAGCAGACCGCGTCGAGCCGCTCGGTGCAGCAGGAGGTGCTGGACGCGATTGCCAGGAAACGCGAGTGGATCGGCCGCTATCCCGTGATGAAGGCGCTCATCCAGAACCCCCGGACCCCCCTGGCCATAGCTCTCAAGTACGTGCCGCGGCTGGCTGTGAAGGATCTGCGCGACATGGCAAAGGACCGCAACATCCCGGACGCGGTTCGATCCATGGCCCTCCGTTTGTATAGAATCAAGCAGAAATAAGGGACTGTGATGCCGAAGGACTTCTACGTCGTCCTCGGATTGCCGCGTAACGCGACCGAGGACCAGATCCGCCAGCGCTTCCGGGAGCTGGCGCGCGTCCGTCACCCCGACCGTTTCCAGGGGTCGGAGAGGTTGCGGGCGGACACGGAATTCCAGGAGATCACGCAGGCCTTCAACGTTCTCTCCGATCCGGAGCGGCGGCGGCAGCACGACGTCGAGCTGATCCGGCCCGGCGCCGACTCGGACCCGAAGCAACTCGCCCGCGCCTACCTGCAGCGGGGCGTCAAGGCGTACAAGGAGAAGAGCTTCCTGGACGCGGCGGACAACTTCGACCGCGCCACCCAGGCCGACCCCAACAGCTCGCAGACCTGGCACTACCTGGCCCTGGCTTGCGCCCAGCAGGCGAACTGGCTGCCCCGGGCCGTCCTCGCCATCGAACGGGCCTGCGAGCTGGAACCGATGAACCCTTCCTATAGAAAGCAGGCCGGGCGGATCTGCGCGCTCGCCGGACAGGCGGACCGTGCGGTGCTCCACTATCGCAAGGCGATCGAGTGGGGAGAGGACGATCCCGCGGTCCTCCGTGCCCTGGAGGAGCTGGAGAAGCCGTCCTCCCGGCGTGGCCTGTTCGGAAAGGCTGGCTGATGCTGCGCGTCAAAGCCTGCGGGCTCTCCGATGTCGGTCTGACCCGGATCCACAACGAGGATTACTTCGAAATCGACCCGCTGCACCGGCTCTATGTCGTCGCCGACGGCATGGGCGGCCACAGCCACGGGGAGGTCGCGGCGCAGATCGCGGTGCACGCCATCCGCGAGTTCGTCGACAAGACCACGGAGAAGGACACCACTTGGCCGTTCGGCATGGACAACCGCTTCGAGCGCCATACGAACCTGCTCCGGATGGCGGTCCGCATCGCCCACGATCACGTCCTCCGGGCGATCAGCAAGGACGGCTCCCTCTACGGGATGGGCACGACGGTGGTCGGGTTCCTGCTCGCGGGAGGGACCGCGGCAGTGGCGCACGTGGGCGACAGCCGCGCCTACCGTCTGCGCAACGGCCGGCTCGACCAGCTCACGCAGGACCACACCTGGGTCAACGAGCAGGTGGTGGCCGGCTTCCTCTCCAAGGAGCAGGCGCGCTCGCACCCGCTCAAGAACGTGGTGACCCGCGCCCTGGGTGGCGAGAGCGAGGTCGTGGTCGACGTCCGCGAGATCGAGGTGAAGGCGGGCGACCTTTATCTTCTTTGCTCGGACGGCCTCACCGGCATGCTCTCGGACGCCGACATCCGCGAGCGCCTCTCCTCCGGCAGGGACCTCCACGAGATCTGCCGCAGCCTGGTCAACGACTCCAACGCCCGCGGCGGCATCGACAACGTGACGGTCGTCCTCCTCAAGATCGAGGAAGCGGAAGACGGCGAGGATACGCAAGGCACGCGCGTGTAGTGACCCGCTTTGCCGTCATCGGAGCCGGCCCGGCCGGCGGCTCCGCCGCCCTGGCCCTGGCGAGGGCGGGCGCCGAAGTCGACCTCTATCTCCCCGCCCGCCCCGGTGAAAAGCCCTGCGGCGGCGCCGTTCCCGAGCACGTCCTCCCGCGCCTCGCAGGCTTCGACCCCTCCCCCCTGCCGGCCGTCAGCAGCCCGGAAGCAATCCTGGAAGACGCCCGGGGCGGCGCCCTGGAGATCGACCTCGAAGGCATCCGCATCTTCCGCCGGGCCGACCTCGACCGGGCGATCTGCGAAGCTGCGATCGCCGCGGGCGCGCGCCCGATCCGGCAGAAGGTCGAATCGCTGGAGAGGCTCTCTTACGACTGGGTGATTGGCGCCGACGGCGCCCGGGGACGGACGCGCCGGAGCCTGGGGCTCGTTCCTCAGGGCGAGAGCGTCGGCATGGGAGGATCGCTCTCCGGGGTGCGCTGCGACCGGCTGGTCCTCGCCTTTCCCGACCTCGCGGACTCCTACCTCTGGGTCTTTCCCCGGCCTGGCGGGGCCTCCGTGGGCATCGCCTGGACGCCGGACCGGCTCTCGGACGGCGCCGCCCGGGCCGCGCTCGACGCCTTCCTCGACCGGCACCTGCCTGTGGGGTGGCGCGACCTCCCGGGGCCGCGCTACCGCTATCCGATCCCAGTGTACGGGCCCTGGACACTGGCAGCAGTGGAGAAGGGCGTAGCGCGCCGGGTTCTCCTCGTGGGAGACGCGGCGGCCGTGGCCGACCCGCTGACCCGCGAGGGGATCCGCTACGGCATGCTCTCGGGGCTTTGGGCCGCGGAAAGCCTGCTCGCGGGCACGCCAGAGGCGTACCCGCGGCGGTTGTCTGTCGAATTGGGAGAGGAGATGGAGCGGGCGGCTCGCGCCCGCTCCCTGTTCTTCGACGATCCGATCGGTCAGTGGATGGTGCCGGTCTCCCGGCTCCATCCCGGCATCCGGCGGGTCCTCTCGGACCTGTTGGCCTGCCGCCAGCCCTACCGCGGTCTGCGGCGGCGGCTTCTCGCCTCCGCGCTCAGCGTACGGGCGGCGCCTCGCCGAACGCATACCCCTTCCGCGCCCGCACTCTGAACTCGGGGTTCCTGGTGGCGATGTCCACCTCCTGGAAGCCCCTCGTACCGGCCGGCTGCTCGTTGCGATAGCTGAGCAGGTAGTAGCCGCTGTTCTCCTCGCCGATCTGCTTCAGCGGAGTGGAGAAAGTCGAGAAGTTCGTGTAGTACTGGCCGCCGGTCTCGTTGGAGAGCCTGGTCATGGAGTCGCTCAGCGGGTGGATGGTCCCCGCCGGCATCAGGTCGAGAGAGTAGACCGCGACGTTGTTGTCGTTGAGTGCCTGCATGGTTCTGGGGTAGTAGCGCTGGTCGGGGATGTACTGGCCGAACGAGTTGACCTCGCCGAACCCGGTCGTGAACATCACCAGGTTCTTGCGGCCGCGGATCTGGCCGGCGGAATTCGCGAGCACCTTCAGGGCGTCGTAGATGTTCTTGGTCTCGTCGCGCAGAGCGTTGCCCTTGGGCAGGTTGGCATAGAGGGACGGGCCTTCGCCCGCCTTGATGCGGGAGGGCCAGTTCCCCTCGGCGTCCTTGCTCTTCATGGCGGCGCCGATGGCCTCGGCGAGCGCCCTGCCGTCGCGCGTGAAGTCCTGCTGGACCTTGAGCTTCTGGTCGTAGCTCACGACCGCTACCCAGTCGGCGGGCTGGCGGCTCTTGAGCACCCACTCGCGGGCGCGCTGGCCGGCTTCGACCTGGCGCGAGAGCAGCTCCGGGGCGTCGACCGCCTCGTCCTTCTGGTCGTCGAAGAAGAGGATGAAGAACCGGTCCTCCGGCACCTCGTCCACCTTGACCCCTTCTCTGGCTCCACCGATGAGGCGGCGGTCCGAGTAGAAGGTGAGGCTCCCCAACTCGACCGGCTTGCCGTTCTCCTTGACTACGAAGTCCTCGGGCTTGAGGCCGACGATGACGTTGCCCTTGGAATCCGTGACCAGGACGTCGAGAAGGACCTCGTTGACGTCGATCTTCTCGCCGAACCGACCTTGCGGTTCCTGGGCGGCGGGCTCCTGAGCCAGGACGGCGGGAGCCAGGGCGAGCCCGAAGACCAGCGCAAGGACTGTGTGAGACAAATATTTTCTGAGCATCTCTGCTCCTCCTTTTCTTTCCTCAGCTTGTATGAAGCAAGGGGTGGACCAGGGGTCCCATAGAGGGCAACGTGCCCGTAGAGCGCCGGATTCCCCGAAAGCGCGTCCTCGCGCGAGGACGCGCCGTCCCTTGGTATACAATCCCTCTGTCTTTCATGAGCAGCGCTAAGCAGGATCCCCCGAGCTATCGCGTCCTCTGCGTCGACGACGATCCAGACATCCTGCACCTGTTGCGGAAGACGTTCGAGGCGTCGGGCTTCGATGTCTCGACCTGCGGGTCCGGAGAGGCCGCCCTGCGCTGGATCGAGCGCGAGGGACTGCCCCATCTCGCCGTGGTGGACATCCGCATGCCCGACCTGGATGGTATCGAGCTCTGCGGGCGTGTCCATGCCTTCTCCGACCTGCCGGTGATCCTGCTGACGGCGGTGGATGACGAGCCGACGGTGGTGAACGCCCTGGACACGGTGGCCGAGGACTACGTCCTCAAGCCCTTCCGCCCGGCCGAGCTGGTGGCAAGGGCGCGCCGGGTGCTCCGCAGGATCGGCAACTTCTCCTTCGCGCTGGCATCAGAGACCCCGGTCGACGACCGGCTGGCCGTGGACTTCGTGCGGCAGGTGGCGAAGGTGGAGGGGAATCCGGTCGCGCTGACCCCTACCGAAACCAAGATCCTCCACATCCTGATGCGCAGCTCCCCGCGCACGGTCGACACCGGCTACCTGCTGCGCCGCGTCTGGCCGATGGAGGAGGTCTTTGAAGATACGCTGCGCGTCCATGTCCACCGCGTGCGCCAGAAGATCGAGCCGGACCCCGCCAAGCCGCGCTACGTCCTGACCCACCGCGGGCAGGGCTACAGCTTCAATTCCGTAGTCTGATCACCGTCCGAAGCGCGCGTAGAAGCCGCCGGCTTCCGCAGTGGTGCGCAGAGCGTCGGAGGGGTGGAAGCGCTCGGCGACGGCGCTTTCGAAGCGCTCCAGGGTGGCGATGATGCGGCCGAGCCCCTCCTGGTCCGCCCAGCGGCAGAGGCCGCCGCGGAAGGGCGGGAAGCCCGTGCCGAAGATCAGGGCAAGATCGATCTCGGCGGCGCTGCGCACCACCCCCTCCTCCAGGCATCGCGCCGCCTCGTTCACCATGGGCAGCACCATGCGGTCCGCGATCAGGCCCGGGTCCGGGTTCTCCACCCTGGGGTGCAGGCCCAGCAGCGTGTAGACCGCGGGATCGGGTTCTTTCCTCTCCCGGTCCTCGTAGCGGTAGAAGCCGGACTGGCTCTTGACTCCCAGCCGTTTGTTCTCCGGCAGGCGGTCGAGCCAGGCCGGAATGGCCATGCGGTCGCCGAAAGCCTCCAGGAGGATGTGGGCCACTTTGTTCGCGACGTCGATCCCCACTTCGTCGCTGAGCACCATCGGCCCGACCGGCATGCCCCAGTCGGTCATGGCCCGGTCGAGGTCCTCGATGCGGTAGCCCTCGTCGAGGAGCCACATGGCCTCCGACGAGTAGAACATCAGCAGCCGGTTGACCAGGAAGCCGGGCGTGTCCTTGACCAGCACCGGGGTCTTGCCCAGCTTGCGGGTGAAATCGAAGACCGTGTTCACCGCCCAGGGCGCGCTCCCCTCGGCCGCGATCACCTCGACCAGCGGCATCTTGTGCACCGGATTGAAGAAGTGCATGCCCACCACCCGCTCGGGATGCGGCGTCGTCGAGCCGATCCCCTGGATCGAGAGCGACGACGTGTTCGACGCCAGCACGCAATCCTCGGGCACGTGCTGCGCCGTCTCGGCGAAGACCTGCTGCTTGACGTCCATGCGCTCGACCACCGCCTCGACCACGATGTCGGTGCGGGCGAAACCGGTAAAGTCCAGGGTGGGATGGACGAGAGCCATCTTGCGGCGAGCCTCGGGCGCCGTCAGGCGGTAGCGCTTGACCAGTCGATCATAAATGCCGGAGGCGTGGCTCATGCCGGCGGCGAGGGCGTCGGTGTTGATGTCCTTCATGCGCACCGGCACGTCGGTCTCGTTGGCGATCAACTGCGCAATACCGCCGCCCATGGTGCCGGCGCCCAGCACGGCCGCGGAGCGGATCTCCTTGGCATCGCCACCGGGCATGCCGGGCTCCCGCTTGGCATCCTCGGTCATGCGGAAGACGTGAACAAGGTTTTTAGAGATCCGCGAAGTGGCGAGCTCGGCCAGGGCCCGGGCCTCGGCGTCGAAGCCGGCGCGGGGGCCGTCCTCGATCCCGATCCGCACGACCTCGATGGCGCGCAGCGGCGCGGGATAGTGGCCGCGGGTTTCCTGTAAGGTCTTCTTGCGCGCCTGGTCGAAGAGCACCTTGCGGCCGAGCGGGTTCTTTTCGAGGAGCATCTCCTTGATGTCGATCCCGGTTCCCGCCGGGTGGTCTTTCCGAGGCCGGCCAGAGCGCTCGCGGGCGAAATCCCGCACGTGATCGAAGAACCGGGCATCGGGGATCAGGGCGTCGATCAGCCCGAGCTTCAGAGCTTTTCTGCCCGCGACCGTCTTGCCGGTCAGGATCAGGTCGAGCGCCTCGGCGATGCCGATCAGCCGCGGCAGGCGGGTGGAGCCGCCCCAGCCGGGAAGGATGCCCAGGCGCACCTCCGGCAGGCCGATGCGGGTCGCCGCGGAATCGCTCGCCACGCGCCAGGTCGAGGCCAGGGAGATCTCGGTGCCGCCCCCCAGGCAGACGCCGCGGATGGCCGCCAAGGTGGGGAAGGGGAGAGACTCCCAGGCGGAGAAGAGGCGATGGCCGATCCGCGAGCCCGCCTCGGCCTCGGTGGGGTCCGTCACCCGGGAGATCTCATCCAGGTCGGCGCCGGCGATGAAGCTCCCCGGCTTGCCCGAGAGCAGGATCAGGACGTCGATGTCCTGCCGCTTGGCGAGGTCCTGGATGACACTCTCCAGCTCCGTCAGGGCGGCGCGGGTGAAGACATTGACCTTGTGGTCCGGAGAATCGAACCGGAGCGTCGCGAGACGGTCCGAGCCGATTTCGAGATGGAAGATGGAAGACATCAGCTGGCCTTGGCCTCGGACTCCTGATAGAGCCGCTCGAGAATGTCGCCGTACTTCTGGTTGATGACCCGGCGCTTGACTTTCTGGGTCGGCGTCAGCTCGCCCGTCTCCAGGGTCCACTCCTCCGGAAGCAGATCCCAGGCCACGACCTTCTCGAAGCTGGCGAGCCCGGAGTTGACGTTGGCGATCTCCTGCGCGATCAGGGCCCGCACCTGCGCGTTCTGGATCAGGTCCTGGTTGCTGCCCGCGCCGATCCCCTGGCGCTCGGCCCAGGGCTTCAGCGCATCGAAGTCGGGCACCAGCAACGCCGACAGGAACTTCCGGCGGTCGCCGATCACCACGGCCTGGCCGATGAAACGGCTGCTCTTGAGCGAGTTCTCGATCGGCGCAGGGGCGATGTTCTTGCCGTAGGCGTTGATGATCAGCTCCTTCTTGCGGTCCGTGATGCGCAGGAAGCCCTCAGGGTCGACCTCGCCGATGTCGCCGGTATGGAACCAGCCCTCGGAATCGATGACCTCCGCCGTCGCCTCGGGCATGTTCCAGTAGCCCTTCATGATGTTTGGCCCCTTGGCGAGTATCTCGCCGTCAGGTGCGATGCGGATCTCGACGCCGGGGAGCGGGCGGCCCACGGTGCCGAGCTTGACCGCGCCCGGCGCGTTGACCGTGAGCACGGGCGCGGTCTCCGAAAGGCCGTAGCCCTCGTAGATCGGGATGCCGGCGCCCCAGAAGAACTCGGCCACGTCGCGCGCCAGCGGGGCTCCGCCGGACAGGGCGAAGCGGAATTTGCCGCCCAGGCGCTCCTGGATCTTGCTGAACACCAGCTTGTCAGCCAGGCCGAGCTGCACGCCCCCGCTCTGGAGCTTGAGCCGCTTGGGCAGGGCGTTGCGGCCCACGCCGATCGCCCAGCCGAAGATCTTCTGCTTGATGGGCGAGCCTGACGCCACCCCCTCCTGGACCTTGGCCAGGACCTTCTCATACACGCGAGGCACCGAGACGAAGATCTGCGGCTTCACCTCCATGAGGTTCTGCGCCACGGTCGCCACCGACTCGGCATAGGCGATGGTGCAGCCCTTGTAGAAGTAGCAGTAGTCCACGGTGCGCTCGAACGAGTGCGAGAGGGGGAGGAAGGACAGTGCGGTGTACTCCCCCTTGATGTCTACGAGCTGCATGGCGCTGACCACGTTGGAGGCGATGTTGCGATGGGTCAGCATGACCCCCTTCGGCGTGCCGGTGGTGCCGCTGGTATAGATGAAGGTGGCGAGGTCGTCGGGCTTGATGGCCCGGGCCTTCTCCTCGAAGCGGGCGGGATCGTTGCCGGCGCCTCGCGCCAGCAGGGAATCCAGGGAGACCACCCGCGGATTGGCCGATTCGCCCTTGATGAGCACGAACTGCTGGACGTCCGGCAGGTCGTCGGCATGAGCGAGGAACCCCTCCAGGTGGTTGGTGGTCTCGGCCACCACGACCTTGGCGCCGCAGTTCTTGGCGATGTAGGACGACTGGTCGGGGAGCAAAGTCGGGTAGATCGGCACCACCACGGCCCCGATACAGAGGCCGGCGAAGTCGACGGTCGGCCAGTGGGGACCGTTCTCGGCCATGAGGGCGATCCGGTCACCCGGCTGGACGCCGAGCTCCTCCAGCGCCTTGGCCAGGCGCCGGACGCGATCCACGAGCTCCGCGGTGGAGACGGGCTGGTACTTCCCGCCAACCTTATAGAGGAGGCACTCGGGCTTGTTGTAGCTCGCGGCCTTCAGGAACAGCTCAGACAGGGTGGTGACGGACATCGCGTCCTCCTCGGTTAGGGCTCGCATTGTATCGCGGCGCTTGCCACCCTTTGCAATTCGCGCTTGGCGCGATATCGTGTCGCGTGAAAGGATAATCCGGGAATGGAAAAAGGGAAACGGCAGCAGGACTGGCTTCTGGGAGAGCACCTGCTGAACAAGGGCTTCGAGCTCGCCTTCGAAGATCCCGAGATGGCAATCCGCTTCGCGCGGCTCGGGCTGTGTCTTTCCGCTCTCCTGGAGGGAGGGTACGATCCGTTCTCGGAGTCGGCGAAGCCGAGGCGGGGCCGCCGGGGCAAGGGCAAGAAGAATCGGTCTTGACGCCGTTCCCCCGGGGGCTGTATCCTCCCCTCCCGCTCGGCACCCGCCCGGTGTCCGTAGATTCATGCCTCCGTCGGGGCGTAGCTCAGCTTGGTAGAGCGCACGGTTCGGGACCGTGAGGCCGGAGGTTCAAATCCTCTCGCCCCGACCAACTTCTCCGCCCGCCACCGTAGTTTTTCTCTCTGTACTCGCCGCGACCGCCGCGACCGCTTCGGCCAGCGCCCCGGGATCGATCGGCTTGGGCAGGTGGATCTGGAAGCCCGCTTCCAGGGCACGCAGGCGGTCCGCGTCGCCCGCGTAGGCGGTGAGGGCGATCGCCGGCAGACGACCGAGGATGCCATCGATCTCCCGGATCTTGTGGATGAGACTGTAGCCATCTTCTCCAGGCATGCCGATGTCTGCCACCAGGACATCGGCCCCTGAGCGGTGGAGGGAAGCCAGCGCATCGGCTGCCGACGGCATCGAATCGACCTCAGCCCCGAGCTCTTCCAAGGCGGCGGTCACGACGTCGCGGGCGTCCGGCTCGTCGTCCACCACCAGGACGCGCAAGCCGTGCAGACTGGGTGGCGTTGATGTCTCCTGCAGAAGAGCGGGGCGCGGCTCGGCATTGAGCTCAGGGGCTTCGCTCCGCGAGGTGAGCGGCAGCATCACGGTGAAAGTGGCGCCGCGGCCTTCGCCCTCGCTCTCGGCCGACACCGTGCCGCCGTGCAGCTCGACCAGGTGGCGCACGATCGACAGGCCGAGACCCAGGCCGCCGTGCTTCCGAGTGGTGCTGCTGTCCTCCTGGCGGAAGCGGTCGAAGACGTAGCGCAGAAAGGCGTCCGGAATGCCCATGCCCGTGTCGGTCACCCGGATGCACGCCTGGCCGTCTTCCTCGTCAGCCAGCACCTCCACCCGGCCTCCGGCAGGGGTGAACTTGACCGCGTTCGCGAGCAGGTTCCAGACCACCTGCTGCAGGCGGTCGGGGTCGCCCCTCAGGGGGCCCGCCCGGCTGAGGCGGGTGTCCATTCGCGCTTCGACCTGGATACCCTTAGCCTGGGCCGCCGGGCGTACCGCATCGACCGCCGCCTCGATGAGCGGCGCCAGGTCGACCGTCCGCACCTTCAGCCGGAGCTTGCCAGTCACGATGCGGGAGACGTCGAGCAGGTCGTCGATGATCTGGCTCTGCGCGCGGGCGTTGCGCTCGATGGTCTGGACCGCTCGGCGGGCGCCGGCCTCGTCCAGCTTTTCGCCGATCAGGAGCCAGGTCCAGCCCAGGATGGAGTTGAGCGGCGTGCGCAGCTCATGCGAGACGGTGCTCAGGAACTCGTCCTTGAGGCGGTTCGCCTCCTCGGCCCGGATGCGCGCCTCCTGCTCGTTCTCGACCGCCTCCCACAGCTCGGCGGTCTGCTCGGTCACCCGCTGCTCCAGGCGACCGGCGTAGCCGCGTAGCTCGTCCTCCTTCGCGCTCAGGGCGTCGGCCATGGCATCGAAGGCCGCCGCCATCTGGCCTACCTCGTCCGCCTGCTGCAGCCCGACCCGGCGGGACATGTCGCCCGCGGCGATGGCATTGGCCGTCTGGCCGACCAGCCGCAGCGGCCGGGTGGCCCATTGCGCCGCGAACAGACCGGCGGCTATGGCCAAGAGGCCGGTAACCGCTACGACCAGCAGCGTGCGCTGGATCTGCCGGTCAACCGCGGCCAGGATGGCGCTCCGCGGGCTGAACACGCCGTAGATCCAGCGCTGGCTCCGCAGCGGTACGACTTCGGCATAGGTGACACCGCTCGGGATTTCGATCCGCAGGTGCGGATCGAGGGAGCGCTCGTAGAGGAGCCAGCGCGAGCGCTCGACCACGCCGGGGACCGGCTGGCTCACCTGCAGGAGGCGGCGGGTGTCCGGCCCGAAGCGCCGCTCGACCACGAGGTGGTCGGCGACGTCGGGGGAGAGCGGCTCGAAGGGCCGGAAGCGCAGGCCCGGCTGGGTCGGGTGGCTCAACCGGATGCCCCGGGAGTCCCAGAGGATGCCGAACTCGCTGCGACCGGCGAAGCCCGTGTCCCCCTTGAGGATCCGGTCGAGCCCCTCCAGGGGGACCAGCCCCACGGCGACGCCCATGATCGGTCCACCGGCGCTCCGCACCGGGGCGGAGGCCCGGAGGTAGACCCGCCCGTCCTCCGGGTCGTAGCGGGGCTCGTGGACGAGCGAGTTGCCCGAGATCCCTTCCAGGAAGGTGCGCGTGGAGATGATGCTGCGGCCGACCCTGGCGTCGTCCGTGGCGAGCACGATCCGCCCTGCCGGATCGGCTAGGAGCAGCGCCTCGAAGCCCTGGGTCTCCTTCATCTGGCGCAGGGTGGTCAGGAGGTCCTTGCGCAGCCCGGGGTCATCGCTCCCTTCCAGGAAACGCACCGTGCCCGGGCCTCGGGCGACGATCTCCAGGTCGGACAGGACGCCCTCCAGGTAGCTGTCGACGGCGGCGGCCGTGCTGCGCGCCCGCTGCAGGTTCTGCTCGCGGCTGGAGGCGATCAGCTCCGAGCGCGCCGCGGTCACGTTGACGAAGGTGACCACGACGAGGGGGAGCGCGGCCAGCAGACCCAGCAGGAGAGTGAGCTTGGCCCGCCAGGGGAGATCGGACCACCGGCGTCTGGCGATCATGGCCGTACTCGCACCAGGCTGAAGTCGTAGCTGGAGACCAGGCCGCGGCCCTCGGCATTCGGGAGGCCGCGGACATTGCTGCGGAACACGGTAACCGTTACCGCCTCGGCCAGAGGAGCGATGGGCAGGTCACGTGCCAGGATCTCCTGCGCCCGGTAGTAGGAACGGGCGCGCTGCTCGAGGTCCACGGTGGCCGCTCCGGCTGCCAGGGCGGCGTCGAGCTCCGGGTTGGCATAGCCGAGGTTCGGGTTGGCGGTCCGCGATCCGAAGCGGAAGCTCAAGTTCTCGGGGTCCGGACCGTGCCGGCCCGACATCAGCGTCAGGTCGAAGTCCTTCCGCCGGATCACCCGGTCGCTCCACTCGTTCAGGGGAAGGGCCGTGACGCGGACCGCCAGGCCGATCTCGGCAAGCTGGTCCCGGAGGAGCTCGCCTATCTCGTCGACCGGGGCCAGAGAGGGGACCACCAGATCGAGCTCCCGGCGAGCTCCTGCCTCGGCAAGGAGGGCCTGTGCCCGCTTTCGGTCCAAGGGCGGCACGTGGGCGTCGCCGTTGTAGGCCCACGCCACCGATGGGGTGTAGAAGCCGAAGCCGGGAGCGCCGTAGCCGAAGAGAGCCTTGCGCACCAGGTCGCCCCGGTCGATGGCGCGATTGATGGCCTCCCGCACCCGGATGTCCCCGAGCGGCGGCCGGCGCAGGTTGAACGCGCAGAAGATGCGAGCGTTGCTGGGCCCGGTGAGCACCCGCAGGCCTGGATCGCGCTCCAGGCGCGGCACCAGGTCGAGAGGGATCCGGGTAACGGTGTGGTCCGCCTCTCCGTGCAGGAGCCGCTCCGCTGCTACAGAGGACTCCTGGGTCACCAGGAAGGTCACCCGGTCGAGAAAGGGACCCGGCCGGTGGAAGCGGGGGCTCGCCTCCAGCACGATGCGCTTGCCCAGGACGTGCTCCCCGAACTGGAAGGGGCCCGTCCCAACAGGATTGGTCCCCACCGAGGAACGATGCCGCGGGAGGATGTAGGTCCCTCCCCAGGCCAGGGTAGAGAGGAACGGGGCCCAGGGCTCGCGCAGGTGCAGCTCCACGGTGCCATTGTCCGGCGTCTCGATGCGCGTGATCCGGCTGACCGCCTCATGCGAAATGGACTCTTCGCTCTTGAGCCGTTCCAGGGTGAAGCGCACGTCGCCGGAGCCGAACGGCCGGCCGTCGTGCCAGAGGATCCCCTTCCGCAGGTGGAAGAGGTAGGTGCGCCCACCGTCCTTCACCTCCCAGCTCTCGGCGAGATCGGGGAGGAGGCGGCCGTCCGTGTCCAGGGTCACCAGAGCGCTGTAGAGGCTCGGAGCGAGCACCTGAGCGATCTCGTCGCCAGGCATGTTGGGGTCGAAGCCCCGCGGATCGCCGGGAATGAGAACGCGGAGCTCCCCTCCGCGCCCGGTGACGGAGAGGGCAGAGGAGGCAGGCTCCCGAGGCTGACAGCAGGACAGCAGGAGCGCCGAGACCAGGGAAAGCCGGAAAAACAGTCGCATTTTTGAGCACCGGGGTTAGAATCCGGCGGAGCTGACATCCTATCGAAGAACGAGATGAAGATCTTCCTCAAATCCTTGGCCGCCTTGCTTTTTCTGACGCTCTCGATCTGGGCGATCCGGTCCGACTCGGTGGAGGTGCGCGGCAGCGTGGTCGACGCGGAGCCGCTTCCCTCCCCTGGGGGGGATGCCTCCTGGCGGCGGGCCCCCCTCTGGGACGATGGCAAGGCGGAGTTCTGCGCCTATGACGTGCTCTGGTCCCGCTACAAGCATCACTACGACGGCCGCGCGCTGCTGATCCTGGTCAAGGAGCCCTGGAACGACAAGCTGGACGTCAAGGCCGACGATCCTGCCGCCTCGAGGTTCGAGGTCTTGAAGCTCAACCACGTCAGGGACGTGACCACCGGCATCTACACCTACCACCAGATGGCGAGCGTCTACCTCCGGCGCGACACCGGCGGGCTCCAGAAGCTCGCGGCCACCAGCTCGGAGGCTTGCGGCGTCTCGACCGCTGAGCTGGTCCGCGGCCGATTGGACACGCGGTCCTACTTCGACGGCCAGGGGGACCGCTCCCTGGACTACCCGGCTGGAGCGATCCCCGAGGACAGCCTGCCCATGGCCCTGCGCGATTTCGTAGCGGGGGAGGCCCCGGCCACGCTGCGCGTGTTCCCCTCGCTGATGCAGTCCCGCTTCCCGGAGCTGGCAGCGGCGGAATGGACAGTAGAGAAGAGTGCGGTTGAAGAAGGAGTGCGGATCCGGCTCCAGCGGGATGGGCAGTCGCTCTCCTACATCTTCGAGCGCCAGCCGCCCCATCGCCTGCTGCGCTTCGAGACCGGCGAAGGCACGGTCTACAAAATGAAGAAGTGCGAGCGCCTCGCCTACTGGGAGATGCACGACCCAGGAGACGAGGCCTGGCTGCCGGCCGGGGTGCGGTAGAACAGGCGGCCACAAGGGCCGCCCCTACAGACATCCTCAGCTCAACGTCGTAAGAACCTTCTCCAGCCGCTCCACCGCCCAATCGACCTCGTCCTTCTTGATCGTCAGCGGCGGCGCGATCCGGATCACGTGGTCGTGGGTCTCCTTGCAGAGCAGCCCCTCGTGCTGGAGCGCCTCGCAGAAGCGGCGGGCGCCGCCGGCCTCGGGGTGCAACTCGATGCCGATCCACAAGCCCACTCCGCGGACCTCCTTGAGGTGCTTCGACTGGATCCGCCGCAGCCGCTCCATGAAGTAGTCGCCCATCGCGGCGGAGTTCTCCACCATCCGCTCGTCCACGAGGACGCGCAGAGCAGCGCGGCCGACCGCTGCGGCCATCGGGTTCCCGCCGTAGGTGGAGCCGTGCTCGCCGGGCTGGAACACGCCCATCACCGCATCGTCGGCGAGGATGCCCGAGACCGGATAGAAGCCGCCGGACAGGGCCTTGCCCACGATCACCACGTCGGGGCGGACCCCCTCGTGCTCGTAGGCGAACATCTTGCCGGTGCGGCCGAGGCCGGACTGGATCTCGTCCACCATCAGAAGGCAGT
This sequence comes from Thermoanaerobaculia bacterium, assembly GCA_035536935.1. GTDB lineage: Bacteria > Acidobacteriota > Thermoanaerobaculia > Multivoradales > UBA5704 > DATMER01. Next base: position 25,530 of record DATLNC010000268.1, read on the forward strand.
TGTGCTCGTCGGCGATCTCGCGCAACCGCTTCAGGTAGCCCGCGGGCGGCACGATGATGCCGGCCTCGCCCTGGATCGGCTCGACCAGGATGGCCGCGACGTTCGGGTTCATGGCCTGCGCGACCGCCTCGGCGTCGCCGTAGGGGAGGACGCGGAAGCCCGGCGTGAACGGTCCGAAGCCGGAACGGTACAGCTCCTCGGTGGAGAAGCTGACGATGGTGATCGTCCGGCCGTGGAAGTTGTTGGTGAAGGCGAGGATCTCGGCCTTGCCCTCGGGCACGCCTTTGACTTTATAGGCCCACTTGCGGGCGGTCTTGAGCGCGGTCTCGACCGCCTCGGCGCCGGTGTTCATGGGCAGGAAGCGCCCGAACCCGGTCAGCTCGCAGATCTGCTGGTAGAACGGGCCGAGCTGGTCGTTGCGGAAGGCGCGGGAAGTGAGCGTCACCTGCCGGGCCTGGCCGATCGCGGCGTTCAGGATCTCGGGGTGGCAATGCCCCTGGTTGACAGCCGAGTAGGCGGCCAGGAAATCGAGGTACTTCTTGCCTTCGACGTCCCAGACCCAGCAGCCTTCGCCGCGGGCCACGACGACGTCGAGCGGATGGTAGTTGTGGGCGCCGTACTGCTCCTCCAGGGCGATATAGTCCTGGGTCGCCCTTTTCTTCTCTTCGAGCACAATGGGGCTCATCGCTCCTCCCGGAAACCAGAAGTGGGGGGTGATCGGATTGGTTTTTGGCAGCGCTGGCAGCGCAAGCCGCCGGGAGCCTATTCTACCTGATATCATCCGCGCATAAGTTTGACTTGAATTTCCGACGAGGCGCCTCGACATGCCGCAGCAGCCGTTCGACCTTTCCAGCGTCCCGCGCGATTCACGGCGCGTGCCGATCGCCGCCCAGGTCACTTTCAAGTTCGAGCGCTTCGCCGGGTTCATCAGCGAATACTCCCAGAACATCTCGCCTACCGGGATGTACATCGCAACCAACCAGCCGGAGCCGCCCGGGAGCGTGTTGGACTTCGAGTTCCAGCTCGGGGACGGCTTCGAGATCATTCAGGGGAAAGGTGAAGTCGTGTGGATCCGAGCCGTTTCCGAGGGCCCCAGCCGGCCAGCCGGAATGGGGATCCGATTTCTGGAGCTGAGCGAAGGAAGCAAGGAGCTCATCTACAGGATCGTCGACCAGTACATCCAGGACGGAGGCACGCCGTTCGACGTGTCGCTCCGGCCCCCCGATCCGGTGCAGCCCATCCCCCTCTCGGATGCGGCCAGCCCGTTCCCGGACCTCCCTGATTCAGGAGTGCTGCCGCCCGTGGACTCGTCCGCCTGGCTGCCGCCCTCGACCGGGATCAATTCCGGGTTCGATCCCGGACTCGACCCCATCCCCCTGGATGACGACTTCCCGCCCTTCATGCCGCCGATGCCGCCCATGGACGACCCCGAGCCGCCCCGGCCGACCGTCAACTTCGGCGGGTACGCGGCGAGCGCGGCCCCGCCGCGGAGGAGCCCTGCTATCCCGTTGGCGATTGCGGGGCTGGTGCTGGCCCTGGCCGCGGCCGGATTCTTCTTCCGCGACACCCTCGGCGGCATGCTGGGCTCCGGAGACGAGGCCGCCGTGGCTAGCGCAGCGGCGGCTATTCCACCCCAGGAGACGCCGGAGTCCATTACGCCGATCGTCGAAGAGGACGCCACGCCGCTGCCCGAGGTGGTCCGCCGCCGGGAGGAAGAGAACCCGGCTGCACCCCCCACCTTGGACCCTGCTCCGGTTCCGGCCCCAGGCAACCCGCTGGCCCTGACGGGACCGTCCGTGACCGCTCTCGAGAGGATCACCTTCGAGCAGGCGGCCGGGGGAACGGACATCATCCTCTGGGGCAATGGCGCAATCCGGCCAGAGGTCTACTCCCAGTCCCACATCGGCGATCCACCCCGCGAGCTGATCGTGCTGACCGGCATGGGACGCCCCTTCCCAAGCTCCCGCGTGGAGGTGGGCACGGGCGAGGTCAAGCAGATCCGCATGGGCTATCACGAGAAGGCGCGCGGGAACGAGCAGCACGTGGTGATCGACCTGGCCGATCCCGCGGTCCAGGTCACCCGGATCGAGGCACGGGAAAAGCATTTGCGGATCCACTTGCAGAAGCGGTAGCCACACGGACGGACACGGACGGTCGTCCGTGTCTCCGTGCTGTAGTACAATTCCAGCCCCTGGTCCCTTCGATAGCCATGTCTGCTGTACGAGTTGTCCGCTGCCCTTCCGTCCCCTGCGGGGGAGACTTGCGCTAAATGCCCGACAAGGACATCGACCGCCTCAAGCGCCAGCTCCTCCGCGAGGTGGTCCAGGACAACGTGGACCTTGCCGAGGGGCGGCTGCCGCGCGGCTTGAAGCGCCGGCCGAACGTCTGGCTCCGCGTGTTGATGCTGGTTCTTCTCTCGCTAGGGCTGTTCGGCTCGACGCGACTCCTTCCTGCGCTCGGAAGCCCGCCGGTTTTTGCGCGGCAAGCTCCGGCCGCAGCGCAGCCCGCTCCGGTTCCGGTGGCCACGGTGGCCAAGGTGGCCAAGGCGCCCATCACCGCACCGACCCCTGTCGACGCGGCCGTCTTCCCCCTCGCGGTGCGCAAGATTGCGCTCGATCCCGGGCACGGCGGGGACAGCCACGGCACCCGGGCGCCCCTGGGTCTGATCGAAAAAGAGCTGACGCTCGACATCGCGCAGCGGGTGCGCAAGCTGCTGGAGGCGGACTCCTTCGAGGTCGTGATGACCCGCGAGCAGGACCGCTCGGTCTCTCTGGAAGAGCGGGGGCTGGCTGCCAACCGCGACGGGGCCGACATCTTCGTGTCGATTCACCTGAACTGGATCGAGAACCGCAAGGCCCGCGGGGTCGAAACCTACTACCTCGGCGCGACCAACGATCCCTACCTGACGCGGCTCGCCGCGGCCGAGAACCGGGAGTCCGGCTACTCCATGGCCGACATGCGCGGGCTGCTCGACCGGATCTATGCCGACGTGCGGCAGGAGAATTCGCGAACGCTGGCCGAGGTCATCCAGGCGTCGCTGTTCCGGTCGCTCGGAAAGGTGAACCCCGGGCTCGAGAACCGCGGGGTCAAGGCGGCGCCGTTCATCGTCCTGCTGTCGACGGAAATGCCCGCCATCCTCGCCGAGGTCTCCTGCCTGTCCAACGAAGACGAGGCCGAGCTTTTGACGAAACCGCTCTATCGGCAGTACATTGCCGAAGCCCTGGCGGCGGGGATTCGCTCTTATGCAGACACCGTCGAGGGCAAGCCCGAAGAAGCGGGCGACAAGAAAGGAACCTGATTCATGGCTGACAAAAACAACGAGGTCCTCCACGTCGGCATCGACCTCGGCACGTCGAGGAGCTCGATCTCCTCCTCCAGCGGCGAGCGCCACGTGATCGAGAGCTACGTCGGCTGGCCGCTCGACATGGTGGCCCGCAAGGTATTGAAAAAGCCGGTCCTGGTCGGCAGCGAGGCGCTCCAGAACCGCTCCATGCTCGACCTGCACCGTCCGCTGGAGCAGGGGCTGATCAAGGAAGGCTCCGACAAGGACGAGGCCGCGGTGCGCGAGCTGCTCTGGCATCTGCTTTCCCTGGTCGGAGTCGACCGCGAGAACCGCAACGGCAAGGTGCGGGCGGTGGTGGGTGTGCCGGCCGAGGCGCTGCGGGTCAACAAGCAGCAGGTGCGCAAGGCCCTGCAGGGGGCGGTCGACAGCCTGATGATCGTTTCCGAGCCCTTCGCCGTCGCTTATGGAATGGAAGCGCTGCTCCACACCCTGGTCATCGATTCGGGCGCGGGCACGACCGACCTCTGCGTCATGAACGGCCGCCTGCCCACCGAGGAGGATCAGCGCACCCTGCCGCAGGCCGGAGACTGGGTCGACGAGCAGCTCCTACGGCTGGTCCGGGCGCGCTACCCCGAGGCGAGCGTCTCCATCCACATGGTCCGCCAGTGGAAGGAAGAGGGCAGCTTCGTGGGCAACAGCAAGACGCCGGTGATGGTGACGGCGCCGGTCGCGGGCAAGCCCACGCAGCTCGACATCACGAACGAGATGCGCCAGGCCTGCGAGGGCATCCTGCCGCCGGTGGTGGAGTCGATGCTCGACCTGCTGTCGCGGGCGCAGCCCGACTACCAGGAGAAGATCCGCAACAACGTGGTGGTCTCGGGCGGTACGGGATTGATTCGCGGCCTTGGACCGCGCCTGGAGCAGGATCTCCAGCAGGTTGGAGGCGGCAAGGTCCGGGTGGTGAAAGACCCGATCTACGTCGGGTCGGACGGCGGCCTCGCCATCGCCATGGACGCCCCGGAGAGCGACTGGGAGCGGCTCACGAAGTAATCCCTCTGCCTCAGGTAAATCCCCGAGTTGCTCAGGTAAATCCCCGAGTTGCTCGGGTAACTCCCCGAGTCGCTCGGGTAAATCCCCGAGGTGCTCGGGTAAATCCC
>DATLNC010000269.1:0-7342 GCA_035536935.1 Thermoanaerobaculia bacterium
CCCGGAGGGGGCGATACTCTTCTAGCCTGGGGTTTCAACCCCAGGCGGGGATCTGGTTCCCTACCGCGACCGCTTGCCCACGAACCGCGCCAGCTCGCGCAGCGGCTCGCCCTTGCGGCCGAGGGGGGCGAGCGACTCCTCCGCGAAGCCCAGCAACTCGGCTTCGAGGGCCTGGGCGCCCGCGACGCCGAGGAGCTTCACGAAGGTGACCTTGCCGGCGTCCTGCCCCACGTCCTTGCCCGTCTCCTCGGGCGTGCCCAGCACGTCGAGCAGGTCGTCCGAGATCTGAAAGGCGAGGCCCAGGTTCTTGGCGAAGCGGGCGACGACCTCGAGGTCCTTGCGCCTGGCGTCCGCGGCCATGGCCCCGAGCTCGCCCGCGGCCATGAAGAGCGCGCCGGTCTTGTGGCTGTGGATGTACTCCAGCAGCTCAAGATCCAGGTCCTCGGGCTGCGAGAGCAGGTCGAGCGCCTGGCCGCCGATCAACCCGCCGCTGCCGATGGCCGCGGCAAGATGATGGACCATGTCCTCGGCCGTGTAGCGGCCCAGCGACAGCCGGTTGGCGCTCTCCGCCACCAGGGCGTAAGCCCGGTTGAGCAGGGCGAGCGCGGCCAGGAGCGCCACGTTCTCTCCGAACTGGAGGTGGACGGTAGGACGGCCGCGGCGGAGGCTCGCATCGTCCATGGACGGCAGGTCGTCCAGGATCAGCGAGCAGGCATGCACCATCTCGACGGAGCACGCCAGGTCGAGGACTACATCGGAGGATACAGAACGGACGCCGAAGAGATCGGCGACCACGAGGGTGAGCACCGGCCGGATCCGTTTGCCGGGTCCGGTCAGCGCGTAGTGCATGGCCTGGTGGACCGCCTCCGGACGGGCGCCGGGGGCGGCCAGCAGCTCGGGCAGCCGGCGGTTCACCCGCCCGGCGAGCTCGGCGAGCCCGCCGGCCAGTGCGCGAGGCCGCGACTCAGGAGAACGAGGCGACCGCTTCGTCCTCGGTATCGTAAACGTCAAAGACCGTGATGAGCTGCGTGATGGTCAGGATGTCGTTGATCTTGGGCGGCAGGTTGGCCAGCTTGATCTTGGCCCCCCGGTTGGTCGCGCTGGTGTAGCCGCTGACCAGCTCGCCGACTCCCGACGAGTCGATGGTGGTGACCCCCTGCAGGTTCAGGAGCACCTTCAAGGACCCGGCGTCGAGCACCCGGTGGACGGCGTCGCGCAATGCCTCCTCGGCCGCACCGATGGTGATCTTGCCCTTGATGTCCAGAATGGTGACGTCGTCTCGCTTCCTCTCGTTGATCGGCATGGGATGGTTCCCCTCCTCGTAAGATCCGGCGTCAGGACTCGCCTTGCGAGCCGGCGACCTTCTTGCGCAGGGTAACGATGGTGCCGCCGCCCGGCCGGGGTCCGTAGTGTATGTCGTCCATGAAGCTTTTCATGTAGAAAATGCCGCGTCCGTTGGGCTTGAGCAGGTTCTCGGGCGCCAGGGGGTCCTTGAGCTGGGCCGGATCGAAGCCGATCCCCTCGTCCTCGACCCGGATCACCACCTCGTCCCCCTCGCGGAACAGGTCCACGTGAACCTGCTTGCCCGGGTCCTGCGCGTTGCCGTGCTTGATGGCGTTGGCCACGGCCTCGCGGACTGCCACGTCCATCCAGTGGCGCGTGTCCTCGTCCACTCCGAGCCGCTCCAGGGAGTCGCGTAGCACGACCTGGACCAGTTCGATGTTCTCGAAACGGCTCCCGACATCCAGATGGAAGTGGCGTTCTTGGGGCATCTCTTCTCGGGCGGAGTCTAGCATCAGTTCCCGGTCCCAGCCTTCTCCATGTACTTGAGGAGCGTCGGGATGATGAAGAGGAGCTGCACCGCGTCGAACAGGAAATGGGCGGCGATGGCCGGCCAGATGTTCTGCCGCCAGCGGACCAGGAAGGCGTAGATCAGCGACAGGGTGCCGATCCCCACCAGCATGAACGGCTGCCCGTACGAGGAGTGGGCCAGGACGAAGAGCAGGGTGGAGAGGAAGATCCCGATCCGCGGCTGCAGGAAGCCGCGGAAGAAGGTCTCCTCCACCACGCCGGCCGACAGGCTGATCAGGATGCGCACGCCGAACGGCAGCGCCACGATCCAGGGAATCAGGGCAGGCGGCTGCTTGGGCAGGGCGTCCTCCCCGCCCAGGGCCATGATGATGAGCCCGAGCACGACCGCCACGGCCAATACCGCGCCCCAGGACCCGATCCCCACCAGGACCCCGACGCCGATCTCCCGCGGCACGTCCGGCGCCATGAAGCCGAATTGGGAGAGGAACTGGCGGAAAAGACCCTCACCCCCGTCCCCTCTCCCACCCGCACTCACACCCTCCCGGGAGAGGGGCGCCACCTCCCCTCCCACGTCTTCCGTAATCACTACGTCTTCGGTTGCTTCCGTGGTTCCCCCCTCTCCCCGGGAGGGCCTCACCCCTGCAAATCCCAGCAGGAACCAGGAGAAGATCGTCAGGATCAGCAGGAAGTGGAGGAGAAAGAGCCGCGGCGTGGTGAGCTGGCTCAGATCCATCTCCGGCGTGTCCTGGCCGACGGTGGCCAGGGAGCCGAAAGCGCTGATCCAGAGGATCAGGGCCACCAGGCTCCAGCCCAGGACGCGGCGCCAGGGCTCCCGGAAGCCGGGAGGGAGCAGCCCGCGCCTCTGGCACATGCGGTCCATGAAGAGGGCCATGGAAATGGCCAGAAACGCCGTCAGGGCCCAGATCAAGTCTTCGCCTTCGCCCGGTAGCTGCGCAACACCATGGTCGCCGTGTTCACCCGCTGGATCTTCCGGTTGCGCAGTTGGATGGCCTGGATGTCGTCGAGGGCTGCCTGATCGCCGCGCAAGTCCCGGAGGTGGCGCTCGAGCTCGAAGGCGAGCTGGTCCAGGTCGGACCGGGTCAAGCTCTTGAAGGAGCGCTCCGTGATCATGACGAACCCCTCCGCGATATCCCGCGCCATGGACCAGGCACTACCTCCGGGGAAGCTCATTCCGGGCCGATGATACAGCCCTTCGACCACTCTTGCCATTCACTAGCCAGAACAGAGGTAAAGACGAAGTTTAATTGACCTTTTCTAAACTTCTATTTATACTGATCTTCCTGACGAAAGTTCATCATGTATGACAGCGAGTATGAATATCTGAAGTGCTTCACCCCACCTGTCAAGCCGTAGCCAGTGGATCAAGCCCTCGGGGCGATCCTGCCACTCTCGTCGGGTTGCTCCGCCAGAGGGCACACGAGAGGCCTGACCAGCACGCCTACACCTTCCTTGACAGCGCGGCAAACGGGCCCGCGGCTCTCACTTACCAAGAGCTCGACAAGCAAGCCCGGGCCATCGCGGCCCGGCTGCAACAGATGGGGGGCATCGGGCAACGAGCGTTGCTCCTCTACCCACCGGGCCTGGAGTTCGTGGCCGCCTTTCTCGGCTGCCTCAGCGGCGGCATCGTAGCGGTCCCCGTCCAGCCGATGACCTCGGAGCGCGGCCTTCCCCGGCTGCTGTCCATCGCGCGCGACGCCCGGGCGGCTTTCGTCCTGACCACTACCAAGCTCCTCGGCAGGCTCCAAGCCTCCGCCGGCCGGCTGCCGGAGCTCGATGCAATCTCCTGGTTGGCCACGGACCAGATCTCTCCCGCCTTGGCCGAGGATTGGCAGGATCCGCAGCCAGAAGCCGAGACCCTGGCATTCCTCCAGTACACCTCGGGCTCGACCGCCTCTCCCAAGGGAGTCAGGGTCAGCCACGGCAACCTCCTCCACAACGAGGAGATGATCCGGCGCGCCTTTGGCCAGTCGGCGGAATCGGTGATCGTCGGCTGGCTGCCGCTCTACCACGACATGGGCCTGATCGGGAACGTGTTGCAGCCGCTTTACCTCGGCGCGCACGCCATCCTGATGTCACCCGCCACGTTCCTGAAGCGGCCGCTCTCCTGGCTCGAAGCCATCACGCGTTACCGCGCGACGACCAGCGGCGGACCCAACTTCGCCTACGAGCTGTGCGTGCGCAAGATCGGCGTCGAGCAGCGGGCCGGCCTTGACCTCTCCAGTTGGGAGGTCGCCTTCAACGGCGCGGAGCCGGTCCGCGCCGACGCCCTGGACCGCTTCGCCCGCGCATTCGCTCCCCAGGGCTTCCGCCGCTCGGCTTTCTACCCTTGCTACGGCCTCGCGGAGGCGACGCTGTTCGTCACCGGCGGCGGCAAGGGGAGCTCCCCGGTAGCCGTCAGCATGGACCGGCCGTCCCTCGAGCGCGGCGAGGCTGTCTATGCCCCGGCCGAGGAGCCGGGGGACTGCCGGCTGGTCGGCTGCGGCCACCCCTGGATGGAGCAGCGTGTCGCCATCGTCGATCCGGAGTCGCGCCGCCTGCTGGGAGAGGACCGGATTGGAGAGGTCTGGGTCGCGGGGCCGAGTGTCGCGCAGGGCTACTGGGGCCGTCCCGAGGAGACCAAGCGGGACTTCCGCGCTCACCTGGCCGATGCCGCAGAGACGGGCCAAGGCCCCTTCCTGCGCACCGGAGACCTGGGGTTCCTGCGCAACGGAGAGCTGTTCGTCACCGGCCGCCTCAAAGACCTGATCATCCTGCGCGGACGCAACCTCTATCCTCAGGACCTCGAGCTGAGCGCCGAGCGCAGTCATCCGGAGCTCCGCCTCGGCTGCAGCGCCGCCTTCCCGGTCGAAGTCGGCAGCGAAGAGCGGCTGGTCGTCGCCTGCGAGTTGGAGCACAGGGCCAGGTCACCTTACGCAGCGGTCGTGGAAGCGATCCGTCAGGCGATCACCGAAGAGCACGAGATCCAGCCCCATGAGGTCGTCCTGCTCGAGACCGGCACAATCCCCAAGACCTCGAGCGGCAAGATCCAGCGTCACGCCTGCCGGGCGCGCTACCTGGCCGGGGAGCTCGCCGTCCGCTGGCGGAGCCTCCGGGACATGCCTTCGGAGGCGGAGCGGGGTGCTCTCAACAGTACCGGCTCCCTCGGAGAAGAGGTCGCCAGGATTCTCGGTCTGCCCTCCTCCTCGGTCGACCCGCAGAAGCCGCTCACCGTCTACGGCCTCGACTCCCTGGCCGCGGTGGAGATCCAGCACGCGATGGAGTCGCGGCTCGGCGCCTCCGTCGACCTGTCGGAGTTGCTACGCGGGATAACCCTTCAGCAGCTTGCGGCAAAGGTCCTGACCGCGGCGGTCGGCGAACGGCCCCAGGACGTCCCGGCCCCGATGCCGGCGTCCGCGGCCGGCGCTCCGCTCTCCTACGGGCAACGCGCCCTCTGGTTCCTGCAGCGGCTGCAGCCGGCGAACGCCGCCTACAACATCACGGCCGCGGCCGACGTGCGGTCGCAGCTCGATCCCGAGGCCCTGCGTCGGAGTCTGGAGCTGCTGACCTGGAAGCACGAGGCCTTGCGCTACGCCTTCGTCGAGACGGAGGCCGGGCCGGTGCAGCGGGTGTGCCCCGGGCGGACGCTGGAGTTTTCCGTGGAGGATGCGGCCGGCTGGAGCCCCGCGCAGCTCGATGTGCGCCTGCGCGAGCTCGCCTGCCGCCCCTTCGACCTGGAACGGGACCCGCTGTTGCGGGTGACGGTCTTCCGGACCTCGCAGGGCGAGCATACCCTGCTCCTCGTCGTCCATCACATCATTGCGGACCTCTGGTCGCTCGCCCTGCTGGCAGAGGAGCTCGGCGAGCTCTACTCGCGGCGCAGCGCCGGCGAGCCGCCGGCCGTTCCGAGCCTGCGCTTCACGGATTACGTTGCCTGGCAGGAACGACTCGTCGCGGGGGAGCGGGGGGAGTCGCTCTGGGCGTACTGGCGCGAGCGCCTGCACGGCGAGCTGCCGGTCCTGGACCTCCCCTCCGACCGACCGCGCCCATCACTCCAGACGTTCAACGGCGATGGGTGCTCCCTGGCGATCTCCGGCGATCTCCTGGAGAGGATCAAAGCCCTGGGAGCCCGCCGCGGTGCGACGCTCTACGTCACCCTCCTGGCTGCTTTCCAGATCCTGCTCCACCGCCATGGCGCCCAGGAGGACGTGCTGGTGGGTTCGCCGACCTCCGGACGCTCCTCGGCCGCGCTCACCGACCTGGTGGGCTACTTTGCGAACCCCGTCGTCCTGCGTTCCGACCTCTCGGGCCGGCCTGCCTTTCTCGAGTTCCTTGCCCAGGTGCGGGAGGCCGCGCTGGAAGCCTTTGCGCATCAGGACTATCCCTTCCCGCTGCTCGTGGAACGGCTGCAGCCCGAGCGGGATCCCAGCCGCTCGCCGCTCTTCCAGGCCCTGTTCGTTCTGGAGCGCGCGCACCTGAGGAACGGTGGGGATCTGTCGGCGCTGGCCCTGGGAGAGCCCGGAGTCCGGATCGAGCTCGGCGGGCTGACGCTGGAATCGCGGCGCATCGGCCGGAGCACCGCGCAGCTCGACCTCGAGCTGCTGGCCGCCGAGACCGGAGACGGGCTGGGACTGGTGCTCGTCTACAACTCCGACCTCTTCGACGCCGGCACCGCGGAGCACCTCCTGGGGCATCTACGGACCCTGCTCGCCGGCGCCGTCGACAATCCGGAGCGGCAGATCTCAGAGCTGCCGCTCCTCAGCGCGAGCGAGTCCCATCAACTGCTGGCCGAGTGGAACGATACTGCCGCAATCCCCGCGGACACTGCCGACGACCGGTGCCTGCACGAGCTCTACACAGCCCAGGCGTCCGCGACCCCCGAGGCCGTCGCCATGGTCTGCGGGAGCTCACGGCAGACCTATGGTGAGCTCGAGCGCCGGGCAAACCGCCTGGCCAACCACCTGCTGGCGATGGGAGTCGGCGCGGAGACCCCGGTCGGGGTCTGCCTGGAGCGCGGGCCCGATTTGGTGCCGGCGCTGCTCGGCATCCTCAAGGCCGGCGCCGCGTATGTGCCGCTCGACCCCGCCTACCCCCAGGAGCGGCTGGACCTGCTCCTGGAAGACGCGCGCGTGCCCGTGCTGGTCACCCAGTCCTCCCTCGCCTCGCGCTTCCCCGCGGTTGCAACCCATGTCCTGATGGATGCAGAGCAGGACACCAGTGCAGTGGCCCCCGGGACGGAGGTCGATCCGGACCAGATCGCCTATTTCATCTACACGTCGGGCTCGACCGGCCGGCCCAAAGGGGTCGCCATCACGCACCGCAGTGCCGTGGCCCTCGTGCGCTGGGCGCTCGACCGGTTCAGCCAGGACGACCTCGCCGGGGTCCTCGCCTCGACCTCGATCTGCTTCGACCTCTCCATTTTCGAACTGTTCGTGCCGCTCAGCCGCGGGGGCACGGTGCTGCTGGCCGACGACGCCCTCGCCCTCCCCGAGCTGCCGGCCGCCGAGCAGGTCACCTTGATCAACACGGTCCC
>DATLNC010000270.1:0-4020 GCA_035536935.1 Thermoanaerobaculia bacterium
GTTGCAGTCATCTCAGGCCGGCCGGATCGTATCCAACCTCGGGGCGAGAGCAAAATTTACAGCCTGAATTGATGCCGGGAAGCGGGAATGGGAACGGAAAGGAGGTTGTTGCCGAGAGTGGAAAGCGCACACCCGGTGGAACGGTCCCGCTCCAGAGAGAGAGGAAGCCTTCCGTCGAAGAATTTACAACGTCGGCTCGCTCTGGAGGTGTGGTGAAGCAAACTCGCTTTCGATTGGTGTTCGTGGTCCTCCTGGTCTGTCTCGCCGCGGTAGCTCACGTGGCGCTGAGTGTTCCAAAAGGAGCGCAGGCCGCTCTCTCCCTCTCACTCACCCGGACCTCCCGCCCTTCCGTCCCCACTGGCCTGTACTCCCAGGCCGCCCGAGCCCTGCGCAGCTCTAAACTGCAAGAGGCACGCCAGCATCTCGACGCGGTGGCCGAGAGCCATCCGAAGGAAGCCGGCCGCGTCCAGCTCCTGCAGGGTTTGTACGCCGCCGAGGCCGGTGATTCCGGGCTCGCCCAGGAGCTTCTCGCCGACGCTTCCGGCTCCGATCGTTCCCTGGAGGACTGGCGCCTCTTCCTCCTGGCCGAGAGCGCCCTGGAGAACGGCCGCCCCGAAGATGCCGCCGCGGCCCTCGAGCGGCTGCTCGCCGGCTCCCCGGGCTCGCCGCTCCGGGCCCAGGCCTACCTCCAGGCAGCCCGGCTCGCCAATGAGGAAGGGGACGAGCGCGGCACGCTTTCCCTGATCGAGGGCGCCCGCCGCGAGGGCGTCGTCGGCGAGGCCGCGGTCGAGATGGAGAACCTGGCCTGGGATATCGGCCGCGAGATCGACGACGACCAGGTGAGCCGCGAGGCCGGCCGCCGCCTCCTGACCCGCGCCCCGCTGACCGCCGGCGCCCTGGGCGTGGCCGACACCTTCCGCGCCATGGACGGCGACCTCGACTGGACGCGCATCCTCTCGGCCGGCGAGGTGAAGCAGCGCGCCCGCTCCTTCCTCTCCGTGGAGCGGCTCTCCGCCGCCCTCGACACCCTGGACAACGTGGCGCAGGCCGAGCGCGATGTGGAATGGCACCTGCTCCAGGCCCGGGTGCTCACCGAGTCGGGCGATGCCCGCAAGGCCCTCGACATGCTGGCTTCCGTCACTGGAGAGACGCAGGAGGACCGCGCCGGCCTCGAGTGGGAACGGACCCTCGCCACCGCCCGGCTCTCCCGGCTGGAAGAAGCGCACCGCCACCTGGCCAACGCCGTGCGCTTCGGCGCCAAGTCCGAGCTCTCCGAGGACGCCCTGCGCGACCTCTACGGCGACTTTCTCGACGCCGGCCTGATCGCCGCGGCAGTCGACACGCTCAAGCTGCTCCGCCACCTCGATCCGGGCGATACGACCGGCGCGCGCGACCTCTGGGAGCGCGGCTGGACCCTCTATGGCCGGGGCGACTTTGCCGGCGCCGTGACCTTCTGGGGAGACCTTGCCCAGATCTATCCCGAGCATGGCGACGCGCAGCGCGGCCGCTACTGGCAGGCGCGGGCCCTGGAGCAGCTCGGCAAGCCGGGCGAGGCCCGCATGATCTACACCGAGATGCTCGCCTCCTCCGACACGAGCGACTTCTACAACCGCCGGGCCATGGCCCGCCTGGGCGTGCCCCCGGTCTCCTCGGAGATCCAGCTCGCCAAGGCCCTGGCCATCCCGTGGCCTACCGATCCTCTCCTGGAGCGCGCCAAGCTGCTCACCGATCTCGGACTGGACGATCTCGCCCAGCGCGAGATGGAGCTGGTCGGGGACCAGGCGAACCACCGCGACCTCATCGCCCTGCGCGCCATCGTCATGGGCCGCCAGGGCAAGCGCCGCGGCAGCATCGCCCTGCTGCGCGAGGCCTTCCCTGCTCTCGGCGGCCCGCAGCAGTCCTCGGTGCCGGAGGAGATCCTCCGCGCCTACTATCCCCTCGACTACGAGGACACCATCCGCGCCGCCGCGGCCGCGAACGGCCTGCCGGCCTGGCTGGTCGCGGGCATCATCCGCCAGGAGAGCGCCTTCGACCCGCGGGCCACGAGCCCTGTGGGCGCGCGCGGCCTGATGCAGCTCATGCCGGCCACGGCCAGCGAGATGGCCGACCGGCTCGACACCAGCTACCCCGCGGACGGCCTCTACAACCCCGAGTTCAGCATCGAGCTGGGCGCTGCCTACCTGGCGCAGCTCATCAAGATGTTCGACGGCAACGTCGAGCTGGCCCTCGCGGGCTACAACGGCGGCCCGAACCGCATCCTCCGGATGTGGAACGAGGCCGGCCCCACGCCCGAGCTCGACGACTTCGTCGAGAACATGGACCTGGACGAGTCCCGGGACTACGTCAAGCGCATCCTGGTTCTGGCCGACAGCTACCGCCAGCTGTATCCCGCCGCCGGTTAGGCAGGGCAGGGCCGTTGTAAAACGGCTCTGCCTTGTTTCGCTCTTACAAGGACTTCAAGGACCTCAAGGACCGCAAGGACGCCCGATCCGTCCTTGCGGTCCTTGCTGTCCCTGGGGTCCTTGTCGTCCTTCCGGTGAGGTCCGAAATTTGCAGGCTTCCTGCGCATCGGCCGCAAAAGTATGGAGAATCTGTCAGCTTCACAACCGGATCATCTCGCGGATCATCTCGCAAGGAGCGGCCGGGTCCTCGCCGAGGTCAGCCAGGCGCTGTCGTCGTCCCTGGACGAGCAGGAGACGCTCTCGACTCTCGCCCGCAGCCTGGTCCCGGACCTCGCCGACTACTGCATCCTCGACATCTTCGACGGTGAAGGGAAAGTCCGCCGCGCCGAGGCGCTGCACCGGGATCCGGCCTTCCAGGAGGTCATGCGCGAGCTGCAGTTCCGCTTCCCGGCGGACCTCGGGTCCGCGAGCGGCATGGGCCGGGTCCTGCGCACGGGCCAGCCCAACCTCGCGGTCGCGATCACGGAAGAGGAGATCCGCGCCGGCAGCCAGAGCGAGGTCCACGGCGACCTCCTGCTCCAGCTCCGCCCGCGCTCGTCCATCCTCGTCCCGATGATGTCGCGCGGCCGGGTGCTCGGCGCCATCTGCCTGGCGCTGTGCGATTCCGCCCGCAGCTACAGCCCCGTGGACCTGGCGCTCGCCGAGGAGATCGGCCACCGGGCGGCCCTGGCCCTGGACAACGCGCGGCTCTACCACGAGGCGCAGGACGCGCTGCGCCGGCGCGACGAGAGCATGGAGGCGCTCCGCGGCCTGAACCAGACCCTCCGCGCGCTGGTCGAAGCCTGCCCGCTCGCGATCATGCTCCTGGAGCCCGACGAGGGGGTCGTGAGCCTGTGGAACCCGGCGGCCGAGCGCATCTTCGGCTGGCAGGAGGACGAGGTCCTCGGCCTTCCCGTGCCGATCGTGCCGGACGACCGGCGGGACGAGTTCCGGCGCAACCTGCAGGCGGTCCTGTGCGGCGCCATGCCCCAGGGCGTGGAGACCGTGCGCCAGCGCAAGGACGGCGAGCCGGTCCACGTCAGCCTGTGGTCCAGCACCGTCCCCGACGAGCAGGGCCCGCCGCGCATCCTGTCGCTGGTGGCCGACGTCACCGCCCGCAAGCAGATCGAAAATGCCCTGCGCAAGAGCGACGCCCGGCTGCGCGACCTCGTCGACACGGCGGCCGAGGGCGTATGGATCCTCGACGCCGACCGCCGGACCACCTATGTCAACCGGCGCATGGCCGAGATGCTCGATCGGCCCGGCCACGAGATCCTCCGCCATCCGGCCGACGCCTTCTTCGCGCCGGAAAGCCTGCCCGTCGTGGACGAGATCTGGGAGCGTTGCCGGCGCGGCCTGCGCGGCCACCAGGAGATCTGCTTCCTGCTCCCCGACGGCCGCCCGCTCTGGGCCAGCGCCTCGGTGAGCCCGGTTTTCGACGAGAACAACGAGCTCGGCGGCGTCCTCGCCATGCTGACCGACGTGACCGAACGGCGCCGCCTCGACGAAGAGCTGCGCCGCCGCGTCCAGGAGCTCGCCGCCGAGGACCGCCGCAAGGACGAGTTCCTCGCCATGCTCG
>DATLNC010000271.1:0-25702 GCA_035536935.1 Thermoanaerobaculia bacterium
TCACGGTCGGCGACCAGCAGGTCACCGTCGGACCCAACGGTATGGTCACCTTCGTGCCGCCGGGCGTGAGCGGCCTGGTCGGCACCTTCGAATTCGCGGCTCCGGCTCCTTCGGCCTGAAAGCTCGACTGATAACGCCGGAGCAGTCTCACAACTGCCTCGACATTCGCCCGGCCGATTCCATACCGTTACACACATGTCGGCTCCGGAGCTGTGAGCCCCAAAGGGGCGGCGGCATGTAGCCCGGGGTCAGGAGTGCCGCAGGCACGACGACCCCGGGTCATCAGACCAAAAAATACACAAGCCCTGAAAGCGACGGCAGCGGCAAGGGGTGCAAGCCCCCGTAGCGGGTTGTGGGGCTCCCGGGCTCGCGTCCGGGGCCTCCGCCATCGCCCCCCCTCCGGCCACCACGATGGCCGCCGGAGGGCAGGCACAAGACCTGCCCCTACAGGTCGCGGAATTCCGTGGGCCGTTCGGACGCCGGCGTGGTCGGTCCGGTGCCGATGGGTCGCCCGTTCATCAGTTCATGGTCCCTCCGGTTCTCATGCTGTCTTCTGCGGCCTTCCTACCTCTGGGTTTTCCTCGTCAGAGGCCCAATTGGCTGGATTGTCGGCGATGTACTGCCGTATAAGATTCAACGACTTGTCATTGCGGATGATGTGCTCGTGATCATTGCGTTGCCACAATCGTCCATGGAACGAAGGCCAACCAGATTGTTTAATGCCCTGCATATATAAACCCATCGTCAACGATTTGAAGGCCCCTACGACATCACCCAGCCGCGGAGGCCGTTCGGACCCGGTTCCTGCCCCTACATTGGTGTTCGGATCGGCCGTTCGAACGCGCGGTCCGCTCGTCCTCACTCCTTGGCGACGATCGCGCGAATCTCCTCGCCGTTTCCGGTGAGCTGCCAGCGGATCAGCGAGACCGGGATGATCCCGGCGGAGTAGACCTCCTCGAACCAGTGCTTCATGGTGAAGGCGTCGCCGAGCTGATGGGCCCGCTCGCGCATCAGGTCCTCGAGCTGAACCTTGCCGGTGATGTAGCTCGTGCCGTAACCCGGCTGGCGCAGGTAGAGCTGTTGCTCGAAGCCGAGAAGGTCGAGGTCGGGGCGCATCCAGCCGCGTGGGGTCCATTCGACCTGGAAGGCCTTGGCCTGCGCGAGGTCGAATTCGTTGGCCTGGAGATAGAGCGAGGCGAGCCCGCGGGCGGCGCGCTGGGCGAGCATGATCCAGACGATCTCTCTCGCCCGCGGCTCGTCGTCGAAGAGGCCGGCGTGGAGCATGAGCTCTTCCATGGCCGTGGCCATGCCCTCGGAGCGGGCGTCCCAGATGTTGTAGAGGAGCGGGCCGCGCCGGACGGGGCTCGGATGCGGTTCGTCGCGCATGCGCGCCAGGTCCCACCAGTGCGAGGAGTGCGTGTAGAGCGTGAGCGGTTCGTAGTGAGTGGCGATGGCGAAGAAGTTGCGCCGCTCGAGCGGCACGAACGAGCCCCGGCGCTCGCGCAGCTCGGCGTCCATCGTGCCGCTCATCGGGTAGAGATTGCGCTCGCCGAGGAAGGCGATGAATTTGCGGATCGCCCGGTCGGCGCGGCGCTGGTACTCGGCGTCGTCCTGGGCCGCGGTCATCTGGGGCAAGCCGCGATTCCGCTCCTCCTCGAGCTTGAGCGACGCGTGCGCTCGCGCCAGCTCGCGCCGGAGGATCGCCACCTCGTCTTCCCAGGTCATGGGCAGGAGGTGCACGTGCTGCTGCGACCAGGTGTAGCTCTCCTTGCCGAGACCCGAGGGGCCGGTTTTGGACGGCGCCTTCTCTTCGAGCCAGACGACGAAGGATGCGGTCGCCTTGCGTGCCTCCGTGACCGCCCTGCGGAGCTCCGGGCCGCCGGTGGCGACCTTCTGCTCGAGATCGGTCAGGTCGGCGACCTGGCCGCGCATGGTTCCGATGCCGGTCGTCCACAGGTCGCGCGCGTTGCCGGTCAGATTTTCACGCGCCTGGGAGAGGAAGGCGGGGATCGGGCGCAGCTCGGCCGTCAGACGCGCTTCTTCCCGCGGCGGCAGCGGAAAGGAGTACGTCCAGAGCTCGGTCAATCGATGCGCGGTCGGTCCCTCGTGCGCCGGCGTGTCGCTCTGCTCCGTCCGGACGGTGGAGTAGAAGGCGGGGTCGCGGGCCCAGGGCTGGAGGACGCGCAGGTTGAAGTCGAACCCGTTCATCTCGGCGCGCAGGAGCGCGAGGTCGATCCGCGTGTCGGTTGACTCGGTGCCCGCCTCGAGCGCTGCCAGGCGTTCGCGAAACCGCGCCAGCTCTGCCCGCCGCCGCTCGAACGTGGGGACCCGGTAGTCCGGCGCGCCCTCGTGAGAAGGCGGCTTCTCGAAGGCTCGCCAATCCGCGAACAGCGCCTCGACCGGTGGCTTTGCGCCGGCGGCCGTTTCGAAGGACAACGCGAGAGCCACTGCTATCAAGAGACTGAAGTTCATCTCGGACCTCCCCCTTGGACGACATCATAGTCATAGAAGGAGGGATCGCGCGATCAGGAACAGCCCTGCCCCGAAGGCGACGGCTCCGGTGGCTCGCGCGACGCGCTCGCCGGCCGGCGCGAGACGTTCGGCGGTGATGGCTGCCGCCACGACAGCCATCGCGCGCAGGTCCATGACCCCGATGACGAGGAGGATGGCCGTCAGGCCGGCGCAGCAGTAGCTGCAGTGGAGGCCGAGGCGCAAGCCGTGCCGCCAGGCCGTGCCGGCGTCCGCCGGCAACGTACGGCCGCGCCCCGGCGCCTCCCGGCAGCAGGCAAGGTGGCGTGCCTTCCAATCGGTGAGCTGGAGCGCGCCTACAATCAGGACGACCATGCCGGCCGCGGCCGGAACGGCGCGCGCCAGCGCCGGCTGCTGCATCGCAACCGCCGCCAGCGCAACGCCCAGTGGAAAGACTGCCATTCCGAACGCGATCCACACGGAGAAGTACCCTACGCCCACGAGCGCCGTCAGCCGGCCGAGGCGCGTCTCGCCTGTCCTGCCCACGGCCTGGCGGTAGCGCCACAGCATCGGGACCAGGGACGGCAGCATCATCGCCACCATCATGACGATCCACATGCCGAGGAACGAGGCCGCGGCGCCGGGCCACGTCTGCCCGGACATCCGCATCCACGCCATCGACATCGTCCAGCCGCCGGGCATCCGCATCCCGCTCATCGCCGGCATGGAGGCGCACCAGGCGATCGTCAGCGCCGCGCTGGCGGTG
Organism: Thermoanaerobaculia bacterium; assembly: GCA_035536935.1. Classification (GTDB taxonomy): domain Bacteria; phylum Acidobacteriota; class Thermoanaerobaculia; order Multivoradales; family UBA5704; genus DATMER01. The sequence continues at coordinate 3,236 of DATLNC010000271.1, forward strand.
AAGAGCAGCGCCGAGGTGCCGAAGAAGGCTCTCTGGGAAACCATCAGCGCTGGCCGTACTCGTCGTGGCGGCGCCACCAGATGCCCGTCTCGTTGCGCCCCTTGGGAGCGCGGTCGAGCCACTGGTACATGCCCCAGAGGCCGTCCACTCCGCGCGAATAGGTGGAGTAGGTGTGGTAGACGGCGCCGTCTTCGAGCACGAACGCGCTCATGCCCGGCCTCTCGCGGATATACGTGGCCCTGTCGGTTCCGGACATGGCCGCCATTACAGCGGCTCCGTCGGGTGTCGAGCGCGAGGGCATGTCCGCGAGGGGCGGCTCGCGCCGGTAGTTGTATTCGATGCCTTCCTCGCGCTGCTGCTCCTCGGAGAACCCGGCGCCGAAGTCGAAATTGAAGTCGCTGCCGAACGAGGATGCCCAGGGAAACGTCCATCCCATCCGCCGCTGGTACTCCTGCAGCTTTGCGAGAGGCGCCCGCGATACCGCCGACAGCGTGACGTCGTGGTTGGCCAGGTGGACGACGGAGCCGTCGAACCCGTCCGCGATCGCCGAGCAGGACGGGCATCCCGCCTTGTAGTCGGGCCCGAACATGAAGTGGTAGACGAGGAGCTGCGAGCGCCCTCGGAAGAGGTCCGCCAGCGAGGCGCTCCCCTCGCCGGTGTCGAATCGATACTCCTTGTCGATGCGAACCCACGGCAGCTCCTGCCGCCGCCGCGCCAGCTCGTCGCTCTGCCTCGTGAGCTCCTTCTCCGCCGCGAGCAGCTCGATCCGTGCTGCCAGCCACTCTTCACGCGTCCCGGTCATGTGCTTCGTCATTGTTCTTCTCTCCTTTGGGGTGTCTTTCGTCGTCGTGAGTTACATTAGCGCCGGGTATGGAAACGGTGGGAGTGACAAGTGTGGCGGGATTCCGATGGACTCGCTGATCACGGCCGCGGCGCGTGCGCTCGCGGCAGGTGATCCCCTCGGCGCCTTGAACCGGGTCGCCCTGCGCGAGGACGCGCCTGCTCTCGCGCTGCGCGGCATGGCGATGGCGCAGCTCGGCGATCTGGCTCGGGCGAAGCTTCTCCTGCGGCGTGCTGCGCGTGCTTTCGGTCCGAAAGAGGCCGTGGCCCGCGCGAGGTGCGTCGTCGCCGAGGCCGAGATCGCGCTCGTCTCGCGCGACCTGTCCTGGCCTGCGAAGGCGCTCGACGCGGCGCGGGCGACGCTCGAGGAGCACGGCGACCGGGTGAACGCCGCGCACGCGCGGTATCTCGAGGTCCGGCGCCTCGTCCTGATCGGGCGTCTCGACGAGGCCGAAAGCAGGCTCGCCGAGCTCGACCCCGCGCCCTTTCCTCCGGCGTCGAGGACCGCCCACGAGCTGGTGGTCGCGGGGATCGCGATGCGGCGTCTCCGGACGGAGGAGGCGCGCGCGGCGCTCGCCCGGGCCGAGCGCGCCGCGCGCCAGGCATGCATCCCGGCGCTGACGGCGGAGGTCGAAAGCGCATCCCTCGTCCTGAGCACGCCCGCGGCGCGCCTGATCGCGGGCGGCGAGGAGCGGCTCGTCCTCCTCGAGGAGGTCGAAGCCTTGCTGGCGTCGAAAGCCTTCGTCGTGGACGCGTGCCGTCACGCCGTGCGTGACGCACAGACAGTGGTCTCGCTCGCGAGGCGTCCGGTGTTGTTCGCGCTCGCCCGCGCGCTGGGCGAAGCGTGGCCGGGGGATGTAGCACGGGACACGCTCGTTGCGCGAGCCTTCGGAGCGAAGCGTGCCGACGAGTCACATCGCGCGCGGTTGCGCGTCGAAGTCGGGCGGCTCCGCAGGATGCTACGGGCTCTGGCCGACGTGCGCGCGACGAAGCGGGGGTTTGCGCTGACGCCGCGCCGCTCACGCGAGGTCGTCGTGCTGGCGCGGCCCGTCGAAGAGGAGCATGCGGCGGTGCTCGCCTTTCTCGCCGACGGCGAGTCGTGGTCGAGCTCGGCCCTGGCGCTTGCGCTCGGAACGAGCCAGCGCACCGTGCAGCGGGCGATCGACTCGCTCGCGGCAGCAGGCAAGGTACAGTCATTCGGCCGCGGGCGGGCTCGCCGTTGGATGACTCCGCCCGTGCCGGGATTCACGACGACTTTGTTACTCCCCGCTCCGCTGCCGAGTGACTAGGATGGAAGCATGAATCGATCAGAGGCCGAAATCGTCCGTGAGTATGGACCCTTTCCGGGTGTCGACAAGGTGAATGGGGTCACCTATGACGGTCAGCAGGTCTGGTTCGCTGCCGGAGACAAGCTGAACGCCCTCGATCCGGCGAGCGGGAAGACGCTGCGCTCGATCGATGTCGCCGCGCATGCGGGAACGGCCTTCGACGGCCAGCACCTGTTTCAGATCGCCGAGGATCGCATCCAGAAGATCGATCCGGAGACCGGCCAGGTGCTCGCCACGATTCCGGCGCCCGGCGGCGGCGGCGACTCGGGGCTCGCGTGGGCCGAAGGGACGCTCTGGGTGGGGCAGTATCGGGACCGGAAGATCCATCAGGTCGATCCCCGGACAGGGGCGATTCTTCGCACCATCGAGTCCACCCGCTTCGTCACCGGGGTCACCTGGGTCGACGGAGAGCTCTGGCACGGCACCTGGGAAGGTGACGAGAGCGATCTGAGGCGAGTCGATCCTCGAACGGGAGAGGTCCTGGAGAGCCTCGAAATGCCGCCCGGAGTGGGCGTGTCGGGGCTCGAGTCCGATGGCGGCGATCAGTTCTTCTGCGGAGGCGGAAGCAGCGGGAAGGTGAGAGCCGTCCGCCGGCGGGGGCTTTCTGCCAGGTGAGAAAGCCCCCGCAAGAGACGGCGCCTACTCGCCGCCGTCGCAGTCGGGCCCCGTGCAGGGACAGTTGACGACGCCGCAGTCGCACTCGGGCTGGTATTCCAGGTAGCAGAGGTTGTAGGCGCCGCCGGTGCAGTAGCCGCCGGTGCATTCGTCGGCGCAGTGCATCGTGCACGAGCCATCGCAGTCCTGCCCCCAGACGCCCAGCACGTGTCCGTCGGGGCACTGCGGCTGCGGCAGCGGGCCGCTCGGCACGTAGCCTTGACAGAAGACGTGCCACTTCTGCAGCTCGTCGGTCTCTACCTGCGCGCACCACGTATTGGTGAGGACGAACGGCAGCTGCAGGCCGCAATTGCCTTCCGACGTCGCGGCCTGGCAGTTGGCGAGCTGGACGTCGCTCGGGCAGTGGCTCTCCTCGGAGTAGCGGTACATGAGGCAGCTCTCGCCGATGTCGAAGCTGACGGGCGGCGGGCCGCCGGCGGGCGACGCCAGTGGTCCGGTGGACGTCCTCACGACGCGCGCCTGCTCCATCTGCTCCGCCCGCGTGAGCAGGCGCGGCTTCGCCGTGTCTGCGGCTGTGCTGGCGGACGGCGCCGGTGCGGGCGGCGCGGCTGTCGTCGCGCAGCCCGAGGTGAGCACGATCAGCGCCGCGCAAGGCACGGCGCGCTTCCACACACTCGTCATCAAGCTCATGGGATCTCCTCCGAGAAATTTGGAAGAGTTCTAGCGCAGGCCGATCAATTTGGCAACTTGGCGCCGGCGGCGCCTTGTGGTAGCTTCCGGCCTCGCCTCCCGTCAAACCTCGTAGTGGAGCAGGATCCCGTGGGACGCCAGCGCACGTGAGCAGGAAATCATGACCACGGTCTCGCGCCGGCGCGATCTGCGGGCGAGCCTGCTCATCGGGCTCTGCTGCCTGCTGGTCTACAACGCCAACCGGCGGGCGATCAGCGCCGGCGACTGCTACCCGGCGCGCTACCTGCCGTTCGCGATCTGGCTTCACCATACCGTCCTTCTCGATCCGATCGCGCCGCTCACCGCCCAGGGGCGAGGCCAAGGGCAAGGCGATCCCGCGTTCTGGATGCTGCCGGTGGAGGGCGGCCACACCATCTCGCTGTATCCCGTGGTGCTGCCGGTGCTCATCGCCCCGCTCTACCTTCCCGCGGCCGGTTACCTGCGCCTGAGCGGTTGGACGGATGCGCGGCTGGACTCCATGGCGAGGATCATGGAGAAGCTCTGCGCCTCGCTCATCGCAGCGCTTTCCGCGTCGCTCCTCTACCTGCTGCTGCGGCGCCGGGTGGCGGCGCGGATCGCGCTACTGCTCACCCTGGCTTATGCCTTCGGCACCACCACCTGGGTGATCAGCAGCCAGGCTCTGTGGCAGCACGGAATGGCTGGGCTGCTGGTGATCGTCGCCCTGCTGCTCCTCACCGGGCCATGCACCGCGCCGCGGGCGCTCGCGGCGGGGTTGCTGTGCGGGCTCATCGCCGCCAACCGCCCTCCGGATGTCATCCTCGCTGCGGCTCTGGGCGCTTACGGACTGTTCTGGGCAGGCCGCCGGGCGGTACTGGCGGCATTGCTCGCCGCGGCGGCGGCGCTGCCGATGGGCCTGGTGCTGTTCTACAACCTCGGCGCGGCCGGCCATTTCGCCGGCGGTTATGGGCTGGCCGGCGACGCCAGCTTCTTCCGGCACGACCTGCTTTCCGGCCTTGGGGGATTGCTGTTCAGCCCGACGCGGGGGCTGTTCGTCTTCTCGCCCTTTCTGCTCTTCCTGGTCCTGGTCTGGCGGCATCGCCGGCATTTGCCGCACGATTCTGGCGATCGGGGCGAGCGTGCCCTCACCCTGGCGATGAGCGCCGGCGTCGTCCTCCAGGTCCTGCTCTATGCCATGACCGACTGGCGGGCCGGCATCTCGTGGGGGCCGCGCTTTCTCACCGACCTCCTGCCGCTGCTCATGTGGATGCTCGCGCCGGTGGCCGCCTCACTGCGCGGCCTCGGCCGGATGTGCTTCCTGCTCGCGGTCGGCGTCGCGGTCGCCATCGAAGCCATCGGCGCCTTCTGGTACACCGGCGCGACCGACGGCGAGATCTTCGCCGTTGCCAGCGGTCCCGACCAGATGCGGGCCGCTTGGGACTGGCGGAATGCACCCTTCGTCGCTCCCCTGCAGGATGGCCTCGCGCCGGCGGAGCTGATGCTCGGGACGCGCGGCAATCTCGACGTCATCGAGGCCGGCGGCCTCCCGGTTTCCGCGGCCAGCACGGTCAGCGCGGGCCAGGAGGTCACCGTCTTCGGCTGGGCGCTGGCCGGCCATGTAAGGCCCTGGCAGGTGGCGGTCGTCATCGACGGCGGGCAGACCATCACCTCCCGCACCTTCTACGAGCGGCCTGACGTCCGCAGCGCGCTGAACGAGGAGAGCCCCGCCGGCTGGAAAATTCCGATCGGCACGGCCGGCCTCGCTCCCGGCGAGCACCGTCTGACCGCCTTCGCCTGGGCATCCGAAAACGGAGAGCGGTATTACCTAGGGGAAAGCAAGCTGACCGTGCGGGAGCCGGCCCCCGGCGATGATCTCGACGAGGGCTTCAGGACGGCAGCGGCGCGGCTTCGTGAGCACCAGCAGGGGCCGGGCTACTGGCTCACCGCCCACACGACCGCGGCGCGCTTCCAGGAGCCGGGGCAGGAGATGAATACCTACCTCACCGCTCTCCTGCTCGACCTGCTCGATCCGCTGGCAGCCTCCGACGGTATTGGCGTCGGTATTGGCGACAGCTTGCAGCGCGCCCGCCAGCACCTCACCGGCCAGATCGAGGCCGGCGGACTGGTGCGCTACCATGGCCTGCCGGATGCTCCCGGCATTGCCGGCATCCTGGGGTGCGCCATCATCACACCCGACACCGACGACACGGCGCTCGTCTGGAGGCTCGCTCCCGGCCCCGACCGCCGGCGGCTGACGGCCGCCCTCGCGACCCTCGACCGATATCGCACCCGCGAGGGCCTCTACCGCACCTGGCTCGCGCCGCGGGAGGCCTACCAGTGCCTCGACCCGGGCAGCGATCCGAACCCTGCCGACATCACCATCCAGATGCACCTGCTGCTGCTGCTGGCCGAGGTGCAGCCGCCGGCCGGCCGCGCGCTCTGCGCAGCTCTCCGCCCGGTCGTCGACCAGGATCGGGTCTGGGTCTACTATCGAATGGCGCCGCTGGTCCCGATGCTGCGCCTGGCCGACCTCCAGCGCGCCGGCTGCGCGCTGGAGCTGCCCGAGTCACGGATGCGGACTCAGGTGCCAGGCCAGGAGATCTGGGTGTCTCTGGTTCGGCTGCTGGGGCGCGCCGGGACTCCTGAACAGATCGAGACGGTGCTGCGCCAGCTTGCCAGGGACGACTTCGCCCTGTTGCGAAAGAGCCCGCCGCTCCTTTACCACAACGATCTCACCGCGTCGGTCCCCAGATACTACTGGTCGGAGGATGCCGGCTACGCGCTCTGGCTGAGGCTCTACTACGAACATGCGCACCCTGAGTAATTACCTTTCCTGCCTGCGCCTGCAGGAGATCCTGGTTCTCCAGGGCTCGCCGCTGCTCGGCGCCGCCTTTGCGATCCGCCACCCGCCGGCGGCGAGTGTGGCGGCGAGTGTGGGACCGCTGGCGATCCTCGCCGCCGCCAACGTCCTCCTGGTGGCGCACATCTTCATGCTCAACGACTGGTCCGGTTTGACCACCGACCTCGCCGACCCCAACAAGGCCGCCGGCGTCTTCACGGCCAGAGGTGTAGGCCGCAAGGAGATCGGCGGCCTGACGGCCCTCCTGCTGGCCCTGAGCCTCCTCCTCTTCAGCCTGCTCGGCCCAGGCACTCTCTGCCTGGCCCTGGCGATCGCCGCCCTGAGCGCCCTCTACTCCCTGCCCCGTTTCAATTGGAAAGGCAGACCGCTCTTCAACTCGGCGGCCCACCTGGCCGGCGGCGTCCTCCACTTCCTCCTCGGCTACTCCCTGGGGAACGCCGTCGACCGTCGCGGCCTCGCCACGGCCACCTTCTTCGCCCTGATCTTCGCCGCCGGCCATCTGACGCAGGAGATCCGCGACCATCAAGGCGACATCCTCAACTCCATCAGGACCAACGCCGTGGCCTTCGGCCAGCGCCGCACCTTTGCCGCCAGCCTGGTCCTCTTCACCCTGGCCCACGCCCTCCTTCTCCTCCTGGCTCTCCAGGGCACCCTTCCCCGTCCCCTGGCAGCCCTGGTCGTTCTCTATCCCATTCACCTGTGCTGGTCTCTCAAGGCTCTGGCCGAGGGCCTCACCTACGCGAGCATCCGCCGCCTGCAAGCACGTTACCGCGCGCTCTACGCCATCGTCGGCCTGGCCATGGTGATAGCCCTATGCGGCGCCCCAGGCCGGGTGAGAGAGGCAAAGCCCGGACAGGCCTATCGGTCGAGCGGCTGCGGCGCGGTCACTTCGCCCGTCTCGGCGTTGACCCGCACCCGCAGGATGGCATCCCCTTGCACGATGTCGACATCGTAGACGCCCACCGTGGCCCTCTCATCCACATCCACTTCGTGATGCCGCACGTTGAGCACCTGGCCCGGCACGGCGTCGACGGCCCTTGCGATCGCGTGGGCGGCATCGAAGCCCGGGAAGACCTTGACCGGGCCGATGGCGCCGGCACACTTCCAGCAGTAGTACTGATAGCTGCCGTTGCCGAGGTCCTGGACCGTGGTCTGGCAGCCGGCGTTCGCAAAGGCGAGGGCGCTCGACCACAGCGAGTAGCAACGGCCGGTGCCGGAGGTCGTGGCGGTCGCAGCAGTGACCCCGTGCGGAGAGTTTTCGAAGGCGATGGTCGCATACGGGATCGTGCCCGAGGCATAAAGCACGTACGAGGAGCACGGCTGGATGTTCGGGATGGCAGCGGCCGGAAGGGCCAGAAGGGCGCAACCAAGAAGGGTGAGACCAAGGAAACGTGAGATCTTCATGTGCAGTTCTCCTTTCGTGCGACGGGAAAATTTCTCGGCGCCATAGCGCGACGGCAAAGCTGGAACGTGAAGCCGAAGCCTTCAATTGACTTGGTGCGCGCCAGCCCGGTCGCGGGACACGGGGGACGACGGCTTGGGTTGCCTCAGCTAAGCTGACGACGGCTCACCGTAAGGTGACGACGGCTCAACTTCGGTTGACGGCGGGCCATCGTCAGTTGACGGTGAGCCGTCGTCAGCTTGGCTGAGGCATTTTCCGTGGATATGGCCCATCTCCGGCGGCGGCGAGCCGCCGACGCTGGAGATGAGGCAACTTCAGTTGACGACGGGCCGCCGCCGGCGGAGATGAGCCAACTTCTCCTGATGACGAGGCAACTTCAGTCGACAACGGGCCGTCGCCGCTGGAGATGAGGCAACTCGAAGTTAGCTGAGGCAACTTGAGTTGACGGCGGCTGTCGTTGACTCAGGTTGACCCGTCGCGAGTTCTCCCGGTGCTAGCGTTTAGCACCTCCCGGGCCCGAGGCGAACAGCGCACCGCCGTCGCCACAGGTGCGTCCCCGGCCTTGGTTGTGCGGCACGCAGACCGTCACCTCGCCGGTGCAGGCAAGCCCCAACTCGTCGGTGACGGTGAAGCGCAGATGATAGACGCGACCATCGCCGGAGCCGGAGCGTGCGGCGCGCAGGGACACGTTCGGCGTGCCGATGCCGGTCGCATCGGCCGTACCCGGGGTGCTCGGCTCGTCCTGGAAAATGGAGGTGACGCTCAACTCGACCTCGCCACCTTCGGGGTCGGTCACCCCGGTGATCGCGACCGGTGCCATGCGGCCGTCGGGGGGCCAGATCACGGCCGGACTCACCACGGCGGCGGCGCAGCCGGGCGGGCGGTTGGCAGCGAAGCGGACGATCGGGCCGCCATCGACCAGGTAGGTCTCACCCCCCGGCCCGGCAGCGACCGGCTCACCGCCGGACTCGGTGCTCATCTCCCCCCGCCCGAACGGGGTAGAAAAGTCGAGCTTCTCCCCCGTGGGGCCGAGGCGCGTCACGAACCGGCAGGGCCTCGACGGTTGGGGGACGCACCCGTCGGGCAGCGGGCGCTCCTTCGGGAAGTCGGACGAGTAGGTGACTCCCACCACGTGCACCGCCCCCGAGGGATCGGCGGCGATGCCAAACCCTTCCTCGAAGCCGCTGCCTCCGAGGTAAGTCGAATAGAGCACCTCGCCGGTGGGCCCCATCTTGGCGATGAAGGCGTCCCCGCCGCCTCCGGGCTCCGGCTGAAGCGCGCCTACCACGGGCAGGTTACGGTTAGGAACATACCCGGTCAGGTAAGAGTTGCCCGCCGGGTCGGCGGCGACGTCGTTCCCCACGACGTAATCCGTGGAGCCGAAGCAGGTCGCGTAAAGGGGCGCTCCACGGGGATCCAACTTCTCGACGTAGGCTCGGCTGGTCCCCCCGTATTCATATTCAGTGCCAGAGACATAGAGATTTCCGGCGGGATCGGTCGCGAGCCCGGTCAAGTAGGAAGAGTGATGCCAATCGCCCCCGCAGCCCAGCGACAGTTGCGGGTAGGGCACCGGTCCCCCGTCCACCTTGAACGCGCCGAGGCCGGGCATGTAGTAGGGGCCTGCCATGGCGAGGAAATAGGCACGGCCGTCGGGCGTCACCGCGACATCTGTCGCCTTCACCCCCTCCTCGTGCTCGGAGAGGATCTCCGAAAGAAGGACGGCCGAGCCGGTGGGGTCGAGCACCGCAATGAATCCGCCGCCGTAATGAATGAAGTCGCGCGATGGCCATTCGCCCGATTCGCCCGGTATTGGATAGTTGGTGAAGTCCGGGTCAGCGAAGTCCGCCGAGTAGGTGACGCCGACGACATAGATCCGGCCCTGGGCGTCGACGCTGATGGAGAGGCCCTCGTCGTAGTAGCGGCCGCCGAAGACGCTCTGGAACAGGAGCCGGCCCGTGGGATCGAGCTTCGCGACATAGACGTCCGGGCCCACGCTGGCGTTGTCCACGGGGCGGCGTGCCCCAGGCACCCACTCGGGATTGGCCGTTCCCGTGACGTAGATATTGCCGGCGGCGTCGACGGCGACGGCGTTGCCACCGCCGGGCAGGATGGTGACCTCGACAGGGGGCGTGGCATGGGTTGCCACGGTGCCCAGACAGAGCAGGGCACAGGCGGCGAGGAGCGCGCGTATCGCGACGTAGTTCATGATTTCCCTCCTTATGGGGGACTGCAAGTTGCGGTGGGAACACTGCGGGCAATATATTAGCATATATTTAAAGAACTGCTGCAAGCGAGTTGGAACTCCTGCTGTCCTGGCTGCGGGGACCAAGCGTGGGGAGAGAATGGTAGCAGCATGGTATGCTGCCCCCATGACAACTACCATTGACAAGGCAGGGCGGGTAGTCATCCCCGCCGAGGTGCGAAAGCGGCTCGGTCTTACCGCTGGAACAGAGCTGGAGATGGTGATCGAAGGCTTCGCCCTCCGTCTCGTCCGGGCGGTCGCCGGCCCTCAGCTCGTCCGACGCGGCGAGCGCTTGGTTGCCCGTCCCCGGGCAGCCGAGGGGCAGCGTACCGAGATCGACGTAGCACGCTTGATCGAAGAGGAGAGGGACCGGTGGCCGGCCTGACGGGCACCTTCTTCGACACCAGTGTGCTCATCGCCGGAACCATCGACTTTGGCCGCAACTCGCAACACGCCCTGCTGTTGATGGATGCGGTGGCGGATGGCCGGATCGAGCGCCCGCTGACGGCGTGGCACTGCTGCCTCGAGTTCTATTCGGTGACAACGCGTCTGCCGGAAGAATACCGCCTCGAGCCGGAGACCGCCCTGCGTCTCCTGCGGGAGGAGATCTTCGCCCGTTTCTCGATCCACGATCTCCAGCCGGAACTCCGGGAGGAGTTCCTGGTTTCCGCCGCAGGAGAGGGAACAACAGGCGGCAGGATCTACGATGCGCACATTGCCGAAATCGCGCGGCAAGCAGGAGCGCGGCTCGTGGCCACCGAAAACCGTCGCCATTTCACTGCCCTGCTGCGCCACGGTATCCGCGTACTGGTCAGCTCCGAGTTGGTCGATGAGATCGGGAACTAAGAAAAGGGGATGGTGGAGCAACTCCGCGCCAGTTGGAACTCCCTCCTGTCCTGGCTGCGGGAGGCCGCCGCGTGGGGGCAAGGTGCCGAGGCAGAGGGGAGGGGGTGACAGCCTGCGTACCTTGTCCTCCGTCACTGCCCGTGCCAGGAACCGTCGGAGAATGGTAGCGGCATAGTATCGTTGGACCATGAAACCTATTCTTGGCAAGGCAGGGCGCTTGGCCTCTCCCGCCTGGGCGGGGCTCGCGTTCGCCGGGTTGGCGGTCGCGGCCCTCTCGGCGCTTACCGCGGTGGCGGACGACCTGGGCACGCTGCCGGCGACCCTGGCGCGGCGCTTCAACCTTCCGGTCGTCCGCGAGGTGATCGGGGGTGAAAAGGGGGGCCGGGAGCTCGCTCTGGTCGCCGACGTCGACGATCGCGAGGACTTCAGCGACTACCCGAAATGGGTCTGGTGGTCCCGCCGCCCGGGTCGGCAGAGCTGGTCGTTCTTTCGGGTCGACCAGGGGTGGTGGATCCACTGGCCCGGCAGGATGATGGCCGTGGAACGGGCGAGCCCGGAGACGATCTACCTCGTCGACGATGCCTGGATCTTCCGCCGCAGCACCGACGGTGGAGAGACCTGGACCGAGCGCAGCCGGACGCCGGGGGAAGGCGAACCGATTCGGCTGCAGGCCGGCGAGCGCCCCGGCGTGCTCTTCCTCAGTACGATCGACCCCGACGCTCTTTTCCGCTCGACGGACGGGGGGCTCACCTGGAAAGACCTCGGGAGGGTCGTCGACCTCATCTCCACCCTCGCCTTCACCCCGGACGACCCCGACCTCGTCATCGGCTACGCGCCCGGGGCGATCGTGCGCTCGCGCGACGGCGGTGCCACGTTCACGGACATCAGCCCCGGCCGCTGGGTCGGCGCGCACGACCTGGCGGTCGCGCCTTCCGACGCGTCGATCGTCTACGCCCTGGACTCCCCGCCGTTCCTCCGGCGCTCGCGCAACAGGGGCACCACGTGGCGGCCGCTGGGGCCGCCCGTTGCGGGCCTGGTCGGCCTGGCGCTGGCGGTCGATCCCCGGAGGCCGAATCATCTGGTGGTTCTCGCCGTCCCGCAGGACGAGGAGGAGAGCGGAATCCCGCGCGCCTTCGAGTCGTTCGACGGCGGCGTCCGCTGGCGAACGGGCGGCTCGGTGTCGGCCTGCCGGCTGCGGTTCGTCGTCGATGAGCAGGGATTGCGCCTCGAGGCTTTCGGGCGGCGCGGGCTCTACGAGAGCCGCGACGGCGGCGCTACCTGGCGTCTGGCCGACGACGGCATCACGGCCGATCACGACCTGGTGCTCGCGTCGGCGAGCGCCGGCGAGACAGTCTACCTCACGGAGGAGAAGGACGGGGAGCTCTGGCGCAGCACCGACGGGGGGAGAACCTGGGAGCGCAAGGGGCGTTTCCCGGACACCGTGAACCAGCTCCTCGTTTCGCCTTCCGACCCGGACCGGCTGGTCGCGAACGTCAACGCCGGCGACGTGGTCGAGGGTTATCGCCTCTGGTGGAGCGAGGACGCCGGAGCGAGCTGGAACGAGATACCGCGGCCCGGCGAGGAGGGCGATGAGAGAGACGCGGTCGTCTACTCGCTCAGCTTCCATCCGGCGCTTCTCGACGGGCTTTACGCCGGTTCGTCCTCGGACGCCTGGCGTACCGTCGACCGCGGACGGACCTGGGAGCGCCTCACCGCGATGCTTCCCGGATCCGAGGAGTGCAGCGACACCACCGGAAGCTGTTGGGAGAACCGCGACGCTTCGATCGTTGTCCCCGACCCGCTGGCGCCGGCCCGGCTGTACACGCTCTACCTGAGTGAGTGGATGCGGTCGGACGATTCCGGGCAGACCTGGGCTCCCCTAGCCGAGCCGAACTATTTCCACAATCTGATTCCCGATCCCCACGTGCGGGACCGGGTCTACCTGGGCATGAGCGAGAGCGCCCAGGTGTTCGTGCGCGACCGGGCGGGAGATGCGCCGTCGCAGCTCCTGTTCTCGAGCCCCGGCACCACCGCTCCGTATCGCGGCACGTGGATGACCCTGGACGGCGAAGGAAACCTCCTCCTTCGGCCCGACGAGCGGGCGAACGTGTTTTTTCGCCAACGAGAGCAGGGCGGATGGGACCGCTTCAGCCTGCGGCTCCCCAGCGCCGAAATCACGAGCCTCGTCGCCGGCCCGCGCTTGCCGGGCGGCGGCTCGGTCCTCTTCGTCGTCCAGCAGGGTATCGGCCTCTGGCGGGTGGAGCTGCCCGGGCCGGCGAAGTAGCACAGCCGGAGGAGAGGAGATGCCCTCGTCTTGAGCCCTCTCAGGGCGTCAGGAGCCATACAAAATTACTTGAAAGGTGGAAAGTGGAGCAGAAGGGATTCGAACCCTCGACCCCCACGTTGCGAACGTGGTGCTCTCCCAACTGAGCTACTGCCCCATCGCGGGAGCGCGTATTGTACTCAGGAGGCCGCGGCGCGGCAAGGGGTCACGCCCTGGGCGGGGGAGCGGGGCTCGCCAGCTCCGCCACGGTCAGGTCTCCCAGCCGCCCCGCCCGGGCACGGGCGAAGTCGCCGATCAGCTCCTCCAGGCGCACCTGGAGATCGCCGCCGGCGAGCTCGGCGCTGCGTCCCGCCCGGTGGTCATAGGCCTGCAGGACCAGCTCGGCCTTCAGGCGGTGGGGGTCCGAAGCCAGGAAATAGCCCTGGTCGCTGTAGGCCCGCAGGATTCCATGCGATAGAAGCGGGTGGAGGATCACCTCCATCTCCCGGCTCGGCAGGCTCAGCCGGTCTGCGAGGGCGTTGAGCGAGAGCACGGTCTCGCCCCTTGCGAACCGCCGCGCGATCAGCGCCACTGCCGCCAGACCCACCCAGGCCGCCTGGATCGGCGGATGCCGGTGCATGCCGTGGGACAGCACCCGGAAGTGCTGCGCCGCGTACGCGGCCTCGCTGCCCAGCAGGATGATCGTCCAGGTCAGCTCGATCGAGATCATGAAGAGCATCGCGAAGGCGAAGCTGCCGTAGACCACGTTCACCCCCTGGAAGAGGCGGACGTAGGCGCCGAAGCCCACCCGCAGCATCTCCAGGAGGATCGCCGCCAGCAGCCCGCCCGCCAGGGCGTTGCGGAAGCGCACCGCCGTGTATGGCACCAGCCAGTACAGGGTCGTCAAGCCGACGATCGTCGCCGCCAGGGGAAGCAGGTTGAGCAGGAGCGACTGCGCGAACGCCTGCCGCAGCGCCGGGCTCTGCCGCAGCGCGATCAGGCTGGAGAAGGTAACGCCGATCAGCACCGGACCCCAGAACAGGAGCAGCAGGAAGGAGAGCATCCGTACCCGAAAGGGCCGCCGCCGCGACACGTTCCAGATCCGGTTGAGAGACTCCTCGACGGTGGAGAAGGCGAAGAGGGCCGTGGTCAGGAAGATCGCGAGCCCGAACCCGTGCAGCGTTTCGGCCTGGTCGAGGAACTCCCCGACCTTCTCCACCACGCTCTCCTCGGAGTAGGGGAGGACCTGGACGAAAACCTCCAGCGTGCGCTGCGGGTACTGCTGGAACACCCGCGCGCCGATGAAGGAGAAGGCCGTGAGCAGCGGCACCAGGGAGAGCACCGTCACGAACGCCAGGGCCGAGGCGGTGAGGAGGATGGAGTCCTCGTTCGCCTGGCGCAGGGTGAGGTTGACGTAGCGCGCGAGCTGGCGCGGGAACCCGGGGCGCTCCATCGCCGCCGTTCTCACCAGGGGACGGTCTCGCCCGTTTTCGGGAGATCAGGGAGGGGCCAGCCAAGTTCCGCGATGGCGGTCGAGAGCGCCTTGCGCGGCGGGTCCTCTCCGTGGTTCAGGAAGATTCGCGCGGGCACCCCGGGCAGCGCCTGACACCAGCGCAGCAGCTCGCTGTGGTCCGCGTGCGCGGAGAGGCCGTGGAGCTGGTGGACCGAGGCGCGGACCCGCACGGTCCGCCCGTGGATGGCAACGGTGTCGGCCCCGTCGACCAGGGCCCGGCCGCGCGTGCCCGCCCCTTGGAAGCCCACGAACACGACCGAGTTGCGCGGGTCGCCCAGCCGCTGGACGAGGTGGTGCACGACGCGTCCGCCCGTGGCCATGCCGCTCCCGGCCACGATGATGAGCGGCCCGCGATGGGCGTTGAGCGCCTTGGACTGCTCTCCGGTGCGGCTGCGCTCGAAGCGGCCGGAGCCGAGCGGGTCGTCGCCGGAGTCGATGAGCGCCACCATCTCCTCGTCGTGCTCGGCTTCGGCCTGCTTGTAGATCTCGGTGGCATCGATCGCCATGGGGCTGTCGAGGACGACCGTGTGTGGGTCCAGCCGCCCCTGGTCCGACAGCGCGGCGAGGTGGTAAAGCACTTCCTGGGTGCGACCCAGGGCGAAGGCCGGGATCACGACCACGCCGTCGCGGTCGAAGGTTTCCGCGATGATCTTTCCCAGGGCCGCGGCTGCGTCCTGCTCGGCGTGCTCGCGGTCGCCGTAGGTGGATTCGAGGAGCAGCGCCGCGGGCGCTTCGAGGGGCGGCTCGGGGTCCTTGAGGATCGGCACGCCGTAGCGGCCCACGTCGCCGGAGAAGCACCAGGTCCGGCGCTCGCCGTCCGACCCCTTGGCGGTGATCTCGACGGTCGCCGCCCCCAGGAGATGGCCGGCGCGCCGGTAGCGGAAGCGGACGCCCGAGAACAGCTCGTGCTCCTGGTCGAAGGGGATCGGGCGCAGCAGCTTGAGCACCCGCCGGACATCGTCGGTGGTGTAGAGAGGACGGGGCGCGGGGTGGCGGCTGTAGCCCTTTTTCAAGGCGTAGCGGACCTCCTCCTCCTGAAGCCGGCCGGCGTCCTGGAGCACCAGAGAGATCAGCCCGCGGCTGGGCTTGGTGCAGTAGATCGGGCCGGAGAAGCCTTCCGCCGCCAGGCGGGGGAGGAGGCCGGTATGGTCGAGGTGGGCGTGGGTGACGACCACGGCACCCAGCGCCTGCGGTGGAAAGGGGAACGGGCTCCAGTTCCGCTCCTCCAGCTCTTCGTCCCCCTGGTAGAGGCCGCAGTCCACGAGGGCCGAGTGCCCTCCCCAGGAAAGATGAGTGCAGCTCCCCGTCACGACACCGCACGCTCCATAGAAGGTCACGTTCGCCATGGTCCCTCCCTTTCGTCCCGCAGAGTCTATCCTGGTCCCCCCAGGGCACGAATCGTGCTAAAACTCAAGAGTGCCGATCCACCGTGCCGGGCCGTCCCGCCGGCCGATGATCTCTTCAAACAAGATGTATCGAGCCAGATAGGGAGACAGTCATGGCTGAGGATGTTCCAAACGACGCGGAGGGGGCTGCCGAAACGGCGCGCCGCCGTGCCGCGGAGAGCGTAGCCGCGGCGCGCGAGCGCTTCCAGAAGATGGGCGATGACATGCAGGGCCGCTATCGCCAGGTGTCCGACGACGTGAAGCGGGGCGCCGAGCGCGCCTCCGCCGAGATCCGCCGCGGCGCCGAGCGGGCGCGGGAGAGCTACTCGGACGTAGCCGACGAGGCCCGCCGGGGTTACGACAAGGTGCGGTCTGACGCCGGCGACCTCACCCGCGAGGTGGGTTTCTACGTGCGGGACAACCCGGCCAAGGCGCTCCTGATCGCCGCCGGGGTGGGGTTCCTGCTCGGGCTGGTGGCGCGCGGACGCGGTGACGACGACGACGTTTAAGAAGGGAGAGAGGCGATGGAAGACTTCGTGAACGACGATGAGGCACCAAGGGGCGGGATCAGCGTCGAGGCGATCCTCGACGAGCTGCTGCCTGAGGAGCTGGAGTGGGAGCGGCTGGTGCGGACCTACCCGGTGCCGGCCGTGGCGCTCGCCGCGATCGGAGGCTTCGTCATCGGCCTGCGGCACGGGCCGGAGATCCTGACCGCGGTCTCCGGCTTCCTGGCTGCCGAGGTCTCGCGCAACGTGAGCGACCTCATCGGGTAATTGATCGGGCGGCCCGGCTCCGGCGTGAGGACGATCCTCCACATCTCCGATGTCCACTTCGGGCCTCCGCACCTGCCGCGGGTGTCGAAGGGGGTGCTCGAGTTCATCGAGCGCCACCGCCCGAGCCTGGTCGTGCTCTCGGGCGACCTCACCCAGCGCGCCAGACCCGAGCAGTTCCGGGAGGCCCGCGCCTTCGTCGACAGCATCCCGGTGCCCACGATCGTGGTGCCGGGCAACCACGACGTGCCGCTCTACCGCGTCTGGGAGCGGGTCTTCCATCCCTTCGGCTGCTACCGCAAGCATTTCAGCGAGGAGCTGGAGCCTACTTTCCGCGACGACGAGCTGCTGATCGTTGGCATCAACACGGCTTTCGGCTGGACGATCAAGGAGGGGCGGATCAAGCTCGGCCGTCTCTTGGAAGTGGCGCGGATCTTCGAGGAGGCGCCGGCCGATCTGTTCAAGATCGTGATCGCGCACCACCACCTGATCCCGCCGCCCAACTTCGGCAGCCAGCGGGTGCTCGGCAACGCCTACGAGGCCATCGACCTGTTTTCCGGCGTCGGAGTGGACCTGATCCTGTCCGGGCACCTGCACCAGACCTACATCGGCAACTCCGAGGAGTTCTACCCGAAGAAGGGACGGCCGCCCGTCGTCGTCCTCCATTCGGGGACCACGACCTCGCGCCGGGGCCGCGGCGCCGAGCGCGAGAAGAACTCGTGCAACTGGATCCGCATCGACGAGCGGTCGATGATCGTCTCCCACTACCGCTGGCACGACAGCCTGGAGCGCTTCGCCGAGCACAGCCGGCACTGGTACCCGCGCCAGGAGGTCACGCCCTACACCCTGGAGGGGCTCCAGGAGGACCACCCCGCGCCCGTGCCCCAGCCCCAGCCGGGCACTGTATGATCGACCCCTACTAGGAGGACTGCATGGCTGACGAATGGGCAATCGTGAAGGACGTGGGAACGGACGAAGAGGCCATGGTGGTCGTGGGGTTCCTCGAGAACAACGGCATCCCCGCCGAGGTCGATTCCCTGCAATCGAGCGAGCTCCCGCTGGGGGATAACATCGATAGCGTGCGGATACGGGTGCCGGCCGAGCGCGCCGAGGAGGCCATCGCGCTGCTCAACACGCGCGAGAACGTGGCCACCGGCGACGACGGGGTTCTGGCCGGGGCGCCCGTCGACGCGGGAACTGATGGGGAGGGCTCCGGCCAGCCGTGACAACCCCGGAGGGGAGCCGGAGCGTCGGCCGCTATCGCATCCTGGGCTTTCTCGGCGCGGGTGCCATGGGCGAGGTCTACCTCGCCGAGGACCCCCATATCGAGCGCAAGCTGGCGATCAAGACCGTCCGCCTGACCGGCCGGCCGGCCGAGATCGAGGACCGCACCAAGCGCCTCCTGCGCGAGGCGCGGGCGGCCGGACGGCTGCTCCACCCCAACATCGTGACCCTGTTCGACGCCGGCGAGACCGAGGGCCAGCTCTTCCTGGCCTTCGAGTTCGTCGAGGGGGTCGACCTCGCCGGCCGCATCGAGGCCGGACCGGCCCTGACCCTGAGAGAAGTGCTGCGCATGGTCCGCCAGGTGGCCGAGGCGCTGGACTACGCCCACCGTCAGGGGATCGTCCATCGCGACATCAAGCCGAGCAACATCCTTCTGGATACGGCAGGCCGCGTGAAGGTGGCCGATTTCGGCATCGCCAAGGTGACCGGGCAGAGCACGGAGCTGACGGTCGCCGGCTCGGTCATGGGCAGCCCTCAGTACCTCTCGCCGGAGCAGATCCGGGGCGATGATCTGGACGGCCGCTCGGATATCTTTTCCCTGGGCGTGGTGCTCTACGAGCTGCTGTCGAAGAAGCGGCCATTCGACGGCGAGACGATCACCACCCTGGTCTACCAGATCCTGCACAAGGAGCCGCCGCCGGTCTCCTCCCTGCGCGAGATCCCGCCGCGGCTGGAGCAGCTCCTGCGGAGCATGCTCGCCAAGGACCGGGACCAGCGCACCGCCACCGCCGGGCAGGTCGCGGAGGAGCTGGCGGTCATCGAGCGCGAGCTCGACGACGAGACGCTGTCGGCTCCGGCCGCCCGCGGAGCGGAGATGGCCGTGACCTCTGTCCTGCCGCGCCGCACGGGCAGCACGGCGCCGTCCATCCCGCCGCCTCCTCCCCCGGCAATACCGACCCACCGGTCCGACCCGCCGCCGGTGCGTCCGGCGACAGGCCGCATGGTCGCCACCGAGGGCATCTCCCCGAAGCGCTGGGTCCCTCTGGTCGCGGCCGTGGTGCTCATCGCCGTGGTTGCGGCTGGCTGGCTGCTCCTGCGCAAGCCCGAGCCGCAGCCCGTGGAGCAGGTATCGGCGGCGCCGCTCCAGCCGTCCGCGACTCCGGCGGCTGGTCCGGGACCCACTCCAACCCCGGCGGTTTCCGCGCCGGTCGTGCCGGTGCAGACGCCCCGGGAGACGGCTCTCCCGACTCCCACGCCCCGTCCCACGCCGCCGCCAACATCGCCAACATCGCCAACATCGCCAACATCGCCAATCACCGAGCCGCGCCGGGAGACTCCGGCGCCCATTCCTGCTCCGACCCCGGAGCCGCAGCGGCCCCGCGTCGAGATCCCGGTGGAGCCGTCGCCCACGCCCGAGCCGGCGCCGCCGGCCGCGCCGGCCGCGCCGGCCGAAGAACCCCGGCCTGCCCCGGAGAACGGCGGCCCGGTGGTCCGCACCGGCCTCGCGCTTCAATTCCAGGTGACTCCTCCGGATGCCTTCGTGCGCGTCGACCGCACGGTGATCGGCCGGGCCAAGGAATGGAGCGGCAAGAAGGGGGCGCGGCTTTACACCCTGCCAGGAGCGGGGCAGTACCAGATCGTCATCAGGGCCGACGGCATGAAGGATCACCGCATCACGGTCGAGGCGAGCGAGAGCGGCGGCATCACCCCGATCATTGCGCGGCTCTCGCCTCTGCCCGCCGCCCAGGTCGAGACCGGCGACCTGCCGGTCGTGCGGGTGAGCCAGGCCGTGGCCTTCCGGGTCCGCCCGCCGGGGGCCGCGATTCTGGTCGACGGGCAGCCCGCGGGCCGGGCCGGAGAATTCGCCGGCGGCCTGCGCGGCTGGCTCAAGCTGCCGCCTGGGAGGCACCGGGTCTCCATCGTCGCCCGGGGGCACCGCCGGCATGACGTGATCGTGGAGGTCATGCAGGGAGCTCCGAAGGAGCGGGAGCGCATCGACGTGGATCTTCTCGCGGG
Organism: Thermoanaerobaculia bacterium; assembly: GCA_035536935.1. Classification (GTDB taxonomy): domain Bacteria; phylum Acidobacteriota; class Thermoanaerobaculia; order Multivoradales; family UBA5704; genus DATMER01. The sequence goes on from DATLNC010000271.1 coordinate 23,227, forward strand.
GGATGGAGAATGACTGTCGATTCCGTGTCCGCCCTGCCGGCGGCGCCCCGCCTGGAGCGGCTCGCGAATGGCCTGACCGTCTGCCTGGTGGAGAACCGCCAGGCCCCGATCGTCACCTCGGCCCTCTTCTACCGCGCCGGCACCCGCGACGAGCCCGCGGGGCACGGCGGCGTGGCCCATTTCCTCGAGCACATGATGTTCAAGGGATCGGCGCGCTACGGCCCGGGCGAGATCGACCGCCGCACCCAGGCCCTCGGCGGCGTCAACAACGCCTTCACCAGCCACGACGCCACCGGCTACTACTTCAACTTCGCCGCCGACCGCTGGACCGAGGCGCTGGCGATCGAGGCCGACCGCATGGCGAACCTGACGCTCGACCCCGAGCAGGTGGCGAGCGAGCGGCAGGTGATCCTCGAAGAGATCGCCATGTACGACAGCGAGCCCTGGGACGCCCTCGAGACCGAGGTGCAGGCCCAGCTCTTCCCGTCCCATCCGTATGGCCGGCCGGTGCTCGGCACCCGCGAGGAGCTGGTGGCCACCGGCAGGGAGGAGCTCGCGAGCTTCCACGCCAGCCTCTACCGGCCGGACAACGGCATCCTGGTCCTCGCCGGGGACCTCGGTCCGGACGCGCTGGACGAGGTGGAGCGGGCCATGGGATGGCTGCCATCCGGCGCCCGGCCCCGCCAGGCCGTCCCGCCGCCGGTCTCGCCGGCCTCCCTGGTGCGGATCGAGCGCCGCAAGGGCGAGATGGCGCGGATCCTCCTCACGATGCCCGCGCCGGCGGGCTCCCATCCCGACCATCCAGCCCTCAAGCTGCTGGTCACCGTGCTCGCGGGCGGACGCGCCAGCCGTCTCCACCGGGCCCTGGTGGACGAGGGCCAGTTCTGCGCCTGGGTGTCGGCGGACCTGACCGAGAGCCTGGACGCGAGCCAGGTCACGATCGCCGCCGAGGTCGTCCCCGGCGTGGAGCCCGCCCGCGTCGAGGCCGAGATCCTGCGGCTCCTGGAGGAGACCGTCGCCTCTCCGCCCGGGGCCGACGAGCTGGAGCGGGCCCGGCAGATCACCACCGCCGACTGGGTGTTCGGCCACGAGCGCGTGCACCAGCAGGCGCTCTCCGCGGGGCTCGCCCTCGCCGTCTTCGACCTCGGCCACCTCGACCGCCACCTGCGCCTCCTCCTGGAAACGGAGGCCGATCGCGTGCATGAGGTCGCCGCGCGGTATCTGCGGCCCGAGCGGGGTGGGGTGCTCGGCTGGTCGCTGCCCCGGAAAGAAGAATAGGACCTCAAGGACATCAAGGACATCAAGGACCTCAAGGACCGGGCATCCCTGTCCCTGGTGTCCTTGAGGTCCCTGGTGTCCTTGCTGTCCTTTCCTGAGGTATCGTCTCGCCTGCCATGATCACCGAAGACTCCATCCGGCGCTGGCGCCGTGACACGCCTGGGTGCGAAGGGCGGATCCACCTCAACAACGCCGGGGCGGCCTTGATGCCGAACCCCGTGCTGGAGGCGATCCGGGGCCATCTCGCCCTGGAGGCCGAGATCGGGGGCTACGAGGCGGAGGATGCGGTGGCCGATCGGGTGCGGGAGGCCCACGCGCTCCTGGGCCGGCTGATCGGGGCCGGACCGGAGCACATCGCGATCGTCGAGAACGCCACCGTAGCCGTAGCGCAGGCACTCTCCGCGTTCGACCTCCATCCGGGCGACGTGCTGGTGACCACCCGCCACGACTACACGTCCAACCAGCTCATGTACCTCTCCCTGGCGCGCCGCCTGGGTGTCGAGGTGCTGCGCGCCGACGACCTCCCCGAGGGCGGGGTCGATCCCGAGTCGGTGCGGCGGCTGGTGGCCCACCCGCGCTGCCAGCTCGTCAGCCTGACCTGGATTCCTACCAACTCCGGCCTCGTCCAGGCCGCGGAGGAGGTGGGGGAGATCTGCGAGGCCGCGGGCGTGCCCTACGTCGTGGACGCCTGCCAGGCGATCGGGCAGATTCCGGTCGACGTCGGGCGCCTGCGCTGCGACTACCTGGCGGCGACCTCGCGCAAGTTCCTCCGCGGGCCGCGGGGCCTCGGCTTCCTCTATGTTTCCGGGCGGGCGATCGCCCGGGGCGACGCCCCGCTCTACATCGACATGCTCGGCGCCGAGCTCGTGGACCACGGGCATTTCGTGCTCGCGCCGGACGCGCGGCGGTTCGAGAACTGGGAGTTCCCGTACGCCCTGGTCCTGGGGCTGGGGGAGGCGGCGCGCTACGCCCTGGAGGCCGGGATCGAGGAGACCGGGGCGAGGGCGGTGGCGCTCGCGGCGGAGGTGCGGGAGAAGGCGGGCGCCCTGCCAGGGGTGCAGGTCGTGGACCCGGGTGCCCGCGTTTGTGCGCGCCTTTGTGCGATCGCCACCGTGGAGGTGACGGGCAAGGATGCCAATGACCTCGAGCGCCGGCTGCGGCTGGCCGGGGTCAACGTCAACGTGTCCCTGATGGGCGA